>JBDSZP010000148.1:0-21419 GCA_039925065.1 Luteolibacter sp.
TTTCGCGCGGAATGAATTCCGCGCTCCGGCTGAAGACTTTCTGTCTCACCGCTGAGTGAGCATTACGAAAATCAGAATTACCAGCAGCGCGGCCAGCACGGCGAGCGTGATCTTCACCCAGCTCAACGGATGCTCGCCGGCCATTTTTCCGGTGTAGCCGTTGACGACGACTTGATAGGATTTCGTGCCGTAGGTATAGGTGGTGAGCCAGACGGGGACGAGGATGTGTTTGAAAGTCCGGCCCTGATAGTCTGACTGGATCTGCAGGTTCCGCTGGGTGTCGCCCGGGACTTCGCGGGAGCAGAGTTGTTGGATCGTAGCGTCCATCTGCTGCCTGCTGGTTTCCGATGCCTGCCGCAGGTCAATCTGATAGCGCTCCACCGTCCAGCCGCGGACGTAGGCGGGTTCGTAGGGTTTGAGGTCCTGAGTGGTGGGGAAGGGCTCTACTTTTCTCAGTAGGGTGTTATGAACGCCGACGGTTCCGGGCACGGCATCGTCATCGAAAAAGTGCGCCAATTGTCCGGCCGCATCTTCCCAGCGCGTCCGTCGGACCTGGCGGGTTTGGGTTCTGCCGTTGGAGTCTTCGTAGGTCTCGGTTTCGTAATAATAGTAGCCTGCTTCGGCGGTCCAATAGGCATCGACGTGCGCATCGAAGGTCCAGTAGGGGAGGTAAATGCCGTGCAGCGTGTCGGTCATCGCCGCCCGCTTGAGCTTGTTGGGAGCCCACCAACGGGTGCCATACCATTGCCGGAGCTGGTCGCGCACCTGCGTCGCCGGGATCGAAGCGGGCAGCAGACTTTCCGGAGTGATCGCGTCCTTGAGATCGTCCATCGGAACGATCGAGGGCGAGCCGCAGAAGTCGCAGCGCTGGGCGACGCGGTCGGGATCGAAGACGCTGATGGCCTGGCAGCTTTCGCACTTCACAGATTTTTTCTCGGCCCGGAAGCCCCGGTCTTCGGGCAGGGCGGAGGAGAGCGCTTTTTCCAGATCGTGCTCGACGACGGCGGCTCCCATCGGGTCCTCGCCATCGTTCCATGGGACAATCGTTCCGCAATAGGGGCAGGCGAGCGCCTTCTTGGATGCGTCCCATTCGGCATCCCCGCCGCATTCCGGGCAGGGATGTTTTTTCAATGCGCTGACTTCGGCCATGGCTGCGGATTACTCGGCAAGGAAGGCGTCGATGGCGGCGCGGGAAATCCGATAGGCGCTGCCGATTTTCTTGCCCTTCAAGTCACCGGCATCGATCGAGGCGATCACATCCGCTTCGGAAACTCCGAGAATTTGCGCTGCTTGTTCCGGACTGAGAAGTTCGGGAATCCCTGCGGAAATAGGAGCGGCAGCCGCAGCGCCGGGGAGTGGCGGTGGTTGGGCTTGCATCGATTTCATCATTTCCTGAGCCATTCCGAAGCCCATCGCCATTTGGCCGGCCGCTGCTGCGGGCGATCCTCCATCACCGTTAGTCATGGATTCGGCCATTTGGAATTTCACGTAATCGTTGAGATTGCCGATGGCACCCATGCTCGAACGCTTGTCGATGGCCGCTTCGACTTCGGGCGGAACCGATACGTTCTCAACGATGAAGCTGGTGATTTCGATGCCATACTTGCTCGTCACCGCAGGGTTGATGAGCGGGAGCAGCGCATCGCCGAGTTCCGAATAGCGTGCCGCGACGTCCAGCGCAGGGACGCCGCAGGAGGCAAGCGCATCGCTGAAAACGCTGACGATCCGCGAGCGCATCGTGTCGGCGAATTCATCGAGGCGAAAATGTTGATCCGTCCCGGCGACCTCTTTTAGGAAAACCGGCGCATTGACGATTCTGAAATCGAACGAACCAAAGGACCGCAGGCGCACCACGCCGAAGTCCTTGTCGCGCATCATGATCGGGTTCGCGGTGCCCCATTTGTTTCCCGTGAAAAGGCGCGTGGTGACGAAATAAACGTCTGCTTTGAAGGGGGACTGGAAACCGTATTTCCAACCCTTGAGCTTCGTCAGAACCGGGATGTTTTCGGTGACGAGCGAGTGCTTGCCGGGGCCGAAACAATCGCCGTATTGGCCGAGATAAACGAATTGTGCGGCCTGGCTTTCACGGACGATGAGCTGCGCGCCGTTCTTGATCGCCTTGTCGTTGTCGGGAAAACGCCACGCGAGTGTGTCGCGCGAGTCGTCGTTGAATTCGATGATTTCCAGCAGTTCGCCTTTGATGAATCCGAGAATGTCCATGGTGTTGAATTTAAAGTGATGCCTGAACTATCGTGCTTTTCGAGCTGTTGGAAGTAGAAATCTTACGGGTCATTCCAATCCGCGATCCGCCACCTCATCCTCGTCCCAGCCGAGATAGTGGCCCAGTTCGTGGAGGAAAGTCGTGCCCACCTCGTCGCGATAATCCTGCTCGTCCTCGTCGGTCCATTCCCAGATGTTCATCAGGAAAAGCCGGATGCGCGGGACTTCTCCGTCGCCGGTTTCGTCCATCGCGGAGGGTCCTTCGAAAAGCCCCAGTTCATCGCCTTCCAAGCCCTCGTCGTCAGAGCCTTGTCCCGGTTGCTCCTCCAGCGAAGTCACGACTTTGTTAGCTGCCTCCTGGATGTCGGCCGGTAAAATTTTCACCAACGACTTCAACTCCTCATCGGCCCAACTGCTCAGTGTTTCAAAATCCATGGCGGTGACTTTATCGCTTCGGAGGCCACGCACAAGCAATTGCGGGGGTTCTAAGTTACGGGCGTCGTAGTCATGCGAATCCTGAGGTTTCATGGAATAGGGTTAAGAAGAACGCGCTGAGGTTTCGGTGCGTCCCTCCGTAGCTTTATTTCATCCCCCCTACGCATCCCCATTAGTGGGGGGATCGGCGCATGCTTATTGATCACGAGCGATTCATGAGCCTAGATGTTTCCGAATTATATCAAAAACCCATTTCGACAGCCCTCAAAACCCCGGTGGCTTGTTTAATATTTATCTCCCTTGAAACACACGTAACCCCATGAAACCCAAAGGCTCCTCCCGCAATCTGTTCGCCAACTCCGCTTCTCTCACCGCCATCGTCGTCGCTTCTTTCGCGATGCCGACCCTTCACGCGGGCACAATTTACTGGGATGGCCTCACCGCAGGATGGGATGCTGTCGGCAACTGGTCCACCGCATCCGGTGCCACCACGCCCGACCCCGGTGCGGTTCCAATCATCAGCGACGACGTCATTTTCAACATCACGTCAGTTAATGCGGCGGAGACGATCAGTCTCAATGCAAACCAAGCCGCCAATTCGCTCACTTTCAATAACACCGGCACGACGCTGCTTCAGGGCAACACGACCGCCAGCACGAACCGCGTCCTCACCATCGGCGCAGGCGGCATCACGGTCAACTCCGGCGCGGGTGCGGTGACCATCGGCTCCACCACTGCCAATCAAAACGTCGCCATCACGCTGGGTGCCAGCCAGAGCTGGATCAACAACTCCAGCAATGCGCTGAACATCGTGAACGCGGTGACCGGTGCGGCCTCCGCCACACAAACGCTGACGCTTGGCGGCACGGGTAATACCACTTGGGCTGCCGGAAATACGATCAATGCAGGCACGAGCGGAGTTCTGAACATTACCAAAACAGGCAGTGGCACGGTGCTGCTAGGTACCACCAGCGGGGCGGCAAACAATCTCGGCGGCGGAACCCTGAACGTCACCGGTGGTATTTTCAACATCGGAGCGAGGGATTTGTCGACAGGCGGCCTCACCGGTAGCGGCACGGTTGGCAATGGCTCGAGCACTGCCCGCTGGCTCTTTGTAAACAATGCCGTTGATAACGCCTTTTCCGGAGTCTTGCAGAACAGCAGCACGGCTGGCTTGGGATTGAACAAAAGCGGCGTCGGCAATCTCACGCTCTCCGGTGCGAACACCTATACTGACACGACCACCGTGAACGCGGGGACGCTCACTGTCTCGAGCACTGGTTCGATTGGAAATAGTTTTATCAATCTCGTTGGTGGCACCGTCACTATCGCCGGTTCCACAGGAACAGGAGCGATCAGTGTCGGAAATGGCACTCTTAATGTCTCCGGCACCTTGGGAACCAACACGGCGAACGGCGGATTCAAAGTGGGCACCGTAACGAATAGCAAGGGGATCATGAATATCCAGCCGGGAGCCGTGATCAACAACCGGCTCAACCTGTTTGTCGGGGACGCTGGCGGTGGGACTGGCGGTGGCTCGGTTTTCCAGACCGGTGGCTCGCTGATACTTACCCAAGCGGCTGGAATCGATAACCTCCGCATCGGCTCCAACAGCACTGGCTACGGTTACTACAATCTTTCCGGCGGAACGGTGACTTCAGTTCAACCGTCCATCGGGGCCAGCCTTGTTGATACGGTCGGCGTGGTGGATGTGACGGGCGGCACGTTCTCTGCCACCGGGCAGCTTCATATTGCTGCCGGATCAGCCAGCAGCTCGGGGCTTCTCAATGTCACGGGAGGCGCAGTTACCGCAGGCACCGATATCCGCTTCCTTCAAGTGCAAGCCGGCACGGCTGGGGCGACTTCCTTGGGTGTTCTCAATGTCGGCGGCGGCGCCGGTCTTGCGAGCGTTACTACTGGAAACGCCTCGGGCGTCGGGCTCAACTTGGCACAAACCAACAACGTAGCGGGTGCTACGGGTATCGCCAACATCCTGGCAAACGGCACCTTGAACACCGGCCGGATTCTGGGAAGCCAGGCCAACGCCACGACTCACCTCAACTTCAACGGTGGTACCCTCAAGGCGACCGCCACTAACTCCGGGACGACCTTCCTTACCGATGCCAACATCGACGCGGTCAACGTTTACAGCGGCGGCGGAACCATTAACAACAACAACACCGCCATCACCATCAGCAAGGGCCTGCTCGCCCCTACCGGCCAAGGCGTGAGTAGTTCCTCCATCTCAGTGGGAGCGGGTGGCACTGGTTATGTTGGAGCACCGCTGGTTAAACTAACGGGTGGCCCCGGCACCGGCGCGACCGGCTACGCGGTTGTTTCGGGCGGGGTTGTCACGAGCATCGTGGTGACCAGCCCTGGCATCGGCTACACGGCCGGCGACACATTGACCGCCACGTTTTTTGGTGGATCCTATACCACCGCCGCGACCAACGTTACGGGCATCACCGTTGCGGCCAACACCAGCGGCGGCATGACCTTCGCGGGCGGTTCTTCCGGGGCGACCACACTCTCCGGAACGAACACCTATACCGGAGCGACATCGGTTAGCTCTGGCAAAGTCTTCATCAACGGTTCCCTGGCTTCCGGTAGCGCGGTTGCGGTCTCCAGCGGCGCTACCCTCGGTGGCCTCGGGACCGTGAACGGCGCGACGACCGTCGCCTCCGGTGGAAATATTGAAGCAGGTCAGTCGTCGACCGGGAAATTGACTCTTGGTGGAGGCTTGACCTTCAGTGGGACCGGCAATGTGAATTTCGGAACGCTCTCCAACTATGCGGCGAGCACGGGCGTCAACGCCGGTGCATTTTCCTTGGGCGGTGCCGCCGGAGCAGTCGTTATCAACGTTGCTTCACTTGGCTCTGCCACTGCGGGTAACACCTATACACTCATCGACTATTCGGGCGGATCAATCGGCGGCACGGGATACGCCGGATTGAGCTTGGGCGCTCTGCCCAGCCGCGGCATCGGCAATCTCGTGAATACCGGGACCCAGGTCAATTTGGCGCTCACCAGCCTCGACTATCTGAAATGGACCGGCAGCAACGGTACCGCCTGGAATACCTCCAATACGAGCTGGAAGTTGAATTCCAACAACAGCGTCACAAGCTACATCAACACACCGGGAGATTCAGTGGTGTTCGACGATTCCGCAGGTGCTAACACCGTCGTGGACGTCAGTGGCGCTGATGTGAATCCTACCAGTGTCGTATTCAACAACAACACTGCAAACTATACCCTCCAAGGGTCCAACGCGGTTGCGGGTGTCACCAGCGTGGTCAAGAATAACTCGGCTGCCCTGACGATCACCAACGCGAACACCTATAGTGGTGGAACTACGCTCAATGCAGGCACGCTTAATATCAACAATGCCTCCGCTATCGGCACCGGCGCTCTAACTATCAACGGCGGCGTGATCGATAACACCAATGGTGGTGTCACCCTCACGACCAACAATGCGCAGAACTGGAATGGCGACTTCGCCTCCTCTGGCACTAACGCGCTGAACCTCGGCACCGGTGCTGTGACGCTGGGAGCCAGCCGCACCGTTACCACCAATGGCACTGGCGCTCTGACCGTCGGTGGTGTGATTGGTGGAGCCGGCATGAGTCTGACCAAGAATGGTACTGGAACGCTCATTCTTGGCGGCGTGAATACCTATAGCGGTGGTACCAATCTCAATGCAGGCACTCTTCAGCTCAACCAGACTACCGGTGCCGCTGCCACGGGCACAATCAACATCGCTGGCGGCACATTGGTATTCAATCCTCCTGCAAGCAACTTTGGTTACGCTCCCGCAATCAATCTGTCTGCGGATGCCACCTTCAGCAAAATCGGAGGTTCCCAAATCAACTATACCGGAGTGCTCACCGGTACGGGGAACGTTGTGGACGTCAGCACCAGCGCCTCGCGTTTGTATATGAACGGCACAGTCAGCGGAGTCAGCCAATTCAACATCACCTCCGGCGCGATGGGCTTCGACCTGAGCGTCGGAAACCGTGGCGGCAGTGCTCCGGTGAACGTTTCCAGCGGCGCGTCATTGTGGTTCGCCAACGCCACGAATGCCATCACTAACAATATTACCCTCAACGGCGGTACCGGCCAAGGTGCTACCGGGGCTCTCTTCCAGGAAGGCGGGGGGGCACCCATCATTTCCGGCACAGTTGCGCTGGCTAGCGGTGACAGCAGCATCGGAGGAAATACTGCGGGTGCCGTTGTAGGCATCACCGGACAAATCAGCGGTTCCGGTGCTTTGACCAAGATCGGAGCGAACAAATACACCTTCTCCGGAGCGAACACTTACACCGGTGGCACTACGGTCAACGCCGGCACGCTTGCGGCTGGCGTTGCTTCGGTCGCCAATGTCAGCGGCGCGTTTGGTAACAACTCCGCCGTAACCATGGGCAACATTTCCGGTGCCACCTTGGACATTACTGGCTTCAATACCCAAATCGGCTCACTAACCGGCGGCGGCACGACGGGTGGAAACGTCACACTCGGAGCGGCCACTCTCACCAGCGGCGGTGACAATACCAGCCCGGCCGCTTACGGCGGCGTGATTTCCGGCACTGGCGGCTTCACCAAGATCGGCACCGGCACCCAGATCCTTACCGGTGCTAACAGCTATTCCGGGGATACCACCATCAATGGCGGAACGTTGATTGCCAACCGCGGGAACAACCTCGTCAATCCCGTGACCAGCGCATTGGGAAATTCGCAGACCGCCCATAACATCACCGTGAACAGCGGCGGCACGTTGAACTTCGCGCAGGGCGACACATTCGGTGGCGCCACCACCGCCGTTCTCTCGACGCTTGTGATCAACGCAGGCGGTGTCGTCACCAATACGACAGGCAATTTCACCACCCTCGGTCCCGTTGCCCTGAATGGCGGCACACTGACGACCACAGGCGGTGCGATCACAGGCTATCAATCCTATAGCTTTAGCGGAGATGTGTCCGTCGGAGGCTCCACAGCCTCCACCATCTCCGTCACTGGCGGTGGGAATTCCTTCAATGGATTCCACCTCGGCGCTAATACCACCTTCACCGTGGCTGACGCGACAAGCAGCAGTGCGAGCGACCTCAATGTTTCCGCTCCGCTGATTGATCGCAATGCTTCGCTGGCTGGAGCAGGCGGACTTACCAAGGCAGGCGCGGGAACGATGACTCTCAGCGGCACCAACACCTATACCGGAGCGACGACTGTCAATGCGGGCAAGCTGCTGGTGAACGGCAACATCTCGACGAGCCTCACCACGGTGAACTCCACCGGTATCCTGGGTGGCTCCGGCATGATCGGTGGGTTGACGGTGGCTGCCGGCGGAACGGTATCCCCTGGCAATAGCCCGGGAATTCTCAGCGCGGGAAATACCGATCTCCAAACGGATTCCACCCTGACCATCGAACTCAACGGCGGGACGGTGGGCACCGAGTATGATCAGCTCAATGTCACCGGTTCGGTTTCGCTCGCTGGCAATCTCTCACTCTCGCTGGGTTACACACCTATCAATAACGCGTTGTTCTTCATTCTCGCCAATGACGGCACGGATGACATCACGGGAACGTTCACGGGTCTTGCCGATAACTCGACGTTCAACGTCGGCGGGCAGGACTTCAAAATCAGCTACTTCGGAGACACCACCGGACAAACCTTCACCGGCGGAAATGACGTTGTGCTGATGGCCGTGCCGGAACCGGGCGCTGCTTTGCTGGGTGGCTTGGGCGTGCTCGCCCTACTTCGCCGCCGCCGGAGCAACTGAGTTTGGTCCGTGGTATTTCGACA
This sequence comes from Luteolibacter sp., assembly GCA_039925065.1. Lineage (GTDB taxonomy): Bacteria > Verrucomicrobiota > Verrucomicrobiia > Verrucomicrobiales > Akkermansiaceae > Luteolibacter. The sequence goes on from JBDSZP010000148.1 coordinate 8,455, forward strand.
AGGCATCGGGACATTTCTGTTCCGGTGCCTTGTTCGTTTCTATCGATGACGCGAACTCCGGATGTCCTCGAACACAGGATCTTGCAACGGTCGTCCTTTTGGCTAATCTATTGCCGTGGTTTCACTTTTCACCCGCCGGATGTTATTATCAGCCCTGTTGTCATGGGGGCCACAAACTGCGGAACTGCATGCGGATCAGGCTCATTTCGAACCTTACGTGCCGGATGCCCATACCTTGCATCTCTGGCATCTCGACGAGCCCGGGCCGCCCTTCGCGGATTCGATTGAGAAGACGGGGGTGCTTGCGGGTCTATTAAACAATGCCGCCGCTGCCCAGCCGTCGATGAACGGGCTGGGTCGATCGATTTCCTTCAATGCCAACGACGGTGGAATCATGGGTACATCGAGTCTGAAAGGCGCGATCCTCACGGCGAGTCCGGTTCTTGATAACGGAATGAAGGACAATGTTCGTTCGGATTTTCGATATTTCGGCTGGCGGGATGGAGCCTTCACTTACGAAATGGTGGTGAAGCTCGATGTGATGCCAAAGGAGGCGAAGACCTTCGCTCTCGATTTGCTGACGATGGAAGGTGATGGGGACGACCGCATTTTCAGTTTTCGAATCGAAAAGGAGGGGTTTCTCGCGTTCTTTCCACTGCCTAACGGCGGGGCAATGGGCGGGGGGGTGGCCACGATACCCACTACCGGTCCAAATGCGGTGGATACGGAAAACTGGTTCCACGTGGCGGTGACCTACAATGGGAAAAACGGAGTCGGGGGCAATCTCAAGCTCTACTGGACGCGTTTGGGAGCCGGCGCCACCGAGGCCAACTGCATCGGCAGCGGCACGCTTTCCGGCGACTTTAATGGCAAGACGGGAGATTTTGCGATTGGCAATGAAGCGCGGAGTTTTGTCGGGAATGCCGAGGCCGAGCCATTTCCCGGAAGGATCGATGAAGTGCGCATGAGCGGCGTGGCCCGCCATCCCACTGACTTTTTCTTTGTTCCTCCAGAGCACCGGACCAGTCCCGAGGAGGTTGCCAGAGGGGTGGACGGTGCGGGCCGTTCCTCCGCAGTGAATCTCATGCTATCAGGGGTTTTCGTGGACTCGAAATCCGTTCCCTATGAGCAACGTTCCCACGGCGAGCTGGAACTGAAATCAGGTCTTCATCGGCTGGACTTCGATTTTGGCTATCATGCGGAACAGCCCGGGGGTGATGTGAAACTCCGGTGTCAGTTAGAGGGTGTGGACGAGCGCTGGCGGGAAACCGAATTGGGCATGACTCTGGTCTGCCAAGCGCTGGATGCGGACAACAAGGTGATTTCGCAGTCGCGTTTTCAAGCGGTCGGCCACAGTGCTGGGTGGGAAACGAGTCTTGAGGATTCCGCAATGAACCGTCGTTCGGAGCCGGTTTTCATTCCTGCCGGAGCCCGTAAATTGAAAATCAGCCTTGTCTCGGGATCTCCGGATACCACCGGGTTTTTCGCCATCGATAATATTGAACTGCATGTGCCAGGTTCTAACGATCCGCCAATCTGGCGAAGCGGTGGATATGCCTATGATGCCATCACGACTTCCCCTGCGGGCTATCTGCCCGGGTGGAGGCGGAGCGGTGCCGAGCCCGCAATCGCGAGGCTGATCATCCGGCCTGTGCACCCGGCGATCGGGCTGGTCGATGGCGATCAGGATCGCGATGGCGAATGGTCGACCGTGCAGAATTTGTCACCAGTCCCCCGGAGCGACCGGACGTTCGTGCTTTTATGGGATGAGGTTTTCAACGTGATCGATGGAGACAACCGCCGCGCCACCTATGTGAACGTGCCGCCTGGGAAATATACTTTCCGGGCGATGGGGGTGGCCGGGAACGCGGGGGCAGGGGATCAACTTTCACTCCGTGTTTTGATCGATCCTCCTGTTTGGAAGCGTGTTTGGTTTTGGCCGGTGATCGCATCCGGTCTGGTGGCGTTGATCTCCGGCGCGATTTTCGCAATGCACCGGCAGCGGGCGAAGCGGGCGATGGAAATCCTGCGTTTCCAAAATGCTCTCGAAAAGGACCGGGTGCGCATCGCCCGGGACATGCATGACGATCTTGGGTCGCGCGTCACATTCATCGAGATGAGTGCCACACTCGCCCTCCGCGATATCAGGCAGGCACCGGAAAACGCCCGCCGCCACCTTGCGAAAATGACAGAATCCACCCGCGAGCTCATCGTCGCCATGGATGATCTGGTCTGGGCGGTGGATCCCGCTTTTGATACACTGGACTACCTCGGCGACCACCTTACCCGATTGGCAGAGGAAATGTTCCGGGACACCCCTATCCGCTGCCGCCTTGATATTCCGCCGCTGCTCCCGGCGCTTTCGTTAGGCTCGGAAGTCCGCCACCACATCGCGCTTGCGGTGAAGGAGGCGCTGCACAATGTCCTCCGTCACGCCGGACCATGCGAGGTATTCTTCTCGCTCGCTTTCGATGGGGAGGAAATCCGGATCACCATTCGCGATACGGGGGTCGGGTTCGATCTCAGCAGTGATGAACGAGGCCACGGCCTCGACAATCTTGCCCACCGCTTCAAGGAAATAGGCGGAACCTGCGGGATTACCTCGTCACCGGGCCAAGGAACCTGCATCATCTTGAGTTGTCACCTGGCAGTTGCCCCTAACTAAAAATCCACTTATGTCCGAAGTCTCCCACACCATAGCGATCGTTGAGGACGATGCTGCCCTGAGCGAAATTCTTTCCGAGATTGTGTCCTCGTCCGATTCCTGGGAATTGGTCCAAACCTTTGCCACGGCGGAGAGCGCGCTTGAAGGTCTTGCCGCCGTTTGTCCTGAAGTGGTGCTGATGGACATCCAGCTTCCGGGCATGTCCGGGATCGAATGTGTGGCGAAGCTGAAGATCGCCCATCCCGAAGTGATGGTGCTGATGGTGACCGTTTATGATAACAATGAGCGGATTTTCGATGCCCTTGCTGCCGGAGCATCGGGCTATCTTCTCAAGCGGGATGCGCCGGTGAAATTGCTGGAAGCTCTCGATGATCTCCTCGCGGGTGGTTCTCCCATGTCGAGCGCCATCGCGCGGAAAGTCGTGCAACATTTCCAAAAGGAGCCTCCCACGCGCAACAAGGAGCATAATCTGACGCCACGTGAAACGCAGATCCTCGAGTTGCTGGTGAAGGGGAATCTCTATAAGGAAATCGCTTGGGATCTGGGTATAGGTTTTGAGACCGTGCGCTCTCATATCGATAATATTTACAACAAACTCCACGTCCGTACGCGGACGGAGGCTGTGGTGAAATATCTGGGACCCAAGTAGCCTCCATGTCCCCCATTTATTGGGGGTTTCGTGCTTTCTGGTCCGCTTGAAGCGGGGGTGCTGTATATTACCCCCAATGTTTTTGAGTATTCGATTTTCCCTATTCCTTGCGGCGACGGTGATGCCCGCCGCTGCTTTGATCGTAGGTCCTTACACGGTGGATTCGGACACGGTTCACTTGTTCCATCTCGACGAGGCAAGTGGTGTGGGCACGGCTTTGAATGCGGTTTCCGGAGGAGGATCGCTGCTTTCATTCAATGGAAGCAACGTGGTCACGGGGAACACTCCCCAAGCGTCGATCACGAGTTTGTTGGGATTTTCGGGGGCTGCCTCTTTCGGAAAAGCGGCGAATATTTCGAACGCCACGTATGGCCTTGGTTTTGACGCGAATTCGTCGGGCGGATTCCAGCCTGGAAGCTCGGCGACCATTGGCACACCCGATTACGTGGCACACTCCACGCTCACCGGTGCCGATGGCTCCTTCACGCTCGAAGCGCTCATCAATATCCCTAACACTACTGTCAAGCGGGAGATCATTTCAACCGACAGTTCGCTGAACAACCGTTGTTTCCAATTCTACATCGACGCGGACGGGACGGTGAAATTCAATTTCGTGGGTGGGGCCGGAACGACCGCTACCGCGACGATTCCGACGTCCGGCTCGCATGGGTTTGTGGCGAACGAGTGGTTTCATATCGCCTATGTCTTCAATGGCGCGACCTCGGTTTCCACCTTTTATTGGACGCGACTCGCAGCGAGTAGCACCCAGGCAAATGCGCTGGTGACCACCGGCGCTGAAACCATGATGAGTGCCTATACCGGGCCGCTTGTCATCGGAAATGAAGGGCGGAGTGCTTCCGGCGAGGGCTTGCTCGGCTATATCGATGAGGTCCGCATCAGCAAGGTGGCGCGGACCGCAAGCCAGTTTCTGTTTTCCACGGACGACACAGACGGTGATCTTCTGTCAGACGCGTGGGAGATGCTGTATTTTAATAATCTCAGCCAGACTGGGAGCGGCGATCCCGACGGCGATGGCTATAGTAATGAAGCTGAGGAAACTGCCGGGACGAATCCAACGAGCGCCGCATCGAACCCAGGTGATATGGACTCGGACGGATTGCCGGATGCGTGGGAAATCACGTGGTTCGGAAATATCACGGCACAAAATGGTAGTGGGGACCCGGATGGGGATTTCGCCACGAATCTTCAGGAATACAATGCTTCGACCCAGCCGTTCAATCCACTGTCATTTCCTGATACCGATCACGATCTGATCAACGATGGATGGGAGATCTTCTATTTTGGAAATTTGAATCGCGACGGAACGTTGGACTATGACGGCGATGGTTCGACGGATAAGCAGGAGTATGATGCGAACTCGAATCCCACGAATCCGCTCTGGTCCGCAACCACGGCGCTGCTTTCCCATCGCTGGAGTTTCAATGGATCACTATCAGAGTCCTCCGGTGGCGCTGATGCGGTGATCATCGATCCGGACTCGAATGCTGGCGTCGGAGGTGCGGCCACGCTTTCGTCCACGGATATTCTTCTCGGAGGAGGTGCGAGTGGGACATCCGCATATGTTCAGCTCGGTGCCGGTTTGATCAGCGGCCATCGGACACCGGTCACGCTTGAACTTTGGGCGACGCCGGTTGCCGTGCAGAATTGGTCGCGCGTCTTTGATATCGGCAGCGGGACCGGCAATTATCTGACGATGTCTTGGACCAAGGGAACCAGCGCCGCTTCGGATCGCATCGAGTGGAAAGGCGGCGTGACCACCACTTCCGACAATACCATCCAACCCTACACGCCCGGCACGAAGTATCACATCGTGATGACCCTCGAGCCCGGTGTTGGAGCCGGGGGCACAACACGGGTCACGTGGTATGCCGCTCCGGCCGCGAGTTCGCTTCTGGGTTCCGCGCGGGGGACATTTGATACAACCAATACCCTGCTGGTGCTGGCTGACTCGCTGTTTATGTTGGGAAAATCCCAGTTCACCTCAGATGCCACTGCGAATGCCCGCTACGATGAGTTCCGTATCTGGGATGGCGTGCTTACCTCCACAGCGCTTGAAAACTCGCAAATCCTGGGGCCGGATGTCACAACTCCGGAAGATACGGATCACGATGGGCTGCCCGACGCCTGGGAAACGTTATATTTTGGGAATTTGAACCAAACTGCCGGGGGCGATCCTGATGGCGATTCATACTCCAATTTGAATGAGTATTTGGCACACAGTAATCCCACCGTTGCCGCGTCCACTCCTTTGGATATTGATGCCGACGGTCTGCTTGATAATTGGGAAATTAGCTATTTCGGCGGCTTGGGCCAGACGGCAACAGGCGATCCCGACCTCGACGAAGAAACCAATGCCGCCGAGCAGGCCAACGGCTCCGCGCCGAATAACAAGGCATCGACCTCCACGGATATCGATGGCGATTCGTTGCCGGATTCATGGGAACTCACTTATTTTCAGGATCTATCTTATAATGGCGGATCCGATCCTGATGGGGATGGCTTCGGAAATTTGCAAGAGTTGGCGGCATCCACGAATCCCGCGCTGGCCACCTCGCGGCCACCGGGCACCGCGGTCAAGATTGTCCCGCTGGATGATGGAAACCCTGCAACCAGTGATTTCGGCTACGCGGGTTCCTCCGCCATCAATTCAGTGGCTTTTGTCCGCTCGTCGATCAAGACGGTCGGAAACCAGCAGTTCATCACCTGGTATGGACGCCACCAATATGATGCCACGTCAGCCTATAACAATACGATCTGGATCGGCCGCCGCACCCTCGGGACATCGAATTGGGACATTTACCGTCATCCCACGTTCACCGCGAATACCATCACCGATGGCCATGACGTGATCGCGTTCGGGATCGATGGCGACGGCTATATCCACCTTTCGTGGGGGATGCATGGGGATGCATTTCATTATTCGAAAAGCACAGGTCCAGTGACAGGCGGCGGGCCGATCGCGTTGGGTCCGGATACCACCATGACCGGCCGTGAAAATGCGGTGACCTATCCACAGTTCATGACATTGCCGGACGGTGATTTATTATTCCTTTTCCGTGAGGGGGTATCCGGCAGCGGCGATACTTATCTCAATCGTTATGATACCGCCACGCAGACGTGGGACAACGTCCACCGCAGCGGCACCACGCAGCTTCCTTTCATCAAGGGAACCGGTTGGTCGCCGGATTATAATGCCTACCTCAACATGCCTCAGGTGAATGGAAATGAAATCACGCTCACCTGGTGCTGGAGGTATTCCAGCGGAACTTCCGATACCGGCAGCGGTGCCGTGGGTTACCAAACCAATAGCAACTTCTATTTCGCCCGTTCTCTGGATGCTGGTGTTACCTGGCAGCATTTTGACGGGACGCCCTACACGCTGCCGATCTCCAGCATTGCGGAAAGTGGTGTGGAGGGCACGCGTGCCGAGCGCATTGTGAACATTCCGGAAAACTACAGTCTGATCAACCAGGCCGGTATGTGCCTTGATCAATCGGGAAATCCTGTCATCGGATCCTGGTGGGCACCGGACACCGGCAGCGGCAACTACCGCCGTCAATATATGGTCGTTTTCCGCCACGACAACGGGACTTGGCAGACACGCGCGGTTTCCGACCGGGATGTCGATCCGGTGGGCACACGCTATCCCGAAGCCAGCGTGCGCAACATGGGACGGCCGATTGTGGTGAATGACGATAGTGATCGGATCATCATGGCATACCGCGACAATCAGGATGCGAATGGCATGACGGTCGTCCATACCTTGCCGAAAGCACAAGATCCGGATCGGTTGTTATGGGTGCAGTTTGATCTCACCACCGAGAATCTCGGCAACTACGAACCGATGATCGACAACGAATTATGGGATCGTGAACGAAAGCTGCATTTTCTCTATCAAGCGGCGGAAGGGCAGGGATATACAGCACCGGTAAACCTGGCCTCACGTTTCTCGGTGCTGGAGTGGAATGCTGCGTTCTACTTCGCCCAGAATCCTCAGCCGACATTGGTGTTCAGTCAGGACAAAACACAAATTACGATCACGTGTCCTTCTGAACCGAGCTGGGCATATCGCCTGTGGACCAGCGCCAATCTGCAGGACTGGAATGCTGTGGAAACCCGTGTGGGGACAGGCATACCTCTTGAATTTGTTGAGGCCGCAAACCTCGGTGAAACCAAGCGTTTCTGGCGTATCGAGTTCAAAGAAGGTGGCTTTTAGACCACTCCCCATTTGGGGGGGGAGGTAACTCTAAATATTGAGTTCTTGTGATCCAATCTATTACTCTGTCCGTCAAATTGCAGACTAAAGATATTTAGCTTCGCAACCCCCAAAGAACCCAATGAAACCCAATCGATATTATCTCTATGTGTTCGCCATCGCGGCTACAGCGCATGTCAACGGCGCTGTCGTAACCCTTAAAGTAACCGGTGATGCCGTAGGTGCATCATCCTTCAATGCCGGGACCAATTGGTCCGATTCCACCGCACCATCGGCTGCAAATACCTATGTGGTATCCAATCTCAATACGAACGTTTACCTCCGAACACCCGGCGACGCGGCGAGTTATACCTTCCAAGGAGCATCGCTTGAGCTCGGAGTCGCCGGAGGAATGATCTACAAGGGAGTTGGATCGGCAGCGGCACCGAATGTTTACACGATCAATAACCTGATCCTCAGTGGCGGCGTTGTGCGCAGCGGCGCGGGTTCCACGAACGTGATGAAGCTGGCTGGCAACATCAATGTCACAGGGACCGGTTCGGACATTTTGGCGGACCAAAGCCCCTATATTATTGATTCAGTCATCAGTGGGACCGGCGCTCTTTCTTTTACTTCGGGTGGAACGCCCGGATTCACGATCACTGTAAACAGTGTGAACACTTACACCGGGGCATTGACCATTTCGACTACTCAAACCAGCGCGAGCACGATCTTTTCTGCGACAAGTGGTTACAAGTTCGTCATCGGAGCGACCGGTGTGAACAATACGATTGCGGGAACTGGCAAGGTTACTTTCAACGGCGCGTTCAATGTTGATCTCACGGGTGCCGGCACCACGATTGGGAACAGTTGGACACTCGTGAATGCTGGAACGCTGGCCGAAACCTATGGATCCACGTTTACCCTTCCGAATTTCACGGCCAACTCCGGGACTATCGGGGCCCGGCTTTGGATCCGCGCCAATGCCGGAGTCTATTATCAGTTCGACGAGGCCACAGGCGTTCTTTCGGTAGTCAACCCTGATACCGATGGCGATGGATTGGCAGACGGTTGGGAAGATAAGTATTTCGGCGATAACAACGGCACCGCCACCCCGGCGGAGCTGGCACTGCACGATGGCACGGGTGATCCCGACGGCGATGGTGCGACCAACGAACAGGAGGAAACGGCTGGGACCAATCCCATGTCCGCCACGTCATGGCCGGACGTGGATGGAGACGGTCTCAAGGATGCTTGGGAGGTCAGCAATTTCGGTAGCATCACAGCGCAGGGTGCTGCCGGTGATTTTGATGGCGATCTTGCGACCAACCTTCAGGAGTTCCTTGCTAATACATCGCCAATAGACGCCTCGAACTGGCCCGACTCGGATTTTGACGGGATGTGCGATGCATGGGAAACCACTTTCTTTGGTAACCTGAGCAAGAACGGCTCGCTGGATAGCGATGGCGATTCCTTTACCGACTTCGAAGAGCATGAAGCTCACACGAACCCTAACAATGCTCTGCTTTCACCAATCCGCTCGGCGCTCAAGAACCGCTGGAGTTTCAATGGAAGTCTGGTGGATTCCGTGGGCGGCAGTGACGCGGTCGTGGTTGATGTGGGGGCAAACGAGGTGATATATAACAGCATCAGCACTCCCACCGGAATCACGATGTCGGGTGGTGTGAGGACTGCTTCGGACTATGTGAAGCTGGGAACAAACCTCATGCCGAAAAGCACCACTCCCGTCACCATCGAGTTGTGGGCGAAGCAGAACACCATCCAGAACTGGAGCCGGATCTTCGATTTCAATTCGAGCACGGCGGAATATCTGATGATGGCCTGGACTCGCGGCACAGTGGATGCGTCGGATCAAACGGAAATGGTTGATGGAGGGGTCGTTTCGAACGCTCCTGATAAGAATCAACCCTATGGAATTGCGGATGAATATCACATTGTGCTGACTCTCCAGCCACTCGCCGGCATTTCAGGAAGAATGAGAGTCACCGTTTACTCTACAAAATCCACGTCGGCGGATCTGGGAGCGGCAAAAGGAACGTTCGATACCGCTATCAACCTGGTCAATTTCAACGACCTGATCGACGGACTCGGTTATTCCCCATGGGCGGGTGACAGCACCGCTTCTGCAACCTATAACGAAGTGCGTATTTGGAATGGAGCCCTGTTCAGATGGGTGCGTGAAAAGCTCCATGACCAGGGACCGGACAACGCCACGATTGTGGATGCCGACAATGATTCGCTTCCTGATGAGTGGGAGCTCACCTATTTCTCGAATGTTTCCACTGCCGCGACTTTGGGCGATAACGATGGTGATGGCATCAACAACCGCGATGAATACATTGCCGGATCGAATCCGAACAGTGCCGCGTCCGTTCCGGATGATACCGACGGGGATGGTTTGTTGGATTCATGGGAAATCAGTTACTTCACCAACATCACCGCGCAAAATGGTTCGGGTGATCCGGACAATGACGGCTTCACCAATGAGCAGGAGGAAACCAACGGAAGCGATCCAAACAGTGATGACAACGATTTGGACGGCTTGAGCGACAATTGGGAAAAATCCTATTTCAGTAACTGGCCCACGCCCGGACAGGCAGACCCGATCCGCTTTGTGGGAACTGACGATCCGGATAGCGATGGTTACACCAACGAACAGGAGGAAACCGCGGGTTCCAATCCTACCGTGGCCGCGTCCACACCACTTGATATCGATGGCGATGGCCTGCTTGATACTTGGGAAATCACCAATTTTACCAACATCACCGCACAAAACGGCACGGGTGATCCGGACGGCGATGGTTATACCAACGAGCAGGAAGAAACCGCGAAATCCAATCCAAACAATATCTCGTCGATTCCCGGTGATGTTAATGGTGACGGTATCACGGACGGTCACCTGTTGCTGGTGGGAGATACCTTCGGGACGACGTCGTTCAACGCAGGTCTGAATTGGGACAATGTCCAAGCGCCTGCCGCAGGAAACAATTACCTTGTGGCTGTTGATGGACTGCGCACTCCGACGGATGCTGCCAACTATACATTCGCGGGGGACAAACTGGTATTCACCACGGGTGGCCAGTTCATCGTCAAAGGCACGGGCGTTATCACGATCCCATATCTCGGAATGGACGGTGGCTGGGTTGGTAATGCGACTACCAATAATGTGGTCTTCACCCTTGAAGGGGCGATCCATGTCACCCGGGCTTCCAGTCTCCTCTGCAACAACGCTGGCATCATCGTGAACGCCACCGTTGCTGGAAACAAGGATCTGACGGTTTCCGGTGTCGCGGGAAGAATCGTGACGTTCAACGCTGCCAATACGTTGACAGGCAACCTGAATCTGACCACCGCAGGCATCGTCCTCGGCAGCACCGGCAGCTTCAAGTTCGCTCCTGGAGCCAACGGTGTCACCAACGCGATCATAGGAACCGGCCCGGCCACACTCAACGGTGCATTCAACATCGATGTGACGGGTGCCAGCACCAATACGGGAGACAACTGGGATCTGATCACCACGACCGGCGCGCTCGTCTACGACCCCGCCTTCACGGTGACCGGTTTCACAACCTCGGGAACCACAGCCGGCACACGTGTCTGGACCTCGGCCTCCGGTGCCTACTCGTTCGACGAAGCGACGGGAGTACTCACCCGTCTGTCGGTTAGCAATGATACCGACACGGATGGAATGACCGATACGTGGGAAACCACTTACTTCGGTGGCCTTGGCCAAACCGCTACGGGTGACTTCGATGGCGACGGCACCAACAACCTAACTGAGTTCCGGCTCGGTCTGATTCCCAACAGTGGAAGTTCACGCTTCTCCGTTACGCGGAGTGCTGCCGGTCTGCTCACTTGGCCAAGTGCCACCGGGCTGACCTTCACCGTGCAACGAAGCACCACCCTGGCTGCTGGAAGCTGGACGATGATCGCTACTGTCCCCGGCACAGCGGGCACGGCGAGTTACACGGATTCCTCGCCACCTGCGGGCGGCAAGGTGTTCTATAAGATTTCTTTGGAGCCGTGAGGACCTGATAGGAATTTCATTAAAAAAGCCGGGGATCGCGAGGTCCCCGGCTTTTTCGGCTTCGCAAATAACGGATCAGGAAATCGCCAGCAGCGATTCATCCCAGTCCTTCCAAACCGGGTCGAGATTTTTCCTCCGGAGCATCGTCGCGACTTCGAGAGGGCTGCGGGTATCGTGGATTTGAAATTGTTCGGTCGCTTTTTCGCAACCGGATTTTTGCTCAAGTTCCACGCGGCGGCCTTTGACGGTGAGGTGCAGGTCGTCGCTGCCGGCACCTGTGTAACCGCCGGGTTCCGTACGCGCCCCGGCGGACATGTGGGTCACACCGAGGGTGGCGATCGCATCGCGCAGAGGCGCAGGCTCTCGGGTTGAAACGACGATGCCCACCTGTGGGAAAAGAATCCGGAAGACGGCGATCAGTCGGACGAAAACCTTGTCCGGCAGGTAAAGTTCCGGATCCGTCACATATTCGTAATTTCCCGCATAGGGCTGCATCCGCGGAAAGGCGACGGTGTATTGCGCCTTCCAACCGTGTTTATAGAGATATTCGAGGTGTGCGCAGAGGGCGAGTGCCTCGTGTTTCCAATTCGCCAATCCGAACAATGCGCCGATGCCGATTCGCCGGAAGCCGCCGGCATAGGCGCGTTCCGGGCAGTTCAGCCGCCAATCGAAATTTTTCTTGGGTCCTGCGGTGTGCAGTTTCTGGTAGGTCTCACGGTGGTAAGTTTCCTGATAAACGACGAGTCCCTCCGCACCATGACCGACGATTTCAGAATATTGATCGTCCTCCATCGGGCCGACTTCCAGCGCGAGCGTCGGAATGAAAGGCTTGAGCGCGTCCAGGCAGTCTTGCAAATAGCCTTCTGAAACAAACTTCGGGTGCTCACCGGCCACCAAAAGCACACTCCGGAAGCCCAATCCGTGCAGATGTCTCGCCTCGCGAACCACTTGATCGACCGTGAGCGTGGTCCGGAAAATACCGGCATCGCGCGAAAATCCGCAGTAGCTGCAATTGTTCACGCACTCGTTCGAGACATAAAGTGGCGCAAAAAGCCGCATGGTCCGCCCGAAATGCCGCCGCGTCGTTTCCTGGCTGCGGCGGGCCAATGCCTCCAGAGGACCGCCCGTTTCCTCGGAAATGAGCTGTTCAAACCGACGCATCAGAGGCGTCGGGCACTTCATAAGTTCTGGAAAAACATCCGCAAAAGCCATGTCGCGCGGAACATGGAGTCTCGCGCAGCCGACGTCAAAGCTGGTTTGCATCAAAGGTGAGCCGAATGGTCACCCCCACCACGGAAAATCAAAACCCGCACCCTGTTCCGTCACACGTCTTTACATACCGGGCGGTGTATGTAATCTACGTCCGCTGCTCACTATCCCCCCCGAT
>JBDSZP010000149.1:0-22887 GCA_039925065.1 Luteolibacter sp.
GCTTCAGCTTGTCTTCGCGAAGAGCACGCTGAAGCGCGAACTCCGGACAGCTCTGTGGAAGGCACAAGCCGAAGGAGGTTTCGGCAATTACTTTTGGCAAACGGTATAGGACTCCGAATCCGAGCCAACAAATGCAAGACCGCGGGCTGGAAAATGCGCGTGGCTTTCCAATGGCATTCGTGACGATGCCTTTCCACATTCCGGACATGATTTGGCCGTGGGTGATCTTTATTGGATTCGTGTTCCTGATGCTGGCGCTGGACCTCGGGGTGTTCCACCGCAAGTCGCATGTCGTCGGGTTCAAGGAGTCGCTTGGCTGGTCGGCGGTGTGGATCACGTTGGGGCTTTCGTTTTCGGTGTTGGTTTATTTCGCCTACGAAGGCCATTGGTTCGGTCTTGGATTGGCGGCGGACGCGGTGGACGGGCTGGTTAATAATGGAAAATTGGCCGCCACCAAATACCTGACCGGCTACGTGGTGGAGAAATCCCTGAGTGTGGATAACATTTTTGTCATCGCCATGGTGTTCGGATCGCTGGCGGTGCCGCTGCGCTATCAGCACCGGGTTTTGTTCTGGGGCATTCTCGGCGCACTGGTGATGCGGGGGGCGATGATCGGCATCGGCTCCTCACTGGTGCAGCATTTCCACTGGGTGCTCTATCTGTTCGGCGGATTTCTCATTCTCACGGCGATCAAGATGCTGGTGATGGAGGAAAAGGAGGAGCATCCGGAAAACAATCCCCTCGTCCGCTGGATCCGGAAATTTTTCCCAGTCACGCGTGATTTCCACGGCCAGCATTTCATGGTCAAGGCTGGCAGCCCTCAATCCCGCGAGCCTGCGGAACCGGGCGGCCTGGCGGTGACCGATCCGGTGGTGGCGGCGGCTCCCATGGGAAAATGGCTGCTTACCCCCTCGGCCGTGGCGCTGACTCTGGTGGAGACCACGGACGTGATTTTCGCCGTCGATTCCATCCCCGCGATTTTCTCGATCACGGCGGATCCGTTTCTCGTCTTCACCAGCAATGTTTTCGCGATCCTCGGCCTGCGTTCGTTGTATTTCGCGCTCGCCGGAATGATCGCCAATTTCCGCTACCTGAAGCCCGCGCTCTCACTGATCCTGCTCGTGGTGGGAGTGAAAATGCTCACGGCGAAGTGGCTCAAACTGTGGCTCGGGGATTCGTTCAACTTTGCCGTGCTCGGGGTGATTCTCGCCATTCTCGTCACCGGGGTGATCACTTCGCTGATGGTCGGGAAAAAGGCGGAGGAGTAGTTTGCCAGTTTTCAGTGTTCAGTTTTCAGGAAGAAATTTCATAGATGGCTGTGGATTGCACCCTGCTTTCACCTTTCCGCTTGTTTCCTGAACATTGAAAACTGGCAAGCAGCTTGCCGCCGCCGGGGTTTCCCGATTGATTCCCCGCATGTTGCGCCGTTTGGCTGTTCCCCTCATTCTCGTCGTCGCCATTCTCGCGGCGTCATCCGGCTTGCTGCGGCTGCGTTTCGACACGGACATCCTCTCGATGATGCCTGCGGATCTGCCGGAGGTGAAGGGGCTGAAGGCGTTTCATCAGGCATTTTCCCGGGACAACGAACTGATCATGCTCATCGAGGGCGGTGAGACGGACGAAGGCAGCATGCCCGCTGCCGCAGAGTCTCTTGCGAAACACCTCGAAGCCGATGGAGTGGTGAAACGCGCCCGTTGGAAACCACGCTGGAACGACGAGCCGGAAGGCATCGCCGAGTTGCTGGCCTATCTCTGGCTGAACGGCGATCCCGCCGCCACCCGAGCGCAGGCGGCACGGCTTTCCCCTGCGAACTCGGGAGCGACGGTGAAAGCTTCGTTAGAAAAAATCGGCACGGCGATGGAAGGCCTTTCCATGGTGATGCTGGCGCACGATCCATTCGGATTTCTCGATCACCCGGCCGTCACCCAGCTCACTTCGTCCGAGCAAGGTGGCGAGGCATTTGAAAGCCCGGATGGTCGCTCGCATCTGCTCTTCGCCGATGCTCCGGGCCAGATTAGAGGCTATCGTGAGGCTGACGTGTGGTTGAAAAAAATCCGCGCGTCGATCGCCACATGGCAGGCTGGCGACGGCAAGGGTCTGAACGTCCGGCTCACGGGAGAACCTGCGTTTTCCTCGGAGATCGGCGTGGCGATGGAGTATGATTTGAGCGGCTCCATCAGCCTCACGCTCGGGCTGATTGGCATCCTGTTCTGGTGGATGCAGCGGCGTTTCAGTCTGCTGCTAGGACTTGTAGGTGTGCTCATTCTCGTTTTCGCCGTGGCGATGGGGATCGCCGGTTGGCTGTATGGCGAGCTGAGCATCATGGCGCTGAGTTCCATCGAAATCCTCATCGGCCTGGCCGTGGATTACGGGCTGGTGATCTGCCAGGAAGCCAAAGTCGCCGGGCACGACAAGCACGAGTTGCGGAAATCCTCCGGTCCGCCCGTGATGTGCGGCGCAATCACGACCACCGTCGTTTTCATGGCGCTCAATCTCGGCGGTCTGCCGGGCATGGCGCAGTTGGGAACGATCGTGGCGATCGGACTGGCGGCGGCGGGCATCCTCATGCTGGTGATTTACCTGCCGTTCGTTGCAAAATTCGGGGTCGATCGAGCGCCTGCGGTGGGGACCGGGAAATTTCTACCCAGAAGTAAAATGGCGTGGTCCATCACCGGTGCGCTGACACTCGCAGCCATCGCGATCCTACTCATCCACGGAATGCCCGGCGCTGAGTTCGACTCGAAAATCATGCGTCCGCGCCACAGCAATGCGATGGAATCGTTCGAGCGAATCCAAAAGGATTTCCCGAGCTGGAGCGGCAAATCCCTCGGCATCGTCGTAGAGGCGGGCAACGACGCGGAAATGCTCAAGCGCATCAGCGAGGCCCGTGGGCGGGTTTCGTCGCTTGAGAAATCCGGAACCATCACCGATGGCAAACTCCCGATCGGCTGGTGGCCGGACACGGCGAACCAAGCCGCCAACCGCCCATGGTTAGCCACTCTCGCCGCCGACCGCGAACGCCTGCTGCGCGAAGCCGATGCGGCCGGATTCACCGAGGAAGGGCTCGCGCTCGGCAAATCCGTGCTCGATGCGATGGCCCGCCAGACAGCGGAAACCACCACCGTTTTTCCGAAATCCGAATCCGCCCGCGAGGTCATGCGGTTGTTCCTTTCCCGCAAGCCAAACGGCGGCGGTTACCTGCTCGGAAATATCGAGCCGGCCCCTGGCATCGATCCTGCAGGAGACGACTATGAGACCTTCCGCGCCATCACCGGCGGTGGCATCTGGCTGAGCGGTTGGGCACTTTTCAAACCCGCCATCGCCAAACTCGTCGGCAAGGACATGACCCGAATGCTCGTCCCGATGTTCATCCTGCTCGTCGGCATGATGATCGTCATTTTCCGCCGTGCCAGCGATGTGGCACTGGCCTTGTTCGCGATGGTCATTTGCACCGTTCTCTTGTTAGCCATTATGAGCCTGACAGGCCTGAAATGGAATTTCGTCAATCTGATGGCTACGCCGCTGCTGCTAGGGACAGGGATCGACTACGCCATCCACGTCACTCTCAGCCTCCGCCGCACCCACGGCGACTATCAGGAACTTTGGCAAGGCACCGGCAAAGCCCTGCTCTTCTGTGGCGTTTCAAACGTCATCGGCTTCGGGTCGCTGATCTTCTCATCGAGCGATGCGCTGGTGAGTTTGGGAATCGTTTCCGTGATCGGAATCGTCCTCAGCATGGCGATCTCCATTTTCCTGCTGCCGGGGTGGCGGACGAGGTGAAAAATCCGTCAAATCTCTGGATCTCAATGAGATACATCGATTCTAGATGTTAAATTTTTTCAAAAAAGTCCCTTTACTTCAGCAAGCTTCGAACACTTATTAAAAGTCCATGAAAGTTAACCCCTTTATTTTATCGATTGCAGGCACGTTCCTTGTCGCCAGCACATTTGCCACGGCCGCTGAATCCCCGGCAAAACCACCGAAAAAACATCATCTTACCTTCAATGATGCGGATGCCGACCATAACGGCGGATTGACTGTTTTTGAGTTCGCCACCCTCCAAGGTCCGGGCACACCGCTGGTTCAAGTTCGCAAGCGCTTTCTCGCCATCGACGTCTCCGGTGCCTTTGAAATCGTGATCGATCCCAACACCGGCGAGCAAGCATTGGACCCGATCACCGGTGAACCCGTCTTCGGAGCCGCCATTCCGGACGGTTTGATTTCGCTCGATGAATTGACAGCCTACCGCGCATTGGAGGACAAACCGGAATCGGACCTTGGCCGCTTCGATCTCGCCGACTTCGATGGCGATGGCCAGCTTTCTCCAGTGGAGTTCGGCTACCTCGTCTCGCCTCGCGTGCCGTTCAAAAACGTCATGCGGAAATTCGACAAGCGCGATACCAATGACGACGGATTTCTGAGCAAGGAAGAGTTCAAGAAGTCAAAGTCCGCTGATCTCTGAGCGATTCATTGATTTACCAGCCGGGCAACCCATCGCGGGTTGCCCGGTTTTTTATGAAAATCAAATCACTTTTCAGAAAACTCGCGATGGACGGCGGCCAACGTGCGGGTTTAACTCCTTCCCACGAAAAACATGGAAGCGCTTAGACATCTCTTGGAAAACAACCGTGCTTGGGCGAACTCGATCAGCGCGAACGACCCCGACTTTTTCCGCAAACTCGCCAGCCAGCAGAATCCCGAATACCTCTGGATCGGCTGCTCGGACAGCCGGGTGCCCGCCAACCAGATCACCGGCCTCGCCCCGGGCGAAGTTTTCGTCCACCGGAACGTCGCCAACGTCGTCGCGGAAACGGATTTCAACGTCCTCGCCGTGATCCAATACGCCGTCGATGTCCTGAAAGTCCGCCACATCATCATCTGCGGCCACTACGGCTGCGGTGGAGTGAAGGCCGCTTTGGAAAATTTCCGCCACGGCATGATCGACAACTGGCTGGCCGGCATCCGTTCGCTCAGCCGCATGCACCGCGCCGAACTCGATGAACTCGAGCCCGACGCTGCCGTGGACCGCCTCTGCGAGCTCAATGTCCTTGCCCAATCCCGCCACGTCGCCCACACCACCATTCTCGAGGACGCTTGGGAACGCGGGCAAAAGATCTCAATCCACAGTTGGATTTATCGCCTCAGCACCGGTCTGATCACCCCGCTCGCCCCGCTTATCGACACACCCATGGACTTTTCCAAGCCCCTCGAAAAGCCCGCTGTGGACGAATTATTGGATTCCGATTGAAAAATCCGGATACCGGTGCATCTTCCCGCTGTCTAGCGACAGGGGGCGTTCTGGTTTCGACGGGATGCTTGAGACGCTGGTTGCACGTAGAGGTTGATCGGTTGGCCTCTTTAAAAAGCCGCTCAAAACAAATAAATGCAGACTCTAACGAGCTCGCACTGGCCGCTTAATTGACGACCACGTCTGAACCCCGACACCTGCTGAGGGGGATGGCGAACACTTAGCAGGCTGGGATTGGCGTCGGGTAACCGGGCACCTTTCCGAGATTAAACAGGTTTCTAGGATGGGCAACGCTGCATGAGGGCCCAGCTCATCCGAAACTCCAGACATCATGCTAAACGTGTAGATGCCAGTATTGACGGCGTTTCGGACAGGGGTTCGACTCCCCTCGCCTCCACCTCCTCATAACCAATCAGTTATGAGGAGCTTTCTCGATGCTTATACCCACACTTATACCACACGCACCGGAAATCTTGATTGTTGCAATGGAGCGTTTCGCAATACTGAATCTTTCGAGATGGACGGGAGGAAACGGGTTTTGGTCGTGGCAGGCATTTGGTGCGGCGTCCTCACATTCGCGCATTTTCACAGCATCAGCGTTTATCAGCTCTCCCGCTGGGCTGTCTGCGCGGCGGCGATTTTTGGCTTCCTCAACACCCAATCGCCTTGGAAGTGGGCCATGGTTGCCGTTGCTGTGCTGTTTAATCCGCTTGGTCCAATTCACTTTTCTCGTGAATCTTGGCCGGTATTGGACGGGATGGCGGCTTTCGCGTTTATCTGGGTGGCGCTGAAGAGCCGCTAAGGCAAGCCTGTCCTAAGCGCCGTATAGGGTGGGGCGATGAATTGCAGGGGGGAATGATCCTTCGGAGGACACCCTTACGGGGTGTTTACTGGCCCGCCTAGGCCGCACGGGATAGGCGTTTAAACAGTTTTCAGTGATGATTAATGTTTCCGCAGGGGGTGACGGGTATCACCGGGGGGAACCCTCGCCACGGGCACCGTTTGCGGAGGTCGCAGGGCGCACAAAATTTCCACCGTATAGAGGTGTAAGGTTGTCAGCTTGGAGGGGCTTGCAGGGAAATCGGAGTTTGTTGCATTCCTACAACAGGACAGGATAGCCCCCTTGCAAAAATGGTTGGCTAGTCATTCCGCCAGAGTCGGATTTTAGTCGAGGGTCGATTCAACCTCTGCCGACGGAAACGTAATCACCAACGGTGCCGAGTTTCAGTCATTTTTTTCTTTCGCCAGGCCAACTCCAAATGCGGTGGGATGAGCTGAGGAGAGGAGTAACCCACTCTGCGATTTTCGTGCGATTGATTTCAAAAATAAACGAGACGA
This sequence comes from Luteolibacter sp., assembly GCA_039925065.1. Classification (GTDB taxonomy): domain Bacteria; phylum Verrucomicrobiota; class Verrucomicrobiia; order Verrucomicrobiales; family Akkermansiaceae; genus Luteolibacter. The sequence continues at coordinate 6,587 of JBDSZP010000149.1, forward strand.
TAGCCATCAATATGATTTCGAGAGCCAGTTGTGGCAAATTGATGGTCCTCTGCATACCGTCGCGCACACCACTTTCGAAGAGAAACGCAAAGCCGGTTTTTAAAACTCTGCTTGAGTAACCCCAGTTGACAGGTGGAAACAGAACCGCAATTGCAGTTAGGGTGCAGAGCAGCGTTATTCCGGGCTTATGTTTATCCAACATATACATTTTTTACTGATAGTCACGATTGGAAAAAAAGGAAAGTGCCGATACCTGCAATCATCCAGATCACGGCTCTCGTCTTAGACCTTGTTCCGAACGTCAGCGTTGGTCCAAGAAAAACACCTGCCAAGCCGATCACGCCGATTACTAGACCCGCTACTCTTAAATTCCCCGGAAGAGCTGCCCACCCTAGGTGGTAAAAGCGAAAAATTGATAACATGCAAAGGGCAGCAAACGTCAATTTCTGCCCCGTAGAAATCAACACTATCCAAATAAACCATGATGCAATCGGCCACCACAGCAGGTGAAATCTCGAAATGGGCCAGAATATGGTGGCAAAGCATCCGGCGAGGACCAACCAGCCGAGCACCCTAGTCTCGGCGAGACTTGATCCCCTCCTACGTAAGTAATCATCGAATTCCTTATCCATTTCAGCAGCTTTATCTAAGCTGGGAATTCCCGTCCCCTCCGGGATCTTTGAGGAAAACGACAAATGGGCTCCGATCCAAAGGACTATTAGGAAAATTAGCCATTCACATAGCGCTTTCATAGGCGGGGTCTGGTTCTGGGCAGGAACATGTATATCGGCCCGCCAAAAATCGGGATGAAAATTACGAAAAGACCAAGAATCTTAACTGGATCGCATCGACCTATTTAGTATGCAATGGAAGAAGGCCCATATTTGCAACCCTACGATGCATGTAAGGATGATTTCAGGGAGTCCAATATTGGAGATAGCCAGTATGTTCATTTCAGGGATTATCAGTCCACCACCTCAGGGTCATTCCCAAGGTGGCCGGGGAGCTGATAATCGCGTGAACACGATTGCGACGGCCTTTCGCCACCCCGAGAGGAGGCTTGGACATACGCCGACGCCTCCCCGACCTTTTGGTCGGGTGGCGACGTTGCGGATGGCAACGCACCGGTTCACGCGTGGGTATCAGACCACGGCTCGGATCTCTCCGAACACGAGAAGGCTTGCACGGAAGGGGAAGAGCTTTCAAGAACAGAATCGAGGTCGCTTCCAAGTGGATCAGTGGATCAAGTTCGGCCGTTCTGCTCCCATCCCCGCCTCCCTCCCTAAATTTCAAACTCCTCTATATTTAAAGGTAAAACATGATCCACTGGTCCACTTGGAAGCACGAGCCAGCATTGAATCCCGTTCCTCATCGGCAACCGTTCCACTCGATCACCCTCAAGCCGGGCAAGGTAGGTACCGGTGGCGGCGTGCCAATTGAGCAATTTCGCAGCATCACGTGACGTAAGTAAGGCTGTCAATTCGTGTGCTGTACCGGTCCACGGCAGCTCGATTTCTCCTTTGGCGGCGGCGGCGTCAAGGAGCCTGACAAGCTGGCCCTCGGGACTGAGTTCATGCAGACCGGACAGAATTGCGGGGTGGTGGAATGCTTTCACTCCACAACGCTCTTCACGAAGCGCATCCGGGATTTCCCACGCTTCGAGCCAAGCGAGCATTGCCGGAAGCTCTGCCATCAGTTGGGCAAAGAAGTCCTCACGCTCCTTCAGAGTATGTGCCGACATTGGCAGCGGGCGTTTGTGGCAGCGGAACAGGATGATCTTGTCGGCGATGTCCTCGGTGATCGGCGGCAGGACCAGCAGGGCCTCGGGTTCATCGTTCAAGGCGATCATCATCCGCCAGCAGGGAAGGAAAACGAAAGCGGTCTTGTTTTTGCCTTCGATCCGGACCTTGCCTGAAAATAGGTTGGCTTTGATGTTCGCGGCGAAATTCTTCCGACTCCTAATGTCGGTGCTTCCCGCTTCGTCGTCCACGGCCAGCAACTCTGCCCCGGCTAAGTCCGCATTGAAATTCGTCCGCCCCGTGAAATAGGCGTAGGGGTTCGCCCTGCGTTCACCCAGCGCGGCCTCGGTGATGTCGATGAGCAAGCTCTTGCCGCATCCTCGCGGCCCCGCGAGTGCTAAGGCTTGTCCGGGCCTCCGACGATTCGAGACAAGCGATTCACGGGCAATCTTGAGCCACGCAAGGAATGTCTCAACTTGCAAGCTCTCGGCTTGCGGGTCGACAAGCAGTCCTTCAATAACAGCGCGGAGTATCGGCCAGTCACCCGGCGCGGTTGCGATGATTTTGGGCGGTACCGTGGCAAGCAGTTTCACCCTGCCCGCCGTGTGAAGTCCTCGCGGGTGCCCTGCTAACGGCCCGGCAAAATGAATGTGTCTCTCGGCCTGAATCCGGCATAGAGTTGATTCGATGTCTTGTGGCTGAAACCCCCATCCTTTCATGTGACGAGTGACGCTCCGTTGGTCAATCCCGACATACTCGCTGCCGGTGTCGAGATAGTAGCGTGAGCCGTCATAGTAGAAGCGCTCCAAAGGCTCGGCAGGAGCATCCGTCAATTCATTTGAGAGAGCGCCGGGCGGCATCTTCCAATCATGCGGGGAGTTCACGCTCCCTCCTTTCCCCCGTCGGTGGCGAGATGGTTATGATCGAAATATAGAACCTCCTGTCGTGCGCTCTTCTCATGCCGCCAGCCTCCCGGCAATCGAACGAATTGAGAGCGTGTCCATGTGGCTTGATCCGCACCTAGCAAAACGGCATAGTGAAAAAATCGCAGGTGTTTTGCTTCAGTTACTCCTCTGCAATCCCACCATGAGTGGATTGATTTTCCTCCTGATGAAACCGCCGTCACAAGAGGGGCAAACTCTGAAAGGTGCTTGATGATTGCGACCTGCTCCTCCGGCGCACCACTGTCGAATTCAACGACTAGAAACCGACGTGGACCGGTATTGTCCAAAGTGTGGGCGGACGGTGCCCCATCGCTCTTTCTCGCTCCCGTTTTTGAAATCATCGGGGACGGCACAATCAATGACATTTCCGAAAGCAGCCCCCTAAATTCCTCCCGTGTCTTCGTGGAGAACTTCGACGTTTTTCGCCCGACGCACAAAAGCGGGTTGCCGGGGAAAAGCTGGTCAATAAACCATTCCGCGTCGGGGATTTTATCATTGATAGGTGTTGGGGATAGCCGTCTCAATTCCTCCAAGGTGATCGAATTCTCTGCGATCACAGCCCCCCGGCGGACGGTGTCCACCTTTGGCCGTTTGGGGAGCTTGGGGCTTGGTGTCCCAGGGCGCACGGGGGTATTGGGTTTCCCTTTGATCCAAGCGCAATTCGCAGAGCTTGTAATCGCGTCTTCGATCTCACGGCGCGGCACATCCCGCCCGCAACCATCCCGCCCGCAACCATCCAGTGCACCAGCGAGCAAGTCTGCGATGTCTTCCGGCGAGCGGTGCGCGTGGAGTTGGCGGGCGAGTTTGAAGAGCCACTGATGGACGCCCTGACCATGTTGCGGCGGGCAGGCGATCAGATCGCGGAGAAAGACCGGGAGAGGCTTATGTCGGGGATTGGAGTTCACTGAATACCTCCATTGATGTCCGTGATGCGCTTGTCTGAGAGCGGCAAGCCGAGGCGTCTAAGAATGCTGCGAACAATGCAGTTGCTGTGTTTCGGATCGCAGGGCACGACAGGCACAACGAGAGCTAACCGAGGCGATTCGGGTGTGCTGCCTTTTCGGGTATAGAGGAAAAAGTTGTGAGGGAGCAACGCATCCGACACTGAATCCGGATTTTCGAAAATCGTTCTGGCGAATTCTCCACCGTCGATATTGATACAGACATTGTCGATTAGCTCGACGTGTTTTGGAATCTTTGATCTTTTCATGGGAAACAAATTTGGTTTGTCTCCGCTGCGAAATGAGTTACCCTGAAGCAGTTCTAAATGCCTTCAACGGAACCTCGGTCGCAAGCGGCTGGGGTTTCGCTTTTTAGCGGGTGATGACTTGCTCCGCGTAGCTATTGAGCCACGCTAGCAGTGAGGGAACATTGACCATGCGAATACCGCGAGTCGCACCGCGCTTGCGGATTGAGGCGGTCTTAATCGCTCCGCCCGAAATGTCGAAGTTGGCATATAGCGTAGAGCGGCTGACGCTTGCAATGGAGGAAGCCGCCGGGATTCTCGCCCATTCGCTTTGGGGTTGAGTGGCTCCGGGGTGATCCTCGCCGGATCTCCGGCGAGCCGTGTTTGTGATTGTGTGTCGATGTTTCATAAATGACACACAAGCTTTAACAACAAGCGGGGTTATCTCTGCAATCCACTCAGGGGTCGTTTAAAAACGACCTCTCATTTGGGGCCGCGCGTTTGGCCTATCTCGGTTTTCAACCCTGCATCATCCCAAAAATCGGAGCGCAGCAACTTGCCTCCATTACCGTCCTTCTTGGAGAGGTTCTCGTAGATTTCCGGGTAGCACCTTTCCAATTCTCGTTCGACCTCACCTTTGGATGGCTTGATCCATTCGACGGTGTCTTGATTCCAGCGTTCCCACTCCTCATAGGTTTTCGGCCACCCGCCCTTGGGCTTCGTTAGTTTTCGTGCGATGTGTCTTGCGAGGATAGCCCCCTTTGCGGGTGATTTGAGTTCCAGTGCCTTCTTGATCAGTTTCTCCCCTTTAGCCCCCGCCTGCAACGCTCGGGTGATGATTCTGACTGCATCCTCGGGCGGGCGATTTACCTCCACCCAATTCGCAGAATCGAAAATTTGGTTCCGGGAGAGTTGATGTGATTGCGGTCCTAGCTCCCGGCTCTTGCCTTTGCGGATCTCCATCAAGGCATATAATACGGCACCGATGCTGAGAGGTTCCTCTGAATCCTCGCTCCATGGTTTGCTTTCCCAAGGCAGATTCCGTATGTGAATCTCGCGGAAGTGTTCGGCCGCCCATCGATCCCGGTCCTGCAAAGACTCACTTTCATTCATGCTAACTGCTGTTTGAGGTTCCTCGCGATGTGGGTTGCTCATAGCGCCGGAAGTTTCTGTGCGGCGGAGCGCAAGGCTTCCTCGCCGACGTTGACGTAGATCGAATGAATGTCGGCGCTGTCATGGCCGATCAATGCCATTGCCACGGACTGCGGCACCCCGGCTTCGTGAAGATAGGTGGCCGTGCTGCGGCGGAGCGAATGGAAGGAAAGCCCGTTGGTTTCGCGCTTGGCGCTGCGGCCCTTGCCCGTGGTCTTGTGGGTGGTGATCTTCCGCAAGCCAGCTTTGGCGAGAATCGCGCCGAAATGATTAGAGAGATGCCCCGTCTTCCCCTGCACGGTGACAATGTCGAATGCGCCGGGGTGGATTGGCTGGTTGTCCGTAATCGGAGACGGCAGGGAAATCAGATGATTGTGAAGATCGGGAGGAAGCGGGATGTTGAGTTCCTTGCCTGTCTTGGAGGTGACGAGGGAAATACTCTGCTTTTTCAGATCGACGTTTTTCCACTGGAAGCGGGCGATGTCTCCAAGCCGCTGCCCGGTATAGAGTCCGAAGAGCACCATGGAGCGCCACTCCGCATTGCAATGCGCCAGGACGGCGCGGATCTCATCCATGGTGAACGGCCTGCGCTCCAGAACTTTCCGGCTCTTCACGGTCTTGACGAATTCGGTGGGATCATCGGCCAGCAATGCCCGCCCCCGTGCATCCTTGAAAAGCATTTTCAGAACCTTGACGTGATGGTTGACGGTCTTCGGCGCGAGGCGGGCGGCCATGTCATCCCGGAACGATTCCAGCTCCTCACGGGTGATCTCGCCAATTTCCTTGTCGGCCTTGTCGCCAAGGTAGGCAAAGAACTTGTCGCAGACTCCTTGATAGAAAATGACGGTCTTCGGAGCGACAGACGTTTTCTTGCTGAGTAGCCACTGATCGGCGTGAAGCCGCAAGGTCATGTCGGGCATGTCCTCGCCCGTGATTTCCCGGTGGAGATTGCAGATTGTCCGGCGCACTTGCTGGGCGGTTCGCTTGTTCCGCGCTGCGGCCTCGTATTCGAGCGCGATCGTCTCCGCCTTGCGTTTGTTCTTCTCGGTGGCGAGAAGCCCCGTGGAGCGATTGCGGCGGCGGCCTGTGGCATCACGGAAGCCCGCGAGCCAGTTGACGGTGTTTGGATTCTTGAAGACGAATGACATGGCGGTAGGGGTTACTTATACCGGTGCTTATACCAAGGCCAACGAAGTCCGTCAACGTCCATTCGTGTTTTCCATTGTAGAATAAAGGATCTGATGGACTTCCTAACACGTCTTAAAACGTAGTTTGGGAAACAGGGGTTCGACTCCCCTCGCCTCCACCATCTGACCCTCAACAGGTTACACTGTTGAGGGTCTCCTTTTGTACCGATTATCCACCCGTCCCCGGCTTGGAAGTGCCTGCTGACCGCTCGCCTCCGCCCTACCTGAGAGCGTCCTGAGCCCTCGCAATGAAATGTGATGCAAAAATCCCGTTATCGGCTAAAGTGGACGACTGCCCTTAACGAAGGTCCAAATTGGATCCGCTGGGGTGGTACGGATCTCAGCGGCAACAAACTGACACTTCCACCTTATGAATTCAGATACCCTGCGTATTGGTGCGATTGGAGCGGGCGGCTTCGGCCTGTTCGCGCTCCAGCAATTTCTCCAGTTCCCCGGCACGCGTCTAGTTGCAATGGCAGCGACTCATCGGGAGGCCGCGCTGGCGATGGTCCGCCGCTTCGGCGTGGACGATGTCGTGGAAATCGAAGCGCTCCTTGGGAATCCCGAAATCGATCTCATCTATATTTCCACCCCGCCATTCCTCCATTTTCCGCAAGCGCGGGCCGCGCTGCTAGCCGGCAAGCACGTCATTTGCGAGAAACCGCTGGCCATGACCGTCGAGCAGGCGGACGAGTTGCTGGCGCTTGCCCGGGAGCGGGATCTCCTCTGCATCGCCAATCTGATGCAGCGCTATAACCCGCTCTACGATGCCGTTCGCGGCGTGATTGAGTCCGGAGTGCTTGGGAAATTCCTGCACGGTTGGTTCGAGAATTACGCCAGTGACGAAGGGCTGCGGGAGGATCATTGGTTTTGGGACCGGGAGAAAAGCGGCGGCATTTTCGTCGAGCATGGCGTGCATTTCTTCGATCTCTTCGAGGGCTGGCTGGGCTCTGGAGAAGTGGTGGCCGCCCAACGCGTGCTGCGGCCCGGCTCGGGCGTTGAAGAACAGGTCCAATGCACCGTTCGTTACGCCAACGGTCCGCTGGTGAATTTTCACCACGGCTTCACTCAACCGTCGCGCCTCGACCGGCAGGAATTCCGCCTCCTGTTCGAACATGGCGAGCTGACCTTGGAGGAATGGGTGCCTGTCCGAGCCCGCATCCGGGCTGCCGTGAACGAAGAACAATCGCGGGCACTCATGGAACTCTTCCCGGGTTCCAGGCTCGACGTCCTGAAAATGTACGGCGGCCGTGATCGGGCCGCGCGCGGCCGTTTCAAGGACATCGACATCTTCCAGCAGATCGAGATCCACCACGCCTTGGACAATGAAAAGCAGCGCCGCTATTGCGAACTTTTGCGTGCTCTCTTTGCCGATCAACTCGCATGGCTCCGCGACCGCACTCATGTGAGGAAGATCACCGGGAAGAACGGGCGGGATTCCCTCGCGATGGCTGAAGCCGCGACCCGCCTTGCCGAAGCCAGCCCATAGGCACCAATCAGCCGCCATTGATCACATCGATAAGCAGAAGGGCAGTGCAGGCCGGATCGAGAGATTTCATGACCGAATGAAGCTTGATGGGAAGGCATCTGCCAAAAGATAGCGGCTGCCGTTTGTGAGAAAATATCACTGCCTAAGGAGCCGGCCGGTAGCGGTCGGGCAATCGAATGGTCCACCTTCCGTCGGCCGGATTCTGATGGAGCGTGTCGATAGAGGACTGGTTCAGATCAACATGGTATACCTCCCTGCCATTCTCATCTTCAAGCGGCTCGTTGGTGACCAGACGCACGGAAATTTCGGCGTAATCATTCGTCCCCGAGCAAGTGAGCGTGCCAAGAAACCGGGGGTCGGACAGCTCATCTGCTAGACCGGCCATGGGGTTGCCGCCGAATGAAAAGTCAACATCCAGCCCATCGATGGTTTCTACAGGGACTGGTGATTTCACCCAAATTCGAGCATCCGACTTCATCAGGTTGCGTGCGTTGAGCACGCCGTTGCTGTTGAGCATTTCTCGGGTGCCTTCCTCCATCCCCCTTCGGATCCCGTCGATATTCGCTACAATCGCGGGGTCTTCGTCTTCGGGCTCGACCGCAACGATGACCTCGTCGCAAGGATCATCACGATAGCCTATAAAAAGATATTTGGGACGGTTCGACCGACGTTGCACCACACGTTCCACGGAGTCCCTCAGATTGACCGGAACAAGACGGTTGTTGATCATGACCTTCATTCGATACCTATCGACCTTTTAGCTCAAATTGCAATTGATACTCCCATATCCATTCGCCCCGCTGAATCAATTTTGAGATCAGTTCCGATTTCCGTAAGAGAGGCTAATTCATCCCCGCACCCATGGATGGAAGATATCATTACTTTCCAATCGGCAATTGACCGATGCATTTCGCACGAAAGGTATTACTTCACTACAAACCAGCAGACATAAGAATGCTAACATGCCAGCATAGCCGCTCATTCTGTAGGACTCTGGCAGCAAATCACCAAACTGGCCCGGATTTTGCACGGAGTGAGAATTGAACTTACCGCGACCGTCTCCACATCCGGGCACAAGCCCCAACTAAAACTGATCCGATCCAATGAACTTTTCCGAGGACAGTATCATTTTCTCGCCGACGGATGTCGATCTGTCGTTCTCTCCATTGCGTGCCACGCTTGATGCGGAAACCTATGTCCTCGGTGCGTTCAACCCGGGACTCACCCGCCTGCCCAATGGCAATTTGCTGATCATGGTGCGGATTGCCGAGGCCCTGCGAGAAGCCACGGCGAACAATTTCATCCATACCATCCGCTGGGACAAGGATCGCGGATTCGTCACCGACGCCTATCACCTGAGCACCGTCGATGTCACCGATCCCCGGAGCTTCCGGCTGCGTGGACACCCATCAAAGGTAATGGCCCTGACGTCCCTGTCCTGGCTGCTGCCAGTAGAACTAACGAGCGACGGCACCAGCGTGGTCAGGATTCATTATGACAAGGCCATCGCGCCCCAGACATCCTTTCAAGAGTATGGCATTGAGGATGCGCGGATTTCGAAAATCGGAGACACCTATTACATGACGTCGTGTTCGGTAAGCGCTGAGCGACACTCGACCACGCTTTATACCTCGGACGACGGCTTGAGCTACCAACTGCAGGGCATCGTCCTGGATCACCAGAACAAAGATATGTTAATCTTTGAAGGACGCGTGGGAGGGAGGTTTTTCGCTCTTACCCGCCCCTTGGGCGACCTATATTTCAGCTATCCGCCCGACAGCCCATTTGAGTCAGGGCCCTCGATCAATCTTGCTTTCTCGCCCGACGCGCTGCACTGGCGGCCAGCGGATACGCCCCTGATCCGGCCGCGACGTGGCTCGACTTCAGTCATGAAAATCGGTGGAGGATCGCCTCCGATACTAACTGACCGAGGCTGGTTGATGCTCTACCACGGCGTGCAACCAGGAACGGTGGTCGGCATTTACCGGACCTTCTGGGCTTTGTTGGAAGCGGATGATCCCACGCGCATACTGGAGGTTCACGATGACGAGCCTCTGCTGGAATCGCGGCCGGAACTCACCGAAAACATCAAGGAATCGCGCTATCTGTCAGACGTGGTGTTCACCACTGGGATCACTTCACATGGCGACGACTACATCGTTGCTTCCGGTGAGGACGATCTGGCCTGCCGGATGACCCACATTCCGAAGCAAACATTTTGAGGGGAATCGTGAACCCTATCAAAACACACACTCTCCCGCTCATCAAAGGCACCGGGGCGCGAGCGAAATCGCGCACTATGCAGTCTCGGGAGGAAACATGCACTGTCACGCGCCCTACTTTCACCCTTCAAAATCCCGTCCACACGAACGGAACACCGACTGCTAGGACATTTAGGAACCCGCAAATACCGCCATGAACCCAGAAAACGAAGATTCCCTGGAAGAACGTGAAACCGTAAGAAAGCTCAAGGAGGCCTATATGGAAGATGAAGGGCTTCCAGAAGAGCTGGCGCAGGCCCGTGCATCCGCAGAGGTCAACCGTCTGGCCGGGCGGACGGATGGTTCCTTTGGCGCAAGTCCCGAAACCCACGACAAAATGGGAGGATTCCAGACGGATTTGAACGAACCAAAAAAATCCTGAACAGGTCCACGTCTAGGGCGCGGGTAACCGTCATGCGGGATACTCAAACTATCACTTCAGGCCCTCATATCCATGATCATGCCCGTAATCCGCGGTGAAAAAATATCATTTGCCGACGATCTGCCCTAGTAGAGGCACCCTGCGGACCCGCTGCTTTTTTCCACGGCAGCAATTTCGTCGAACCACGCGTCATCCGGCATGGCGTAGGGACGGAAGGTTTCGAGTGTGCCCAAGTGCTCGTTGTGGAACAGCGCGCGGTGCAGGCCGAGCGATGTCGCTGCCGCAGAATCGATGAGGTTCGAGGAATCGTTGGCGCTCATTTGGAAAAGCACGCGCATTTCGAATTCAGCCATCAGCTTGCGTGGGATCCAGCGGCTGACGTTGTTCCAGGTATCGGTCGCCGCGAGAACGTGCATGCCCACCGGGCCACCTTCATCCAGCAGTTTGGAAAACGCCTGCGACGGGCTCACGCCGACGGGCGAATCATCGTCCATCGAGAAGCGGAAATCGTCCTCGGGCCGCAGGCTTTTGAAACGCTGGAGATCGTGGATGATGAGAAAAACCTCCGGAGCATCACGACCTAACGAAGCCTCGCGCGCCGCCAATCCGGCAGCGAGTTCGGCCATGAGCGGAGCGACCACATCGGGGCCTCCGACGCGGATGCGATGGGGCAGGATGTCCGCGAGGCGTTGGAAAATTCCGCCCGCCTCCGCTTCGTGGGCGTGGGGATCGAGAACGACGAACTCCACCTGCCCGAGAGGATATTGTGCGGCAAGCGACACAAGGCTGACCGCAAGCAAGGTCAAGGTGCGCTCCGCTGACTGCCCGACAGCTAACAAATGACTGCCGCTCTGCCGCTGGAACAATGCTTCGGTGGGCCCTTTGATCGAATTCGGAGCCCCCAGCCACGCCCGCGCCTTGGTCGGGCGGACGGTGGGATGACTGCGCAACAAGGCATCGAGTTCCGCATGATCGCGAATGTCGGCGGGGGCGTTTCCTTCAAAAATGATCGGCGGAGGTGGCATTTTTCCGCCTACTTTTGCCAATGCTGTCACTTGATCCAACACGGCGTCTCGCTCGTCTTCGGGCAGCCAGACGATCTGGAACGGACTGTTCGCCGCGAGTGCTCCGGCCTGATCGTTGTAAATCCCCTCACCCGGCCTCGTCAGCAGACGCGGTGCGGGATTGTCGTCATCCATGATGAGATGCGCGTCGGTCTCGTTGCATTGCAGTGCAACGCGGATGACCATTTGCCCCAAGGTCGCCCGGGCCAACGTGTAAGCGCCGCCCAAGGTTTGTGATCCGAGAATCACGTGAATTCCGAACGCCCGACCTTGTCTGACGATCCGATCCAACAGCAGCGACGCTTCCTGCGCGACCGCATCGTCCTCGGTGAAAAATTCCTGAAACTCATCGATGAGAAGCAAACTGCGCGGCAATGGTTCGTGATTGGGCGTGCGCTTGTAACCCGCCAGATCCTGCGAGCCGGCCTTACGGAACAATTCGCCACGCCGCTTCAGTTCGGCATCGACACGCTGCAACACGCTGAGGGCAAATTGCCGGTCGCTCTCGATGGCGATGACCCGCGCGTGAGGCAGATGCTTGGTGGCGTAGCATTTGAACTCCACGCCCTTTTTGAAATCCACTAGATAGAACTCGACCTGCTCCGGACTGCACCACAACGCGAGATTCGTAATGATGACATGGAACAAGGTGGATTTTCCGGATCCGGTTTTTCCCGCCACCAACGCGTGCTGCCGGGTGCCCTTGCCAATCGCCAGCATCTGCAATTTTTTCGCGCCCGTTCGGCCGATCGGCACGCGCAGTTCCTCGCTGGTGTCAAATTTCCAATATTCGTCCGCCGGCGGCGTGATATGGGAAAACGGGACCTGGACGCGGTTGGAATCGATGCTGGAGCGGCCGATGCGATGAATCAACGTGATGGAATTCTCATGCGAAGGCGCGGGATCAATCTCCACCACGTCGGCCCCAACAGGCGCACCCGCCAGATGGTAAACGCCGTCGCGCAAAATCAGCCGGGTGCAGGCATGCTGGAGCTCGTCATTGAGGGCGGTATCGGGAAGCGACTGGCGTGTATCGCGGTGAATCAGCAGATAGACACCACAGCGCGCGCCGCTGGAAGCGATTGACAGAAGACGCTTCATCGAAGTGTCACTGAAGCCCGCGGGAAATCCGGAGACGACGACAAAACGGTATTTCTCCGCAATGGTTCCGGCCTGTTCGTTGTATTCCGCGATGGTCGCATACTCGTTGCGGAGATACATCTGGATGACCTTTTCGATGTGCTCGTTGAGTTCGGCGAGACGCTCCTCGATCTGCGTGCTCTGCGTCCAGATTCGGTGGTTGATCAGGGTTTCCTCGTAATCGGCGAGATGCATCAGTCCGGCGAAATCCTTGCCCAATCCGACGGGATCGATGAAAACAAACGAAGCCCGCCCCGGAGGATGCGATGCCAGCAGACGTGTTGAAATCGCGTTGAGAGCCAGTGTTGCCGCATCGCCGCTTTTTCCATCGCTTTCGATCATCACCGATCCCTGATCCGGAAAGCTGAGCGCAAATGGCACGGCAAAATGAGAGCCCACCGGCAGTTCGAAGCGCGGATCATGCGGCAAACCACCCGCGAGTTTGGCAGCGTCCACCTGGATCGAGCCGATCCGCACGGAGCACGGCGATTCGTCGGGCGGGGTCCAGTTTTCACAGAAATCCTGGCTCCACGGCGGAAATTGGGAACGGGACGATTGCTCCAGAGAAACCAGCTTTTGCACCTGCGGCGTCACCTCGCCCTTCCAAGGGGTAGTGAGTTGCTGGATCGATGCGTCCTTTTGTTTTTCGAGTTCGGCATTGGAAGTCGCGCGCGCCAGGCTGGTTTCGTGGGACACGCCCTGAGCTTCCGCCTGGGCTTGGGAGAGAGCTTTGTCGTATTCGGCAGCGATCTTCGCGAGCTTGCGCTGATGGAGCTTTTCCAATCTGGCGGGAAGTCCGGCCAATTGCTGGTCGAGCTTCTTCTGGCCTTTGCTCAAACGCGTTTTCCAATCGGTGTCCGACTCGCGGAATGTCTCACTCAGGCCGCGCCCTTCCTGATCATGTTCGTTCTGAATCTCAGCTTCCAACTCCGCCACACGGGCTGCGGATTTTTTCTCAGCCTCCGCTTCCAACAACCGTGCGGTGCCGAGCGCCGTGGCGGCACGGCGGATGGTACCCATTGATAACGCAAGAACCAGTAACCATGCACCTACAAGAACCATTTCCGAAATCAGCGCTGACGGAAATGCAGATCCCATGACATCATATCCGTGGCGAATGGCCGACCAAAGATTTACGAAAGCAACGACTGCCATCAGTAGCCATAACGGAACGAACCGAAAGAACCGAACCAAAGCCAGGTTCTTGGCGGCCTCGGCGGCCGCCCTCGCCTCCTCCAACGTTTTCAAAAGTTCCGCCCGCGTCTGTTCCGGCGAGCCAGCAGCTTCGATGGCAGGCACTTTGAAGCGGAGTCCCTCGAACTTGTCCTTCACGACGGGACGGAACGAGCGGAAGGTCTTCAGGATGGATTCGCGCAACTCACGCCGCACGCCACGATCGGCACCGAGCTGTTTTTGAAACTCAAGGTGAGCGGTTTTCGCCCGATCCAATTCCTCCTGCCGCGCCTTGCGGTTCCGCATGATCGAGCCTTGCACCTGGCCGATCCTGCGATCCTTCATTTCCTGCATGCGCCGGGAGAGCGAGGTGCGGCTGTTATGATAGGCGAGATGAATTTTTGCCCGCCTTACTTCGAGATCGGTATCAGCCAGATTGATGGCGTGCTTTTGAACGACTGCGATTTCCAAGATGCGGCTGTTGAGTTTTTCCGCATCGATTTCCTCACGCCGCGTCATTTCGTGGCGTACGGAGACAAGGCCCTGCGCCTGCTTTTTGAGCAACGCCGCCTCGCTGGCAGTCACCGCTGCGATGGAGGATTTCAGGTCTTCAAGCTGGCCCTGCACCGAGCGGAGATTGATGGATTCAGTCGCAGTCTGCATGGGTTTTTTCTAGCAATTGATCGAGTTCATCGATGACTCTGAGGGCGGAGTTCACGCCGTTCATCAGCTCGGATAAATACATTTCCTCGAATTCTTCGGCTTTCCGGTCACGCCAGGAATAGCGCGTCTCGCCCCACCGGGCCTGGAGCTGACGGGTGGCCAGGGTGAGCAGGCCCTTGCTGCCGGACATGCTCACGGAGCACCTCCCGGTTCGGTGGTTTCAGGCGGTGCCGGAGATTGGGTCGTCGTTGGTATTTTTTCGGAGTAGGCTTGCAGGGCTTTGATGGACTCGCCCAGCGCGAAGACCCCTTTGGGCAATTGCTGGCCGACAATGAAAAACATCGGATCAAGCTGGCGCAATAGTGGAGTGGCGCGGTTTTCGAAAGTCTGCCGCCATTTTTTGACGACGCGCATTTTCTCCTCCGCCTGTTCCAGATTTCTACGGGCCTTTGTCACCGCCATTTTCTGGAACGCATTCGCCGAGTGAGGGCTGGTCAGGTTCGCGCTGTAGAGTTCCTGCTCCGCCTGTTCGAGTTTTTTCGTCCACATCTTGATCTGGCCACCCCAATATTGGACGCGATCGGTATCGAGCCAGGTCTGGGTGCGGCGGACATCGCCTTCCATATCTTCGAGGGCGACGCGGGCCTTGGCGATGTATTGGACAAGGTCCGCGCGGAAGGCTTCGAGCGCATCAATCGAGGAAATCCGGACTTGGTCTGACATGGATTTTTTCCAAGTGGGAACTCAACGCTGGTCGAGATATTGCTGGATGCGTTCCGCCTTGCGCAGGAGGTACGGTGTGTGGCGATCGGAGAGTTCCAGGAAGGATTTCAGGGTTTTCATCAATTGCACAAACTCCACCGAGAATTTCTCCTGTTCCTGATCCTGCCAAGTATCGCCCAGTGCGGTGAATCTGGCCATCAGCGAGCCGGTCCGTTCACGCAGATCACCGTTGAAACGCTTCAACTCCGCCGCGAATTTGCGGACCTCCTCTGGATCGATAATGGCTTGTGACATGGCGCTTTACGCGGAAATTTCTCCGCTTCCTTTCAGGTGTAATCAGACGCCCTTTTCCGCAGGATGCCAATTTCATTCTCTAGTCTCTCGAAAATTCCCAACAACCGTGGAAAATGCCCGCACAATCGCATCTTGACCCGGACCGCTCAGCCTATTACCTAGGCCGCCGTATGGGATTTGACACACTTGGGCTCTCCGCAGCCGTTCTGGAAGCCATTGAGGAGTCCGGTTACACCACGCCTACGCCGATCCAGGCTCAGGCGATTCCGATTATTCTGGAAGGAAAGGACGTCATCGGCGCTTCCCAGACAGGCACAGGAAAGACTGCGGCATTCGCGCTGCCCTCGCTTTCGAAAATCGAGAAACTCGGTAAACCGCAGATTCTCGTGTTGGAGCCCACTCGTGAACTCGCCCATCAGGTGGCCGAGCAATTCGAGAAATACGGCAAGCACACCGGCATGAAAGTCGCCCTCCTCTACGGCGGAGTCGGCCTCGGCACCCAGTCCGAGCAACTCGCCGCTGGTGCTGACATCGTCGTCGCCACCCCGGGCCGCCTCGTCGATCACTTCTACCGCACTTCCATGCGTTTCGGCGAAATCAAGGTGCTCATCCTCGACGAAGTGGACCGCATGCTCGACATGGGTTTCCTTCCCCAAGTCCGGAAAATCGTCAATCTCTGCCCGTGGGAAGGCCGTCAGACGCTGTTTTTCTCGGCCACCATGCCTCCCGCGATCCAAACGTTCGCCCAGTGGTGCCTCACCGATCCAACGAGCATCGAAATCGCCCGCACCTCCATTCCGACCAGCGTGACCCACGCCTTCTACCCGGTCGCCATGGACCAGCGTGACGAGCTTCTCCTCGAACTCCTGAAACAAACCGAATACCATTCGGTGATGATTTTCAC
>JBDSZP010000150.1:0-17420 GCA_039925065.1 Luteolibacter sp.
AATTTACAGAAAACAGCCTTGCACAGTCTTGCCAACTTTACCGGCAATCAGTGCCGGAAATGGCGGTGGCCGGTGAAGATCATGGCCATGCCGGCGGCGTCCGCGGCAGCGATGACTTCTTCGTCGCGGATCGAGCCGCCGGGCTGGATGCAGGCGGTGGCTCCGGCGTCGATGGCGGATTGCAGGCCATCGGCGAACGGGAACATGGCGTCCGAGGCGACGATGCTGCCTTTCAGATCGAGACCGGCTTCCTTCGCTTTCCAAATCGCGATGCGGGAGGAATCGACGCGGCTCATTTGTCCGGCACCGATGCCAAGCGTGCGGTCGGCGCTTGAATAAACGATCGCATTCGACTTCACGTGTTTCACGATCCGCCAACCGAAGCGCATGGCGCGCATTTCCTCTTGGGTTGGCGGGCGTTTGGTGACGACTTTGGATTCCAAATTATCGAGGCCCAGAGCGGTGTGATCGCGGTCCATCACCATGATGCCGCCGGGGCAGGAGCGAATGACGGAGGATTTTTTCTCGTCGATGTAAGCGTCGTTCATTTTCATGAGACGCAGGTTTTTCTTCTTCTGAAGCAGTGCGCGGGCATCGGACTCGAACTCGGGAGCGATGATCACGTCGGTGAAAATTTCCGAAATCACGCGGGCCAACTCAAGGGTGAGAGGGCGGTTGCAAACGATCACGCCACCGAACGGAGCTTGGCGGTCGGTTTCAAATGCTTTCTGCCATGCCACGCGCAGATCCTCGTCGTCCTGGCCGACGCCGCAGGGATTGGTGTGCTTGAGGATCGCTACCGTCGGGCGGACGAAATCCAGAATGAGGTCGGCAGCGGCCTCGATGTCGAGAATGTTGGTATAGCTCAGTTCCTTGCCTTGGACCTGGGTGAAGAAATCGTTGAAATGTCCGTAAAGCGAGCACTTCTGGTGCGGATTGTCACCGTAACGGAGCTCCTGTTCGAGCGGCAGGCTGAGAGTGAAATTACAGCCGGTGCCGGTCCGGCATTGGCCGAGATAATTGGTGATGGCCGCATCATATTGGGAAGTCCGGAGGAAAACCTTCACCGCGAGCTGTTCACGGAAACCCTTGGTGGTGTTGCCGTTGTTTTCCTTCATCTCCTCGATCACCCGAGAGTAATCGGCAGGATCGACGATGACGGTAACGCTGGTGTGGTTCTTCGCGGCGCTGCGCAGCATCGATGGGCCGCCGATGTCGATGTTTTCAATCGCTTCTTCGAGAGTGACTTCCGGTTTTGCGACGGTTTCCTCGAAGGGGTAAAGGTTCACGACCACCAGATCGATCGGTGGAATGCCGTTCGCCTTCGCTTGGGCGACGTGCTCCTTGTCATCGCGGCGATGGAGGAGGCCGCCGTGGACTTTCGGGTGGAGGGTCTTCAAACGACCGTCGAAAAGCTCGGGCGCACCCGTGAAATCCGAAACATCGATCACGGGCAGGCCGGCATCGCGAAGAGCCTTGGAAGTGCCACCGGTGGAGAGGAGTTCGACCCCGAGGTCATGGAGTTCCTTGGCAAACTCGGCAAGGCCGGTCTTATCGGAAACGGAGAGAAGGGCGCGGGTGATAGGCATAAATGTTCTTTCTCGGAGGTGGGATTTCCAATCGGCGGGGTGCCAACCGGCGGAGCACCCGTAACGAACCCACCGTCCTCCGGCAAGCGGAATAGCAGTGGGGAGGGTTCCTGGGACCCGGCACCAGGGAACAGACCTTACAAACGAAGCGGTCGGGCCTCCGAACGAACGGGGCTTCCCTCGTCCCCCAGTCTTTGATGGCGCTGTTGCCTCTTCCGTTCGTAGTTCAACCCTTTCAGGGTGTCTTCATTGCGTAACGGAGTTCCCGTCAGCCCAGCGGTAGCCGACTCCGCGGACGGTTTGGATCAGGAGTCCCTTATTTCACGCCGCGGTCCACGCCGCGCTCGGTGACAAACAGGCCGTTGCCCCAGACTTCGCGGAGCAGGCGGTCGCGGGTGAGGGCGCGTCCGCCGCTGGCGAGAAGGTAGCCGAGCAGATCGAATTCTTTCGGTGTTAGCTCCATGCATTTCCCGCGGATGGCGAAGCGCCTCGAATCGCTGTCAAAGACGCAGCCGTGGCCGAATTCATAGCGGGTGACTCCGGGATCGCGGTGAGCATCAGCACTGGGGTGGAAATCGATTGCAGCCGCAGACTCCGGCAGATTTCGTAGCCGTCGATGTGGGGCAGCATGAGATCGAGAAGGATCAGATCGAACCGGCCTTCCATCGCCCGGTCGTAGCCGATTTGTCCGTCGGCTGCGGTCTCTATCTGCCAGGCCTGATCCGACAGGAGGTCGCCGACGGCGCGGCGCAGCGTTTCATCGTCTTCGATTATCAGAATGCGGGCGGATTTCATGATTCGATAGGGAAATGGATGCGGAATAAACTGCCTCTGCCGGGCTCGCTGGCGACTTCGATGTTGCCGTGATGGGCCTCGACGATGCGGCGGACAATGGCGAGTCCGAGTCTGATCCCGTCGCTGCGGCGACCTTCTGGTGACGGGTGGTGAGTTGCACCTAAATGGGGGAATATCGCGTGCGATATGGAGGCGGAAGAATCAGGGGAACCCAACAATGGCGATTCCCGCAATTGCCTCAATTAGAATGATATTATCCCGCTTTAATCCGCGAAATTTGACGAAGGTATTCGATTCAATCCGTTCGTCCATGTCCGCTGCGCTACCATTGCGGTCAAATCTGCAATTTTCGATCATCCCATCCCTAGTGTTGGAACCCCGCGGCGGACCGGACAAGATCTTCCTTGTTCGATCCCTGCAAATATTGCAGAACGAGAAAAGATGATAGCCAAGACCCTGTCAGGGGGTTTCCCTGAATGGTGTCATGTTGAAAATCAATCGATCCAAAATACGGCGTGATCGTGATTTCACACTTTCATCCGCAACCGACCCTGCGGCTCAGGCCCTTCGCGTCAATGCCGGTCCCCTCGGATTACTCCTATCACCGAACCAAGCGACGGGAGTTTCCCTTCTCAAAAATCGTTGGTTCGCCGCCATTGCCTGCGCCTTGGCAAGCGGGCTGTTGGCATCTCAGACGCGGGCTGCGGTCACCTCAGTCGATCTAGCCGATTTGAGTATTGAACAATTGATGAACGAGTCGGTGACTTCTGTTTCCAAGCGGGAGCAAATCCTGCTGGATGCCGCTGCTGCGATCTCGGTGCTCACCAACGACGACATCCGCCGCTCCGGCGCCACCTCGGTGCCGGAAGCCCTGCGGCTGGTGCCGGGCATGGACGTGGGCCAGATCAATTCGAGCCAATGGTCGATCTCCAGCCGGGGATTCAGCGGTCAGTATTCTAATAAACTGCTGGTGATGGTGGATGGCCGCGCGGTTTACACTCCGACGTTGGCCGGGGTTTACTGGGACTTGCAGCAACCGATGTTGGATGACTTGGATCGCATCGAAGTCATCCGCGGTCCGGGGGGCACGCTGTGGGGGGCTAACGCGGTCAACGGAGTGATCAACATCGAGTCCAAAAGCGCCCGCGATACCCAGGGCGGACTTCTCTACGCGGGCGGTGGAGATGTCCATCTCACCCAAGAAGGCGTGCGCTATGGCGGCAAAATCGGCGAGAATACTTACTATCGAGTCTTTGGGAGCTATCAGTTGTCAGACGCCTACGACATGCAGAACGGCGGATCGGCGATGGATCGATGGCAAAGCGAGAGCGGCGGTTTCCGAGTCGATCACTATCAGGGCTCGGACACCCATTTCACCTGGCAGGCGGATGCGACCGAGGTGGACCTCGATGACCATGCTTCCGACGGTTACAACGTGAACACCTTGGGACGCTGGAGCCGCGAACTGGCGGAACGTTCGAGCGTCGAGGTGCAGGCTTACTACGACCGCACCTATCGTAATGAAATCACCCGTGCCCGCGCCACGGTGGATACTTTCGATCTCAGCGCCCAGCACACCTTGGGCCTTGGAAATCGGAATGATGTGATCTGGGGACTTGGATACCGGTTCATTATTAACAATACCGAGCAGACCACCCCCGCGATTTTGGTGCGCGATAGCGATTTAAACCTGCAGCTTTTCAGCGGATTCGTTCAGGATGAGTTCAAGCTTATTCCCGACAAGCTCACCCTAACGGCCGGGACGAAAATCGAGCACGACGATTTCACCGGATTTGAAATCGAACCCAGTGTGCGGGCGGTGTTCAAGCCAACCGCGAACCAGACCCTGTGGGCGGCGGTCTCGCGCGCCGTGCGCACGCCCGACATTCTGGAAGACTCGGATGTGTTCGCTCCGCAACTCGGTGGTCCGATTGCCGCCCCCGGCGGTCCTTATGTCCCGAGACTGGTCGGCACGGACAATCCTGAATCCGAAATCCTGTGGGCCTATGAAATCGGTTACCGCATCCAGCCGGAAAAGCGGGTGAATGTGGACGTTGCGCTTTTCTATAATGACTATGACCGGTTGATTGATTTTGGAAACACGCCCAGCCGGTTTGTTCCCGGCGTTCCTGAAGGCACGGCGGAGTTTCCACTGATGAACCTGCAAAGCGGTCAAACTTACGGCGGGGAGGCTTCCGTGACCGTGGAGCCGATCGACCATTGGCGTCTGAGTGCCAGTTACTCGCTTTTGCTCGCTGATCTCGATGGCGAAATCTCGAAAGGGTCCCCAGCCATGGCCGAAGTCCAGCATCAGGCGATCCTGCGCTCCAACTGGGACTTCGGGCAGGTCAGCCTTGATGCCCAGCTTCGTGCAGTGGATCAGGAAACGGGAGTCGATAGCTACGTGACCGCCGATGTCAGGCTTTCCTATCGACCATCACCGGACCTTGAACTGGCGTTGTTGGGGCAAAACCTTTTTGACGGCGGGCATCAGGAAGCGAATCAGTTCTTCGGCACCACTAACGGCGAAACGCCGCGCGGATTCTTCGCTCGGGCCACCTGGTGTTTCTGATAACAAATCTACCAAACTTCGATGGAATCAACCAACCACGCCGGAACCAACGCACGACCTAGGTCCAGCCCGACGATCGGGATGTGGTCCTTGGCATGGTGGTGTGTTGCGCTGCTTTGCGCGATGATCGGAGCCGCGCGGGCCGACGATTCGGTTTCCAAGGAATACCAACTCAAGGCCGCGTTTTTGTATAATTTCACCAAGTTTGTTGAATGGCCTGCGGTGAGTTTTGCCAATGCGGACAGCCCCATCGTGATCGGAATTTTTCGGAGCAACCCGTTCGGCGGTGAGTTGGAGAAGATTGTTAGCGGTCGAAAGGTCAACGGTCGCAAGATCATCGTGGCGCAGATCCCATCGCCGGCGGCCGCCCGCCAGACGCAGATCCTGTTCGTGGGGGCGGCCCAGGATTCCAAACTTAATGAAGTGAGAGGTGCGCTCAATGGTGCCGCCGTCCTAACGGTAGGGGAGTCGGAAGCGTTCGCCCGGCAAGGGGGCATGGTCACCTTCACCCTTCAGTATGATTCCCTGCGTTTTTCAATCAACAACGACTCGGCGCAAAAGGCCGGTTTGAAAATCAGCTCGCAGCTCCAAAAGCTGGCGTTGAAACCCGGAGGTGGCAACCCGTGAAGATGCTCCGCAACATCCCTATCAAGCGAAAGCTCACGATCATCTCCATGCTGACCAGCAGCGTGGCGCTCCTGCTCACCTGTGGGGTGATCGTGGGTTTTGAAATCGTCAATTTCCGGCGGGGTATGGAGCAGGAACTCCTGACGATAGCGACGATCGCGGGGGATAACAGTGCCGCCGCGCTGACCTTCGATGATCCGTCGGCGGCGGAACTAACACTGCGCTCTCTCGCTGCCGACACTCATATCAACGCCGCCTTCATCTACGACTCCAAGGGGCAACCCTTCGCCAGTTATCAGCCTCCGGTGGCGGCCACGATGATGGCACCGCCAGTGCCGTCAGAGCGGAATCTCCATCGTTTCGATAACAACGATCTCGAAATTTTCCGCGATATCACCGTCGCCGGGGAAACGGTCGGTACGATCTATCTGCGTCATGACATGCTCGAACTCCGTGCCTATCTCGTGCGTTCCGGCTACCTGTCCTTGGGCGCGATGGTCGCGGCATCGCTCGTCGCGTTCCTACTGACGCGCAAGCTCCTGCCCATGGTCGCCGGGCCCATCATGGCGCTCGGGCAAGTGGTGCGCGACGTGGCGGCCCGCAAGGATTTCTCCATTCGCGCCGAAAAATGGGGTGAGGACGAAGTGGGAAGCCTGATCGATGGATTCAATGAGATGTTAGGTGAGGTCCAGCACCGGGACGCCGCGTTGCAGGCCGCGCAGGACAGCTTGGAAAAACGGGTGGACGAGCGGACCGAAGAACTGGCGAGCTCGCTTTCGGTGCTCAATGCCACGCTCGAATCCACTGCCGATGGCATTCTGGCGGTGAACCTTTCCGGGCAAGTGGTCTGTCACAATACGAAGTTCGCGGTCATGTGGGGGATTTCATCCGAAATGTTGACCCGCCGTGATGGCAACGAGATGGTGGCATTCATTGCCGCGCAAACCCACAAGCCGGAAGAGTTCATGCGGAAGGTCGATGATATCGCCAGGCGCAAGGGGGAGCAGGACTCCGACGTGATCGAGTTAACAGACGGCAGGACATTCGAGCGATACGTCCAACCCCAGAGTGTCGGAGGGGAGAACGTGGGAATCGTGGTCAACTTCCGGGATGTCACCCTGCGCAAACGCGCCGAAGCCGATCTGGCGGAGTCTGCCAGGCAACTGTTGGAAACCTCGCGCCAGGCGGGCATGGCGGAAGTCGCCACCAGCGTGCTTCACAACGTCGGCAATGTTCTCAACAGCGTGAATGTCTCCTGCTCGGTAGTGGCCGAGAAGGTGCGCAAATCACGCGTCGGCAGCGTCGGGAAAACCGCCGCCCTGCTGCACCGGCACGCCGGCGATCTCGCCGCGTTTTTCACCACCGACCCGAACGGCCGGAAACTTCCGGATTACCTCGGCAAGCTGGCAGCCGGCCTCGCGCAGGAGCAGGAGGAACTGCTTCAGGAACTCCGGTTGCTCGGCAGGAACGTCGATCACATCAAGGACATTGTGGCAATGCAGCAGAACTATGCCAAAGTTTCAGGAGTGATGGAAACCCTCGCTATGAGCGATTTAATCGAAGACAGCCTTCGAATGAACGATGGCTCGTTGATACGCCACTCGGTGGAGGTGGTCCGTGACTACGGCGAGGTGCCTCAAATCACCGTCGAAAAACACAAGGCGCTGCAAATCCTGGTGAACCTCATCGGCAATGCCAAGCAGGCCTGCGACGATTCCGACCGAGCGGACAAGAAGATCACCTTTTGCCTGACCCAGCACCAAGGCCGGATCCGGGTCTCCGTCATCGACAACGGCGTCGGCATTTCACCCGAAAATCTAACCCGCATCTTCGCCCACGGCTTCACCACGAAACCGGACGGCCACGGCTTCGGCCTGCACAGCGGCGCGCTTGCGGCCCGCGAAATGGGTGGCAGCCTCATTGTCCATAGCGATGGCTTGGGCACCGGAGCGACTTTCACCCTTGAACTGCCTCTCGGTGGAAGCCACCGTGAACCTTTATCGTCATGAATTTCTAAATCGGAATAATGCCAGGAAAACCCAACATTTCCCAACGATGGCCCGCCGCTGTGGCGCTGCTGACGGCCGCTCTGGTGATAGCGCTCGGGCTGGTGGTGATCATCGGCTGGCAGGGCGGATGGCCGCGGCTCCTTCGTCTGAATTCGGATTTCATGCCGATGCTTTATAACACCGCGGTCTGTTTCCTTTGTGCCGGTGCCGCGTTGTTTGCGATCAGTTTGAATGCCCGCCGCGTGGCGCTGCCATTCGCGGCCATCGTGACCGTCGTGGGCCTGCTCGCCCTGCTGCAGCATGGGGTCGCTAGGGATCTCGGGATCGAAGACCTGTTGTTCCGCCGCCAGATCCTTCCGGGGATGCCGACTCTAAGGAGAATGTCGCTCGTCACCTCTTCGGCGTTCTGTCTGTCGGGACTGGCGTTGCTCGCGATGATTGTTTTCCACCGGCGCAAATGGGGACAGATCGTGATCGGCCTGATCAGTTCGGGAATGCTGGCGCTGAGTTTGATGGCCATTCTCGGTTACACCGCCGGTCTGAGAGGGGAGTCTGGCTGGGGGGAATTCACCCGGATGGCGTTGCACACGGCGATGGGCTTGGTGACGCTCGGTGTGGGCTTGTTCTCCATCGCGTGGCGCGAGGAATCCGTCATCACGAAACGCTCGCCCCGCTGGCTGCCGTTTTCTGTCGGGTTGGTGGCCATGTCCGCAACGCTGATGTTATGGCACGCGCTCAATATCCGGGAGCAGGCCGAAATGGGACGGGAGGTGGTGGCCAATGCCGCTGCGGTGAAGAATGAAATCCTGCCGCATCTGGATTCACGGATCCGCTCGCTGACCCAGATGGCGAAGCGGTGGGAGTTCTCTGGCCAGCCGAAGCGTGAAGTCTGGGAAGCCGACGCCAACTCGATGGTGATGGATTTTCCCGATTACGCGGGAATGGCCTGGGTGGATCCGGAGTTGCGATTCCAGTGGGTCGCACCATCGGCACGCAATGCCGCAGCCATCGGCATGAGCATCGCCGAGGAACGGCGGAAGCAGGCGTTGATGACTGCCCGGGACGAGCGGGAGGCGAAATTCACCCGTCCGGTGCAGTTGAAGTTGGATGGCGCACCGGGGATCCTGGCTTCGGTGCCGATCTATCATCAGGATCAGTTCGAGGGATTTATCGTGGCGGGTATCCGCATCAGGAATTTTCTCGATGCGATACTGAGGAAAGAACTCGCGGAGGGCTATGCGATCACGCTGTCGGAGGGCGGGGAAACCATTTACGAGCGCCCGGACGGGCCGAAGCCGTCCACAAGCGAATGGGTGGTGACGGTGCCGATCCGGATTCACGGGTTGGACTGGAACGCGCAGGTTTGGCCGGGCCCCAAGCTGCTCGTGGAGCAGAAGTCGCATTATACCCATGTGGTATTGGTTCTCGGAATTCTGGGATCGCTGCTGCTGGGTCTATCAATCCATCTGATGCAGGGGGCGATCGCGCGTTCCCAACGGATCGCGGCGACCAACCGGGAAATGCAACGCGAAATTACCGAACGACGCCACGCCGAAGAGGCCTTGCAAGCGTCGCAGGCACTCTATCATTCGCTGGTCGAGCACATGCCTGCCGGGATTTTCCGTAAGGATGCCGGGGGGCGTTTCGTTTTCGTCAATCCCTGGTTTTGCCAACTCAAAGGCACCCCGGCCGAGCGGATTCTTGGGCGGACCGCCGAGGAGATCGCCTCTTCCGAAGCATCCAATCCGACGGCGATGTGGCGCTTGGACCTGGCGACTCAAGGGAGGGCCGATCACCAACGGATCATGGAATCCGGAGAGCCGATCGAATTGGAGGAATCGTATTCCAGCCCGGGCGGCCAGTCGCAGCATTTGCGCGTTATCAAATCCGCAGTATTTAACTCGAACTTGGAAACCATTGGCAGTCAAGGTGTGTTGTTTGACATCACCGAACTCAAGCTGGCCGAAGCAACCCTGATGGAGACCAGTTCGCTGCTCGAGGTGCTGCTGCAGAACACGACCGACTATATTTACTTCAAGGATTTGGACTCCCGCTTCGTGTACTTCAGCCAGTCGATGCTGAAAGTATTCCGCCTGAGCCGACCCGAGGAACTGAAGGGCATGAGGGATTTCGACTTCTTTTCAGAGGAGCATGCGTCCACCGCCTTTAAGGACGAACAGGAAATCATCCGCACCGGTCGTCCCTTGATCGGCAAGGTGGAAAAGGAGGTTCTCATCGGCGGCGGGACGTCGTGGGCGCTGAGCAGCAAAATGCCCATGCGCAATCAGGACGGCGAGATCATCGGCACCTTTGGTATCTCCAAAGACATCACGGCCATCAAGGAAACCGAAGCCGAACTGGCAGTGGCTCATCAGAAATTGCTAGAGACCTCGCGCTTGGCGGGTATGGCGGAAGTCGCCACCAGTGTCCTCCACAATGTGGGCAATGTCCTTAACAGCGTGAATATTTCCTGCTCGCTGCTAGGCGGCAAGCTGCGCAATTCGAGCATCGGTAGTGTGACGAAAATCGCTGCCATGTTGGACAATCATTCGGACAACCTCATCGCGTTTTTCACCGACGATCCCACAGGTAGGAAGCTGCCCAATTTCCTCGGAAAGCTGGCCGACCGGTTGGTGCAGGAGCAGGAGGAAATGCTTCGAGAGCTCCAGTTGCTCGGCAGGAACATCGATCATATCAAGGACATCGTGGCGATGCAGCAGAACTACGCCAAGGTTTCGGGTGTCACGGAAACCCTCGCCGTTAGCGATTTGGTCGAAGACAGCTTGCGCATGAATGACGGATCACTCACCCGCCACGAAGTGCGGATCGTCCGCGAATATTCCGAGATGCCGCAGGCCGAACTTGAGAAACACAAAGTGCTGCAAATTCTGGTCAATCTGATCCGCAATGCGAAACACGCCTGCCATGATTCAGGACGCACGGAAAAGCGGATCACCGTTAGCGTGAGGCACGAAGATGATCGCATCCGCATCTCCGTGGCCGACAATGGCGTGGGCATCCCATCCGAAAATTTGACCCGTATTTTCGCCCACGGTTTCACCACCAAAGCAGAGGGTCACGGCTTCGGTCTCCATAGCGGTGCTCTGGCAGCGCGTGAAATGGGCGGCCGCCTTACCGTTCACAGCGACGGTCCCAACACCGGCGCGACCTTTACGCTGGAGCTGCCGATGAAGGCTTCTATCGAACCGAAACCCAATCCATGAACTCATCCATTATCGAACCGGCTTTGGATAGGCAGCATCGCATTCTGATCGTTGATGACAATGCGGCAATCCATGATGACTTCCGGAAAATCCTCGCGGCGGATTCCACCCGGGACGAATTCGAGCAGGAGGATACCGACTTTTTCGGGACGGATTCAGCGATTCCCGAGAAGGCGCCTTTCGAACTCGACTTCGCCTCGCAGGGCCGCGAGGCGCTGGAACGCGTGATCGCCGCTAACGAATGCGGACGGCCTTATTCGGTCGTTTTCATGGATGTCCGCATGCCGCCGGGTTGGGATGGCATTGAAACGACGGCCCGGCTGTGGGAGGTCGATCCCGATTTACAGGTCGTCATTTGCACCGCCTACTCGGACTATTCCTGGGAGGAAATGGTCGGCCGCCTGGGCAGGACCGACCGCCTGCTCATCCTCAAGAAACCCTTCGATGTGATCGAAGTCGTTCAGTGCGCCCACGCGCTTGTCGGTAAGTGGTCGCTGCTCCAACAAATACGCCGCCATGCGGAGTCGCTGGAATCCACCGTGCGTGCCCGGACCTCCGAACTCGAGATCGCCAATTCCCAGTTGGAGAGTGAAATCGTGGAACGTCGGCGCAGCGAGGAGGCGCTTCGTTTCACCCAATTTTCCGTGGACAATGCCTCCGATGCGATGTTCTGGGTCGCGCCGAATGCCGGGCTGCTTTACGTCAACGATGCGACCTGCCGGATCTCGGGCTACAGCTTGCGGGAACTCCACACAATGAGTGTGTTCGACATTGTTCCCGAGCTCCGCGACACCGGCTGGCAGCACTTCTGGGAATCCCTGCGGCACGACCACCACCGGATGTTCGAGTCCACGCATCTCGCCAAGAACGGCCGTCGTATCCCCCTCGAACTCATCGCGACGTTCTTCACTTTCGGCGGACAGGAACTCCTCTGTGTTTCCGCCCGCGACATCACCCTCCGTAAGAAAATTCTAGCGGAGCTCTCCGAGGCCCATGATGCCGCGCTGGAATCCGTCCGTCTCAAAAGCCAGTTTCTTGCTAACATGAGTCATGAAATCCGCACCCCGATGAACGGAGTGATCGGCATGGCGGAACTCATGCTCCACACCAATCTCGACCGGGATCAGCGGGAATACCTCGACACCATTCGTAACAGCGCGGATCTGCTCCTGAACATCATCAATGATATTCTGGATTCTTCGAAGATCGAGTCCGGCAAGCTCGTATTCGAAACGCTCGATTTCGACCTCAATTCGGTGATCGAGGGGACCTTGGATATCATCGGCGGCACCGCCCAGAGCAAGAATGTCGAATTGGCGGGTTGCGTGGGAAGCGAAGTATTTTCCCGTTTGAGGGGGGATGCCGGCCGCCTCCGTCAGGTGCTAACAAACATCGTTGGCAATGCCGTCAAGTTTACCGATCACGGCGAGGTGGTCGTGATAGTTTCCCGGTTGACCGAAACGGAAATCCACACCCACCTGCGCTTCGAGGTGCGTGACACCGGCATCGGCATCCCGGAGGATGCCCGCCAACGCATTTTCGAACCCTTCGTCCAGGCCGACGGATCCGACACCCGCAGATACGGCGGGACCGGCCTCGGCCTCGCCATCTGCCGCCAGATCATCGAGGCGCTCGGCGGTGTCATTGGAGTTGATAGTGAACCGGGCGTCGGCTCGACGTTCTGGTTCACCCTTCATTTCGAAAAGCAATCCGGCCCGGCCCAGCCCGCCGTCCGCGGAGTGGACTGCCCGACGAATCTCCGCGTCCTGGTGGTGGACGACAATGCGACCAACCGTAACATCCTCCAACTCCAGTTCGCCAATCTCCAGATGCGCGCGACTGGCGTCGCCGGAGGAGCCGAAGCCATCGAACTCCTCAAACGCGAAAACGCCGGCACGGACCCATTCCACCTGGCGGTGCTCGATATGCAGATGCCCGACATGGACGGCATCGCACTCGCCCGCCTGATCAAGTCCGATCCCATCACCGCCACCACGCGCTTGATCCTGCTCAGCTCGCTCGGCGATCATCTGGCAGATCATACATTGGTCTCGGCCGGGATCGAAGGATACCTCGTCAAGCCCCTGAAACAAACCCGTCTCCAAGCGGCATTGACCTCCTTGCTCGGCCGCCAGCGACATCCGGTGCCACTGTCGGAGTTCACGCCCGATTCCGCACCAGCCACGACCGAACCGACTCACCCGCTGCGCATTCTTCTGGCCGAGGATAATTCCGTGAATCAACGGGTGGCCCTCCTCCAGCTCAGAAACCTCGGTTACTCCGCCGATGTGGTTAGCGATGGCCTCCAGGCGATCAAGGCACTGGAAACAGTTCCCTATGAGGTGATCCTGATGGATTGTCAGATGCCGAACATGAACGGTTATGATGCGACCCGCGAAATCCGCCGCATTCACACCCGCCCGATCCGGATCGTCGCGATGACCGCCAATGCCATGCAGGGCGACCGTGAAAAATGCCTGGCTGCGGGGATGGACGAATACCTCAGCAAGCCGGTAAATGCCAAGGAACTGGAACGCCTGCTGACCAGATGCAAACTCGAGTCCGTACCCATCCCGCCGCCTCCGCCTGCTCCTGCCGTTGACGAAGAGCCAGTGGACCTTGAACGCCTTCTGGAAATCACCGACGGGCAGACCGCGATGTTTCGCCAACTCGCCCACGACTATCTCATCCAGGCGGATGAAATTCTATCCGTCATGGCTCTCGCGATCGAGCGCCGCGCCTCTGGCGATATTCATCAGTTAGCCCACAAGCTCTGCGGATCAAGCGCCTCCTGTGGCATGCGCGCCATCGTCCCTTCCTTGAGGCGCATCGAGCAAATCGGCGAAGCTCCGCAATTCACTCTCGCGAGCGAACTCCATTGCGAAGCCGTCCGCCAGCTCGCCCGCATCCGCCGCTTTCTCATCCGCTACCTTGATAGCGGCGCCTCTTTCACCCAGACTACCCAATGAAAAAACACATCCTGATCACCGAAGACGACCGCTTCATGGCCAACGTGTGCCGTCGAAAATTTGAGGAGGCCGGCTATCAAGTCTCCCTTGCCCATGACGGAAATGCCGCAATCGAGGAACTCGTCAGCCATCGGCCCGACGTGGTCCTGCTGGATCTGATGTTGCCGGGGATCGACGGCCTCGGAGTGCTGAAGTTCCTGCGTTCCCGCGAGAGCCTGTGGGACTTGCCAGTGATCGTCGTTTCCAATTCGGACTACTTCTCTGGCGTCGTCCAGGCGGCATGGAGGGAAGGCGCCACCCATTTCCTCAACAAAGGAGCGTGTAATCCGAAGTCCTTGGTCGATGAAGTGACCAAGGTCCTCGACTCCGCAGTCCCACCTCCCGCCGAGGCGGCGGTCAACCAATCTCCTCATCCCCGGCAGCTCCCGGAAAGAGATCGGTCGGCCCCCATACGCGTGCTACTCGCCGATGATGACAAGATCATCCACAGCGTGCTCACCTATTTCATGAATGAGGCAGGATTTGTCGTTAGGTCCGCCTTCGATGGCAGACAGGCATTGGAAATGGCGCAAGCTGAAGCACCCGATATCATGGTTCTCGACGGATTGATGCCCGAGCTCAACGGTTCCCAGGTGCTCGAGCATTGGAACATGCATCCCTATCTCACGAATATTCCAGTGATCATGCTCACCAGCCTGAAAGACCCCTCCCACAAGGCGGATGCCCTTCAAAACGGAGTCGTTGAATTCCTAACAAAGCCCTTCAGCCCCGACGCCCTCGTCGATAAAATCAGCCAACATCTCGGCGGGGCGGATTGATATGTGCTGCGCTCCGATCATCAGCGGATATTTTTGCGGAACCGGTCGGATTAGTGGGGACGGGTGGATTAGTAGGAATAATTCTCGCAGATTCCCCGGTCAACTCAGATGAAAATGCGAGGGCTCGGACCATTCGTGGAGAATTTTGACGGTCGTTAACGAAATGATCGCCGCGTTCAAGCGATTCCCTTCCTCAAATCCCGCATGCTCCATAAATGCCCCTTCGCGGCTGCGGCCGCGCCCTTAAGCATTCTCGCGCCGTCTTTCCGTTTAGGTCCGAATCTCGTCCTCGATTTCGCAAACGCCTCGTTCACGAAACTTCGGCTGCCGATCACCGCTCCGTCCGTGAAATAACGGATCCGGCACCGCAGCACCTTTCCGAACGGCATCTCGCCTTCCGTCGCGCGTTCATTTTCCGCCTCCTCCCTTGAAATTCCTTTGCGCGGCGCCTTCACCACCATTTTCCCATCCCTTCCAACAGATTCCGCAGTCTTTCCAACAGCTCCGGCCATCAGCAGTTTCCGGTATTCCCGGGCAACTCCCACAGCCCATAACCCAGCATCCGCGCCAGCTCCGTGATGGGCGCGCAAGGCTCGCACCAACCCAGCCCGTGCGGTTTTTCCGTTGCCCTTTGGTCCGCCACCGATTGCCTCACCGTAGCTGCTCCAGCGATAATCCGCCGGATCCTCGACCATTCCCGCTCGAACCGGATTCAGGTCGATGTAGGCGGCAATCGCCTTAGCCGCCACTCCGTCCTCCACGATCACGCTCTTGAACCGATCCTCCCACAGACGTCCGGTTCGAGAATGCGCCCGGTTGAACCACTGGGTGAAACGTTGCAGCAGCCCCTTCATGAATTCTCCCAGATCCTGCATCCGGTAGGTGAAACGCTTGTAAATGGTCGCCAACGCTTCCTCCAGTCCGTTTTCACTCACATAAACCGCCGCACCGGCATCCGCCAGTTCCTTCGCCACCCCGGCGACAAACGCCTCGCTGTAAATCGCCGATAAGCGCTTTAAGAACACCCCCTCCGAAATCCCGCCCTCCGCCATCGGCGGCACCTCCAGCAGGAGATGGAAGTGGTTGCACATCAGACAATAGGAAACCACCCGACAGCCGGCGAACTTCTCCTGCAAACGCATTAACGCCCGGAATTTCTCCTTCTCCTCCGCTCCGAACGCAAACCGCCGGTCCACCACACGCGAAATCACATGGTAAAACACCGGTTTTCCAGCGGATTTCCGCCACTCGGCCAGCCATCGCGCCTTTCTCATGCGGGCGAGGCTACCAAACCGGACCGGAGAGGCAAGAGGAGACTTTGACTAAAGGCCTGTCCCTTTGTCATGCGGATTCACATTGCCGGATCAGGACAGTATCCTGCGTCTATGTCCGGCTGCGCCCACCCAAGGAGGGAACCCTCTCACACTGACAAGTACGATTACGAAGCCGGGAAGCAATCCTCCAGTGACTTACGGGACGATTACTGTTGGATCGAATGGCAAAGGGATCCAATGTGTCGCGGAGACGGTTTCACATGAGCTTTATCATATCACGATGTATGCGGATTTGGCCGGTAAGGCCGATGTGGATCAAGACGGAGTGGCGGATAGCTCGGAAGGCTCTCTGGCTGGAATCCAATCGTCCACGGCCCATCCTGATACGTATGGCATCTCGTCTTTGGGGGGAAGCTATTCAGACTATGCGGCATTCGGAGATGAAGAAGTAAGAGGCATGAAACAGGAATCTAATGTCACGTTTCCAGTATTGCCCAAGAAGGACTGGGCGAATCCCGGCTGCCAGTCCGCCAACCAACACGGACCTCAACCATGAACTTCATCGTAAAAACAATCGCCTGGTTGATTCTTCTCTTTACGGTCGCGCACGGAGGGGAGCGGGGCGGGCTCGGAGAATTCGCAAACGTGAGGTATGAGCGCGGTGCCCTCGTGGTCACCACGAACGAGTCTCAGGCGCAATTCGTGGGCAAGATAGGTAACAAGGGTGTCGCCGGAATCCTGGCGGCGGGCACCGACATTGACGTGCCACTCGATGAAACGTCGCTTTTTTATCTCAGGCACCAGTCATTGATCTTCACGCCTCTGACGGCGGGAAAGGGGTTCGTTGTCCAAAGAATCACCGACCTCAGGTCCTTCCGCAGGGGACTGAAGGAGGAGTCGTTCTCCGTCAACATTGCTCCGGATGACAATGTGACCTACGGCGAGGTGTCCGTGAAGGAGGAGCCTTCAGGTGTAAGCAAAAACAGCATAGCGCGGGAGGCCGAGGGAAAGGGTTCCTCACAGTCGGCTTCGCCAGCCGGGGAAAAGCCATCCGGAACGGAAACGGCGATGCCGCGGGAATTGGGTATACCGTCGACGGGGCAGGTCGGCCCGGAGCCGAAGGTAGCTGTCGGCGCGGAGGGCAAGGAGGGCGGAAGCCCGGCGGTGGAGAAGGGGGCCGCGGAGGTGGCGAAGAGGCCGTGGCTCCTCATCGGAATGGTGGTGCTGGTGGGAGCCTTGGTGTTAGCCTTGCTTTTCAGGAAGAATTGAGCCGCTGCCTGCCTCTCGCGTTTCGCGGGAATGCCTCCAAGCGTGAGTTTATCCACAGCGGAGTATCATGAATTGGTGTGCAAAACTCCTCGTGAAATGAGGCCATCTCGTGCGGCGCACGGATCGGTGTGAAAACCTCCCAACACGGATCGGTGTGGAAAACTCCCAATAAAATGAGACCGTCACGCGCGGCTCATCGGCGTTGGGTTCGCCCTCACGGATGCCTCTCCACCATGGGCGGGAAAGCTTGGATTCATTCCCCGTCCTCTTGAAA
>JBDSZP010000151.1:0-12128 GCA_039925065.1 Luteolibacter sp.
TCGAAGGCCCGTTCATCAACCGGAAAAATGCCGGTGCGCAAAACCCCGGCTTCATCCGCCCGCCTGATTTGACCGAGATCCGGCGACTTCACGAAATCTGCCCGATACGCATCCTCTCGCTCGCTCCGGAAATTCCAGGCGCGCCCGAATTGATCGCCGCCGCCGCCCAACTCGGCATCATCACCTCCGCCGCCCACACCTCCGCCACCTCTGCGGAAATGACCACTGCCAGAAACGCCGGACTCACCCATCTCACGCATTTCGGTAATGCCATGACGCAGCTCCATACCCGCGAGATCGGAGTTGTCGGAGCGGGTCTGCTGGACGACTTGCTGAAACTCGAAATCATCTGCGATGCCGTCCACCTCTGCCCGGACATGCTGAAGCTTATTTTCAAACTCGTCCCGATCGAACGCCTGATGATGATCACCGATTCCATCGCCGCCTCATGGCTCGGCGACGGCGAAGCCAGTCTCGGCGGCTGCCCGGTCCTCGTGAAAAACGGCATCGCCCGGCTGAAAGAAGGCGGCGCGCTCGCAGGCTCCACTTTGAAATACAATGAAGGCGTGAAAAGCATTTTCGAAATCACCGGCCTGCCTCTCCATCAGATCGTCAAGGCCACCTCGTGGAACCAGGCGCAATCTCTCGGCCTCGAAGGGTTCGGAAAACTCGCTCCCGGCTTCCACGCGGACATGGTCCTGCTCAATGAAGATTTCTCCGTTTGGAAAACCTTCGTCGCCGGCAGGGAGAAATTCAGCGGATAGGCCGCAGCGTTTCCTCGATGATCTCACAAGCGCGACTCATCCAGTCAGTTCCGTCGAAGCGGGTCGCGATTTCCTTCGCGCGTTTGCCAACGTTTTCATCCCCGAGCAATCGATCCAATTTCTCCGCGATGCACTTCGCCTTGAAATGTTTGGGATGCAACCCATCGCCCACGCCGAGATCCCTCACACGGCTCAGCGTATCAAGTTGGTCGTGCGCCATCGGCTGGATCAGATGTGGAATGCCCGCCTGCAGGGTTTGGGCGCAGGTGCCGATGCCGCCATGATAGACCAATGCCGCCGCGCGGGGGAGAACCTCGCTGAACGGGACATAGGAAAAATGTCGGATCTCCGGCGGCAGATTCGCGGGAATCGTTTCGTGAAATGGCGTGAGCAGGATTCCCCTGCGCCCCATTAATTTCAAAGCCTTCACTGCTTCCGCGAAGAACGCGTGACCATGTTTCATCGCGCTGCCGGGAGTGAAAACCACCGGAGCCTCGCCCGTTGATAGAAATTCCTCCAGCTCCGCAGGCAACTCGCGCATGCCTTTTTCATCGAACAGCGGAAACCCTGTCAGCCGTGTTTGCTCCGGCCAATCCGGCTGCGGCGCGGCGAACCATTCCGGGAAAAGTGCGATCACCCGGTCCGGCGAGTGCCACCAGTCCGCCAACATGTTGCGAGCCGACGGTAGCCCATGGTCGCGGCGGAATCGGTTCAGCGCGGGGCACACCAGCGAATCCAGCACCTTGCCAGCGATCTTCCATTGCAGCGATTTCAGAAACCGCGGCGCCGATTGCCCGATCACCATGCCATGCAAAACCGGTTGGCGGTAACAGCTTGGAAAAAGCGATGGAGCCACATGCACTGTGACCAACGGAATCCCCAGCAAGTCCCGCGCATTGCGTGCGCCGAACGCCAACGAGCTGCACACCATCACCGTTTTTCCCGGCACGTTCAGTTCGCGGGCGTATTCCAGAATCGGCTCGTAACTCGGATTCACCGCGTGTTTCACCACCGTCGGCAGCGCCTTCACCGGATGCCACAGGTCCGGATCATCCTGCACCGCCTGAAATCTCTCGGCGCTCCCGAGTTCACGGAAACCAAGACCCGCCCGGTCAATCAGCCCCTTGAAAAACCCACTGGTGATCACAAACACCTCATGCCCCCGCGCCTGCATCGCCAAGCCCAGACGGACAAAGGGATGCACATCCCCTGCGCTGCCGATGGTATAGATGATGACCCGCATTCACCTGAGCCATACGGATTTCAGATAGGGCTCGCCGTTGAAATCCGACGGCATGTCCGAGTGGCGGGCGCTCATCGGGCGATGGATCGTACTGCGGAGCTGGCGTTGGAAATCGTTGAGCGGAAGGTTCCGGCAGTTGGTGGAACAGAGCAGCCAGCCATCGGGAGTCAGAAGGTCGGCGGCGAGGGCGGCGAGCTCACCAAAGTTTTCCTCCACACGGAAGACCTTGCCTTTTTCATCGCGCGAGAACGTCGGCGGATCGAGAACGATGCCGTCGAAGGTGCGGCCTTGTTTTGCGAAACGTTTGAGCCAGTGAAATGTATCGCCCTTGCAGAAATGATGTGCTGCGGGATCGAGATCGTTGTGGGAGAAAGTCCGCTTCGCCCAATCGAGATAGGGTTGTGATAGATCGAGCGTCGTTGTTTCCGCACCCGCCATCGCGGCGGCGACCGAGAAGGCCCCGGTGTAGGCGAAAGTGTTGAGCAGGCGTTTCCCGGGAGCCATCAGCTTGCGGACTTCCGCGCGGTTGTCGCGCTGGTCGAGGAAGATGCCCTGCGAGTAGCCGGACTGGAACGAGACTTCCAGTTTGATTCCGTTTTCACGCATGAGAAATGGCCCATCCGACTCTGGTCCCGAGAGATGCGTCGGTGATTCCTTCTGATGCTGGTCCAGCCGTTTCCAATAACAGGAAGCTCCCTGATCGCGGATCCACTCGCGCACTTGTGGAGCCAGCCGGTCATTCGGAGTGGAGACCAGCCAGCGTCCGGCGAAGGTTTCAAGAATCAGCCCCGGCAAGCCGTCGCCGCTGCCATCGATGAAGCGGACGGCGTCTGTTTCCGAATCGAGCAAGTCGGCACGTTTGGCGACGGCGTTTTGAAGAAGTTGATGCATGAAGGAGCGCGACCCTAAGTGAGGATCACGCGATCGACGAGTCTGTTATTCGAGCTTGGGATTCAGGACGGCTACATTAGGGGCGCGAACTTCCACTCGCTCATCAGAAGAGAGGAATCGAACTACGGATGAACGCGGTTGAACACGGATTTGAATCCATTGGCGCTGGCGAATCGGGCAATATCCACCCGAATCTGGCATGCATCTGGGTTACGGCGACGCTTTGAGTCATGGATTCCGGCAAGCATTTCTTCAATCCGTGTGTCTCCGTGTTCATCCGTGGTTCTCTTCCCCTTGTGTGGGCCCTGCCTCAGGATTGGGTCACTTGAAAGTGAACGTGCCCCAGGTGGTTTCCTGTTTCGAGGCGACGGTCTCCACGCTCTTATAGGTCCCCGAGTTCGGTCCTTGGAAAAAGAGCGTGATGGTGGCATACGTGCTCGAGTTCGAGTAGTCGAGGTAGAGGCTTCCCGCGTTGACCTTTTTGCCGTTCAGCGTGTCCTTTTTCACCGAGTATTTGAAACTCGCGGAGGTCTTCTTCACATTGGTGGTTTTCACAAACGCTTTGGTGCCGAAATCGATGCTGACCGTGGTGACGGTTCTTGAATCTGACGGGAAAGCATTCAGGTATTCCGATGCCTTTAGCGAAAGTTTGAGCTGATTCGTCACCATCAGAGAGGGAATGGGAGGGGTGACCTTGGCTGTAGGAATCTTCCATTTCAATTGACCGGGGAAATTGCCGCTCACGAGGTTCCGGGTTCCGGTATCGACCAGCAACCGATTCTGCCATCCTGCGGTGGTAAATTCCAAAACCGCGATGGTGAAATGATAGTCGCCGGTCACGGTGGGGACATTGGAACTCGTTTTTACCGAGAAATCGGAGAATTGATAGCCCGCGCTGACTTGTCCAAGCGTGTATTCAGCCACGATGGAACCCAAGGATGGGAATGGGTTTTTGGTCGCCCACAACACCAATTTGATCGTGCCGGACGTCCCGGCGGGGCTGGTATTCTGGATTCCGCCGACCATCGTGAAGGTGCAGCGTGGCTCCGTGATTTTCCATGACAGATCACCATCCAGAGCGAAGGTCGAGGCTTCCGCCCGCATCAGGCAAAGCATCATGGCTAATGCGCAGAAAAGTTTTTTCATGTGTGCTACTTCTGTTTTCAGGCACTGGAAGTCAAGTTGATCCACCGATCGAGCCTGTGAATGTTTCCTATGTATGCTATTTGGGATTCCGTCCATGTATCCCTTTGTCACGGAGAAGATCGGGAGAATCTATAGTGCAAATGGCTGTTTTAGCGAAATCAGGTCTGCTTGCAACTCGGCGGCCATCGCCATGGTGTAAATCCTGCGAATTTTTCCAAGATTCTGAAGTTCTACAATTTTTCTGAGATCACTTGCGCGCGCTTTCCAACTGATCCCGTCAGTCACTAAAAGAAAGGCGGTGTCATCCCGCTTTTGCTCCACAATCCGGAAAATGTCGCCTAGGACATCGGTCTGTTTGCTACCAGTCGCATTGAACGCTTTCACCTCGATGAGGATGTGTGCGTCGGTGGCGTTGGGGATGGCGAAGTCGGCTTTTTCGCTACTCGTCCCGTTTGCTCCCACAAACTGACAACGTGGCACGATCTGTTCCTTGGGGAACACTTCCAACAGGATATCCTGCACAAAATCTTCGAGCAATCGTCCACGTAATTGGCCCTTTCTTGCACTGCCCCATCCTCCTTCAAACAAACCTATCAGCCGATCACACCATAAAATGGGTCGTTGAATCTCTCCATTGATTTTCTGCAACAGCCCCAGCTTCGTGAATGCAGCAACGTATGCCTCAGGAGCCTTGTAGAAGAACGTTTTACTGCCTGCTCCCTTGCCTTCGAACAGCGCCGGAATATCACGATCATATTCGTCTTTTGCCATTCCGAGGAATAGCCGCAGGGCTGTGGAAGCCGCTCGGAAATCGGCCTTCAGCATTTCAACGATGTGACGTTCGGTGACAGGTTCGTCAGTTGGCAAGGATTTCAGAAGTGAAATCACAGCCCCGGCGTGTGGGTCCACAAGCCAGTCGACTTCGAGAACCTGAAGTGAGTCAGCAATTTCCTTGAATGTCTGGCGGTAGCGCTTCATGTGCCGATGATGAGATATTCCTGCACGACGTTGCGCTTTGCGGCTTCGTGGGTACCGAAGTGGTAGCGATGAGTCTTTTCCAAAACCTCGACGGAGTGTTTGTAGCGGCCCATCAGTTTGCGAAGGGTGTCGAGATCGGGGTATGCGTTGGATGAGTAGGAAAGGACCAGAGTCGAATCAGCGAACTTACGGAAGAGTTGATCGAACGCTTCGATGGCGGTGCTGCGGTAGGAGAATGGCGTGAAAGGCTTTACGATCTTGCGAACCTTGCTACTCATCATCAGTTCCTTGTTTTCCCAGTAACAGGCCAGGCCTTCCAAGAAGTGATAGCGCTTGATGTAGCAGTTGTCGTCAGCGAGGGGGACGTAAGGAGGATCCATGTAGATCAAGTCGCTTCCCACCTTGATGTCGGAAACATCTCCGCAGGTGGTGACGTTGCGGAGGCCATTGCTGAATACGGCGGCGTTGTAAGTTTCTACCTGTTCGATGAAATGCTCTCTCAAGGTCAGCTTGAGATCACGGCGGCCGTCCTTATAACGCTCGGGATCTCCGGCTACGGTGAACAAGCCACGCGGCTGGCGTTTGATCGCGGATCGCAGGATCGCGGCGATGGCGACAGAACGTTTGAATCCTGAGTCCATGCGGCGAATGCCTGCCCACAGGTCATCGAGGAAAGCGAGTTCGGCAGGGGTATAGAAAATGCCGTCGAAGGTTCGGCTGATGAATTGTTCGTCGGATTTTCGCGCCTTGGCGGACAACAAAAGCGCCAGGTCTGCCGAGTCCAAGCGGGTCGCGCTATTTGCCACGGTGGCTGCCGTTAAAACGGCAGGAAACGAAAGTGAGTCGTTGGTCCGGACCTGTTTGCCCATCGACTTCAGGAGGTAGGAAACCACGCCTGAGCCGGAAAACGCGTCCGTGGCAGTTTGAAAAGAGCAATTTTGGAAAGTCTCATGTAGCCAGGGCAGCAGCCTAAACTTGCTGCCCATGTAGCGGAAACGGGGAAATTTTTCCATCTGATCCGGCAATGCTCCAGTATTGGCGAGCAAGAGAGGCTGCATCTCGGTCAATGGCTTCATGGGTTCATGTGAACAGGTATTGGTTTGGTTGTCAACGTAATGGATGGGGAAGGGTTGGATGGCGGAAGTGGAAATTGCTAAAGGGCTAGGAATGACCGCATTCAGACCTCATTCATGGAATGCCTGAGCAGAGAATGAGGTGAAATTACAGAAATCCAAGGATGGAATCGGGCGGTCCTTGCTTGCGATCCGCCGATCGGGGCGAGCGCACAAACCCACCGACGTTTCTTGATGATTGAAAATGCACATGTTGCGGAAAATGTTGCTCGGACGGGGTTGCCATGATTCGGATTTCTCCTACGATCCGCGTTGAAATGAGCGCAATGACCGATCTCCTCACCGCCGCGGTTGCCAATGGCAGCCTGCTTGAATCCGCGAAAAACAACATTCTGGCGCTGCTTGGCGGGACGACGAGCGAGGTTGCGCCGAAAGCCATCGAGGAATTGGTGAACGCCGGCGCTTGGGAAGAGCTGAATGACCGTTTTTTCAAAACCCTCGCTTTCGGCACCGGTGGCTTGCGCGGGCGCACGATCGGCAAGGTCGTGACCACGGCGGAGCAAGGAGTCGGCGGCCCGAACGATCGCCCGGAGCATCCCTGCGTCGGCACTGCGACGATGAATTTCTACAACGTCAGCCGCGCCGTCCGGGGGCTCATTACCTACGCGAAACAATTCGCTGGTCCTGATCGGAAAGCGGTCCTCGTCTTCGCTCACGACACCCGCCATTTCTCCCGCGACTTCGCGGAATTCTGCGCGAAAACCTGCGCCGATCTCGGTTGCGACGCCTATCTCTTCGATGGCCCGCGCGCCACGCCCCAGCTTTCCTTCGCCGTCCGCGAACTCCGCGCCGATGCGGGCGTCGTCCTCACCGCTTCGCACAACCCGTCCCATGACAACGGCTTCAAGGCGTATTTCAACGACGGCGCGCAGATCGTCGATCCACACGCGACGGCGATCATCAACGAGGTCAATGCGATCACCAGCGAGCGCTACGAGTCCGTTCCTGAATCCGAGCGCGGCACCGTCACCATCCTCGGTGCGGAAATGGACGAGCTTTATATCAGTCGCCTGAAAACCCTCCTCCTCAAGCCCTCCCTGCTCGAAGGCGCTGCCACCAAAATCGTTTTCACCAACCTCCACGGCACCGGTGGCCACATCAACGTTCCGATGCTTCGTGGCCTCGGCTTTGAGGTTCTCACCGTGCCCGAGCAGGACATCCAGGACGGCCGTTTCCCAACGGTGGAATCGCCGAACCCGGAAAACGGTCCAGCACTTCAAATGGGCATCGACCTTGCCGAAAAATCCGGAGCGGAAATCGTCATCGGCACTGATCCTGACGCGGACCGCATGGGAGTTGCTGTTCGCGACACCGCAGGAAAAATGGTCCTGCTAACCGGAAATCAGATCGGCTCGTTGATGGCATGGTATCGCCTGAAAACCTGTTTCGAACTCGGTTGGCTCACCAACGCGAACCGCAGCCGTGCCGTGCTCGTGAAAACCTTCGTCACCACCGAGCTCCAGCACGCGATCGCCGATGGATTCGGCGTTGGCATCGTCGATACGCTTACCGGTTTCAAATACATCGCCGGCAAGCTTCGCAAATACGAGGAAGCCATCCCCGCCGACAAGAAGGGCGATTACCGCTCGCTCACCGAAGCCCAGACCCGTGCGCTGCGTCTTGAATACTCGCGCTTTTTTGTCTTCGGCGGTGAGGAAAGTTACGGTTATCTCGGCTCCGACGCGATCCGTGACAAAGACGCAAACGGCGCGACCCTGATGTTCGCCGAAGTCGCTGCCTATGCGAAATCCGTCGGCAAGACGCTGACCGAGCTGATGGACGACGTTTACACCGAATACGGTTACTACCTGGAAATCGGAAAATCGCTCGTCATGGAAGGAGCCGACGGTGCCGCGAAGATCCAATCACTCGCCAATTCCTACGCCGAGAACCCGCCGACCGAAGTCGATGGCTCCGCTGTCCTCCGTGTTCGTGATTTCGCGAAGCAGGATCTTTTCGATCAGGAAGGTGATCTTTTGCCGAAGGAGAAAATGCTTTTCGTCGATCTCGAAGACGGTCGTTCGTTCGCCGTCCGTCCGTCTGGCACCGAGCCGAAGATCAAGTTCTACCTGTTCGGCAAACACGCCCCCGGCGGCGATCTTGCCGCAAACAAGACCACCGTGAAGGATGGGCTCGCCAATCTCTGGAGCTGGATCGAAGCCGACGCCGCGCGCCGGTGAAATCGCTTTGCTAGCGAAGAACCCTCCAGCTCTTGCGAACCGGAGGGTTAAACCAAACAGCAATTTACCAGGAAAGATAAGATCGAACGCTGCCAAATTACCTCTTGTTTGGCATCGCGACCATCACGCGATGCCGTAAGACGAGGCTCTTTGGAAATCGACAAATTCCAGGATTCTCGCGTCGAGGCGCCAGCCAACGCGTCCCTGCTGCTCTGCGCGAGAATCCATCTTCTGCGCTGTTTCGGATTTCCTTTGCCCGTCTGGATGGCTGAGTCTGCGGCGGGATGCTGAAGCCGAAGATGAAAATGACTGCGTTGAAAGATCGGGAAGCTTTCCGTGAGGCGCTGGTGGTGTGGTTTGCCAGCAACGGCAAGGACTACCCATGGCGGCGGACGCGGGAGCCGTATCCGATTCTGATTTCCGAGGTGATGCTCCAGCAGACACAGATTGCGACGGTGCTGGGCAGGGGATTTTACACGCGGTTTCTGGAGACATTTCCGGATGTGGAGTCGCTGGCTGTGGCGGAGGACGAGCGGTTGTTGAAGGCGTGGGAGGGCTTGGGATATTACCGTCGTGTCAGGATGTTGCGGGAAATGGCGCGGGCGGTGATCGCGGAGCATGGCGGGAAGTTTCCTCAGGAGTTGGACGCCCTGATGAAACTGCCGGGAGTGGGACGTTACACGGCTGGGGCTTTGCGCGGGTTTGCGTTCGATCTGCCATCGGCGGTGGTGGATGGAAATGTGGCGCGGGTGCTTTCGCGGGTGATGGATTTTTCAGCTCCGGTCGATGACACGGCGGGTACGGCGCAGATGTGGGAGTGGGCGAAAGTGTTGGCAGATCCGGACCGCCCGCGGATTTACAACTCGGCGCTGAT
The DNA here is from genome assembly GCA_039925065.1 of Luteolibacter sp. Classification (GTDB taxonomy): domain Bacteria; phylum Verrucomicrobiota; class Verrucomicrobiia; order Verrucomicrobiales; family Akkermansiaceae; genus Luteolibacter. The sequence goes on from JBDSZP010000151.1 coordinate 9,210, forward strand.
GGAACTGGGGCAGACCATTTGTCGGCCGGGAGTGCCGGATTGTTTGAGTTGCCCGGTGGCGGGATTTTGCAAAACCCGCGAGCCGGAAAACCTGCCGGTGAAACGCCAGAAAGCGGTTGTGACGGCGGTGGATGAGCACGCGCTGTGGCTGATGGACGATGCCCGACGCCTGCTGCTTCATCGGGAAGGCGGGAAACGTCGCGAAGGTTTGTGGAAACTGCCGACCCGCGAACCTGAGGAAATTTCCACGCTGCCGGTGCTCGGCGAGCATCGCTACACCATCACGCGCTACCGGGTGACGTTGCGGGTGCATGACGGTGCTGCGGTGAAAAAACGCTTTCGCCCGGCAGAAGACGAGATTTGGCAGGAGGTGGACGACGTGCTTGGGTTGGCGATGCCGTCGCCATTCCGGCGGGTGATCGAGCGATTGTTGGGTGAAATTTGAAAACGGGTGTGACGAATGCACTTGGTTGTGCTTTGGTGCGTGCGGATGGAAAAGATTGTTCGGTTATCAGGTGTTTTGCTGATCGGTTGGTTGAGCCAATCCTGCGGGGTATCTCCTCCGCCCGACAGCATGGCGGCCAGCGGGGCGACCCGTAGAATCGTCGCCGAACGGGTGAGCGCGGTGGTGGTGACGGATCGCAAGGACCTGAACCGCTGGGTGAACCGGAATTTCGTCACCTCACAAGCTCCCGAAGATGCCGATGGCGGTTCGGCAGCTCCGATCGCGCCTGACGGATATTTTTTAACGGCGGATCATGTTTTGTCCCGGATGGCGGGGCGGAATGTGTTCCTGATTTACGGACAAGGCGGGCGGTTGGCTCCGGCGAAGGCGAGGGTGGTCTGGCGATCCGGGCCATCGGATCTCGCGCTGCTGCACATCCCGGTAAAGACGCCCTTTTACTACTCGTGGACCCCGGCGGATCATTGGCTGCCTGCGGGAAATGCCATCATCCACGGCGGAATTTCGACGGGTTTCAAATCCGGACAGGGCAAGCTGAGCACCACGCTCGGCCCGGAAGGCGCATTTACCGGCACGCGGAAATTCAAGATGGATCTGCCGCTCCAGCCGGGTGACAGCGGCGGCCCGGTGGTCGATGCCCACGGCGGATTGGTCGGAATCAATTCCGCCGTCGAATTTCTGGTGCCGATGGAAACCGCGTTTTTCGTGGATTCCGAGGGAAATAGACCTAACATTCGGAAAATCGACGCCATCATTCAAAGTGACCGTGTCCGGAACGGCGGCGGAAATCTTTAATAGGGAAAACCGATGGCGATGATGAAAACAGCCTTTGGCTTGCTGGCAGGGTGTGCGCTTTTCACCTCATGCGGGATCGTGGAATCCCCGTTGATTCCCGGCAGCCAAGCAGCGGCGGCGAAGGATCAGATCATGTTGGTGCGGCAGGAACCTCCATCGTTCGGGTATCAACGGCTGGTCACCCAGGCACATGATTTTCCGGATCTCGGACTATTTGTGGCGAAGTATGGTGTGCCGGATTTTCTGGCGGAAACGGGCAGTCGCGAGCGCCAGTATTTCATCCTCTACTACCTCCGGCAGCGGCATGCATTTGCCTGCCGGACGCGATTGCAAACTCCGCGGACCGTGGAGTTTTCGGGGCCTTATCCGATCACCGATAAGGAATACAAGCTGCTCGACGGATTCCGCTCCAACGCCGCACGAATTCGGATCAAGTCGCAAAGTTGAGTTGGTAAAGACGCGCGAAGTAATATCCGGGAACTTCCTACTTGCGTCCACCTGCTGCTCAGGTAGCGTGATTCCAATCTCGTCGTCTCATCGCGAGGAGAGAACATAATACCGGGGCGTTCGCCCCAATCATACAAATAATACATCAATAAACCTATGAAAATGAACCCAAGAATGCGTCGTGGCTTCACCCTGGTGGAGCTGCTCGTCGTTATCGTCATCATCGCGGCGCTTGCCGGTCTCACCGCTCCCATGGTGATCCGTCAGCGTAAAAAGGCCGACCAAACCGAAGCTGTCAACAATGCCCGCCAAATCGGGATCGCGCTCTTCGAATTTGAAACGGAATACGGCAGTTTCCCAGATGATTCCACCGCAGATGCCGTTCACACTGCTACTGATACCACCAAGGTCGTTGGAAATACCGCGAACGACAAATTCCGCCAGCTCATCCGTGCGGGTATCGCCCAATCGGAAGCCATGTTCTATGCGAAGACCGCCTTCACCAAGAAGCCGGATGGTGTCTTTACCAATGACACCCAAGCATTGGCTGACGGAGAAGTTGGTTTTGGTATCATCACCAAGGATGATAACAGCGGATTAAGTGCTGCTGGTAATCCTGGCCGTCCAATCCTTGCCGCACCATTTGCTATCGCCATGGACGGAACATTTGATTCCGATTTCTACGATGGTAAGGCAGTTGTTCTGAAGCTCGATAACAGCGTGACATCCTTCCCAATCGTGAAAACAACGGGTAAGGTGCTTATCAGCGGTAAGGGAATCCTCGAAACAGGAACCGATACCGTCTGGGGTACTAGCACCACTCCTCAGTGGGCCTATCCCAAGAAGAAGCAATAATTTGCTCGGATCGATTCGATCGAATCACTCCAACCGGGAGGCCTCACGGCTTCCCGGTTTTTTGTTGCCTGATGGGAAATCCCGCCGAACGCGATCATTCAACTTCCGACGACCGGGAAGAGGCAACACCCCAGGGAGCGGCGGAATCTGTCCGCCGATGCCCATGAATAGCCGATGAAGTGAGAGAATCGCTTTTCATTGTCCCCCCATGGACCGGGCGATCCGATATCGCCCCTCCGTGCCCTTCGATGGAACACCCCAAGGAGCGGCGGAATCCGTCCGCCGATGCCCATGAATAGCCGATGAAGTGAGAGAATCGCTTTTCATTGTCCCCCCATGGGCAGGGCGATCCGATATCG
>JBDSZP010000152.1:0-3739 GCA_039925065.1 Luteolibacter sp.
GCGTTCCGGTTCCGTTTTTGACCACATCCCCGAAGCCGCTGATGACATTGGCGTAGCTGAACGAGCCACCCGCGCGGTTGTAAACGAGGGTGCCGTCATTGGTGATGACGGAACTGCTGGCGATATCACCGTTCGTCGTGCCGTCGCCAAGCTGAAGGGTGGCGTTAAAGTCGATGTGGGTGGATCCGGTGTAGCTGTTTATCGTGTTCAAGGTCAGCGTTGCGGTGCCAGATTTCGTTAGGGAGGCGGGTGACGTTCCATCGGCTATGCCAAACCCGCCGGTGCTGGAGATCGTGTAGGGCTTGCTGTCGTTGCTGAAAACGGCGGAAGCAACCTGCACGTTGGCAGTCGAAATGTTCACACTGGTCGTCCCTGTCGCGCTGTCATTAAAAATGACTTGGTCGTTTGACACGAAATCGGTGCCAGCGCCGCCGTTGAGCAGCTTCCAGTTCTTCAAAGGGGTGATGGGCGCGGTCGTCCACGCATTGCTCTGGATGCCGGTCCATACCGGCGTGTTGCCCGTGATGGCCAGGGTGATGTTACCATTGGTAGAGCCGGTATTACCAAGCGTTGCGATTTGCCGTGCCCCGAGGCCGGAGATCGTTCCCTTGAGGATATTGGAAGTCAACCCGGTCAGGGTGGCATAGCTGATCAGGTTGTAAGTTTGTCCGGTGACCCAGGAGGGAGCTGTCGTGACATTCACTGTGAATCCCGAGCCAATCGCCAACGTGTTGGTGACGGCAATGGGAGTGTTCAAATCCGTGAGGTTGAGGTTGGCGGTGCCCGAAGCGCTGAAGGCGAGAGAGGCGAGGGTCAGCGTGTCCGTGTTGCCGTTCCCGTTGGTGATGATCGATCCGACATTGTTGGCGGTGACATCTGCGACAGAGCCGTTTCCACCCAACGTTGCCGCGCCGAGAGCCACTGCACTGGTGTCGATGGAGCCCGGCGAAATCACATTCAGCCTTCCTGCCGAAATCGTGGTCGGGCCGGTATAGGTGTTCGCCCCACCGAGGGCCACCGTGCCCGTGCCGGTGCTGCTGTTGATATTGAATCCGCCGGTGCCGCTGATGGCGCTGTTGATGGCGACGGAGAAGCCGTTGGCGTCGATGGTGGAGACTGCCGTGGTCGTCACCGAAGAGAGCGCCAGCGCGCCGGTGTTGACGGTGCCGCCGGTAGCGCCTTGGTTCTGGCCGGCGCTCGATGCGGTCGTTGACTGGAGCCAGTCCGTCTGGGCTCCGAGAGCTTTCAGCGTGCCGCCGCCGAACACGAAGTTCGCGGTTCCCGAGCCCGCACCGGTGCTTCCATCACGAACGAACTGAGAGCCGGTGGCAAGGGTGCCGCCGTTCAGGTTGATCGTGGCCGTCCCGGTGCCGTCCCTACCCATCTGGATAAGGCGTGTTTCCGTGCCGGCCCCTGTCGTCGCCAAGGTGCCGCGATTGATCGTGGCGGTACCGGAGGAGATCGTCAGCACAGCGTTGCCCGAGCTGCCGTTGGCGAGGAGCAAGCCCGTATTCGCGCCGATGGTGAAAGCTCCGCCGTTCACCAGGAGCGTGCTCGTGCCGGCTATATTCTGGCCAATGGCAGAGGTGGGAGTCGCGGCCGTCGATCCGTTGACCGTGAGCGAACCACCCGACGGAATCGTAACCGTCACATTGCCCCCAACGCTAAGGTAGCCGTTTGCGTTCGTCGCTCCTCCGTTGCCGAGAGTCGTAGAACCCGTGATATCCACGCCACCCGCTCCCCCATTGACGGTCAAATTAGAAAAGGAACCACCCGTCGCGAAGTTGTTGGTTCCCGCCAGGGTGATCTTGTTGGTCGGATTCAGTGTCAGACCAGCCGCACCGGTAATGTTGCCACCCAGAACCAACTGTCCGCTCGTCGCATTGACTGTGCGAGTGGCTGAAATCGTCATCGCGGTGTTGATCGTCTGGGTGTTCGCCCCGTTGTTGACGATGTTACCCCCCAGCGCGAAGCTGTTGCCGCTGATGGTGTAGGCGCTCGCGCCACTGTTGAAGGTGAGGCCGGCATAGCTGGCGCTCGCAATGTCGTTGTTCAGCGTGGAGCCGACGGTGCCGGCGACTCCGAACTGTGGGGTGTTGCCATTTGGGGTGACCGATCCCGTCCAGTTGGAGAGGGTGGCAAAGTTGGCATCGGTGTTGCCGATCCAGAGGTCGTTGGCGGCGTGGACTGCGGAAGCGGAGAACCCAGCAAATGCGATAAAGCCGAGGTGCTGGAGGATTTTGTTTTTGGGTTTCATGCTATTTTAGGTTTGGATAGTAGGGAAGGGCTGGAGAATGGGCGGAGGGGATGCGGAGAAAAACGGGTGCCACCGCCAACTCGGCGGTTAACCGGCGGATTTGTTTCCCCAACGATTCGAAAATCTTGTCACCAAAGATGTGCCGCGCCTATCGCATGGATATGCGGTTTTTAGGGTTTGCCGCGACCTCGCTCCGCCGCCATTTCCTGGTCAATGACCTTGACTTCCCGGCATGAGGTGTCGGCCAGCGCTGACCGGAAAATCCACCCCCCAAGTTGCCTGTGGCTTCCCGAAGGGGAAGCGCTGATTTATACCCACTCTCGAAATTTTCGCCTTTAATGGCGAAGCCATTGCAGCGACAAGAGCCGGGGGTTGATCCGGCCCAGGCGGGAGATACCCCTGAGTATGGAAAAACGGAAGGTTCCGATCCTGAACAGGATCGCAGCCAGAGATGACGCCACGAGAGGCTGACTCCCGGCTGGGGCTGCGATCCCTCCGAGATCGGACTGCTTTTTGCTGCCATTTCCGGGGGGGGGCGTCTGCCCCCCGGCTACCGAGGCTCCGATGGCTTCGCCATCATCCATCCAATTTGTTCGAAAGCTTTCGAGAAAGGCTCCTTTATCCGAACGCCCTAATGAACCGCATGGGCGGATCGTGATCTCCGGGCGCGATGGGTACTTCTCTTGAGCGCAGCATCGCTCCCGGAGGTCGCAATCCAGCTTTCCTGACGTAGATCAGCGTTTCCTCAGCGCCCGAAGAACTTGGCAGATGCCTCGGCGCGGGAATGAACCTGAAGCTTTTCGTAAATATTCCGAATGTGGGAGCGCACCGTGTCGATGCTGATGTTCAGACTGGACCCAATTTCTCTGTATTGCAGTCCGCCCGCGAGCAGCTTGAGGATTTCACGCTCGCGCTCCCGCAGTGTTTCGAGCGCGGCATCGCCGGGCTTCGGTTCCGGTGCTGAATGACGAAAATACAGTATCACATGCCGGGCAATTTCCGGCGACATCGGCGAACCGCCCGCCCTCACCTGCCTGATCGCGTCGATCAGCACGACGGAGGTGTCGCTCTTGAGCAAGTAGCCGACTGCCCCGGCCCGCAGTGCGTCAAAAATGCGATCCCGATCGCCAAACATGGTGAGCATGACGAAATCCACGGCGGGCAGGAGCGGCTTGAGCTTGCACACGCAATCGACCCCGGAAAGACCGGGTAGGTTGATGTCCATCAATACGATATCAGACGGGTTGGCTGGGATGCCTTCGATGGCCGCCTCTGCGGAGCCATATTCCGCGATGCAGCGAAAGCCCGATACGCGATTGATGATTTTGGCGAATCCGCCGCGCATGGCGGCATCACGTATTGCGCCAATGATAAATGACACCGGAGGGGGTAGGTCGTTGCGTCAGGATTCATGACACCCGGCGCTTGGTTTGGTTTTGGTTCTTTGGAGTGGATTTGACAAGGGTTTCCGTGGGGGCGGAC
>JBDSZP010000153.1:0-30244 GCA_039925065.1 Luteolibacter sp.
AGATGTGCTGGGCTATGTGAACTATCGCCACTTTATTGCCGTCGTTGAAAAGGCGCGAACCGCCTGTTTCAACAGTGGTCAGCGGGTAGAGGATCATTTCGTCGGAATCGACGAAATGATCGCGATCGGCAAGGGCGGGCAGCGTCCGGTGCAGACGGTGATGATGTCGCGCTATGCCTGCTACCTCGTCATCCAGAACGCCGATCCTTCCAAGGAGATCGTCGCGCACGGGCAGACCTACTTCGCGATCCAGACACGGCGGCAGGAATTGGGCGACGAGGAACTGGAAACCGAGCGCCGCCTGGCCATCCGCTCGAAGCTGAAAAAGCACAACAGCCAGCTTGCCGATGCGGCGAAGGACGCGGGCGTGTTGGAGCCGAAGGACCACGCCATTTTCCAGAACCACGGCACCGAACTTGCCGCCAATCTCTTCCGCGCCACGCAGGCCGAGGATAAATTGAGGCGCGAGAAGATCACCGGCAAAGACAAAGCGAACGGGGCGCATCGCGAGGTCGGAGCCAAGGTGAGGCAGACGATCCAGGAACTTGGAGGCACCATGCCGGAAGAACTTCCGCCAGCGGAGAGCATCAAGAAACTGGAGTCCAAGGTCCGCAAGGGCTTGAAGAACGACGGCGGGAAGGATCCATGATGGTCCCATCCATCCCTGCCACTTCCGGCTTCTGCCAATGAATTCGTTCAGTTGATCTGGTGCCGTGGAACGGGTGGATAAAATCAGGTTCGCTTGCCGGCTCCAACCGGGGTGCGTATTCGTGCATGGGATACAGGGTCATGGACGCAGCGCCGTAGATTGGCAGGAGCTCATTTCTCCAATATGGCGTCATCCCAGTCGCGGCGGGCATGTTTCAAATGCCGGTGAGTTGATCGAGGAGTTTTTGATCCCCCGCCCGCCGGGCGAGGTCGCGGAGGTGGGACTTGTCGTTTTTGGTGCAGGAAAGCCCGTGCGGGCTGCCCTTGCGGATCGTGACGCAGTCGAGGTCGAGATGGTGGGTGGTGATGAAACTTTCGAGTGAACTGCGCATGTCCTGCGGATAGCGGAATTCGCGGCTTTTCGATGTGGGATCGGCCATGAACGCGACGAAGTCACGGAGCACCGCGGCCTGCCGATCCATGTGCGACGGGTGGTAACCCATCCGCGGGGGAGTTGCGGGCGGAAGCTCGGGGCACGGGCGGGTCCAGTCAGGAAACGGCGGCAGCGGACGCGCGACTTCGGCCGCCAGCGAATCCTTCGCATAGGAATGGATCTCGGGATAAAGGGAGCCGGAAAAATCGCGGTGTGCGGCGGATGCGGATGCTAATAGTTCTGGGGTGAGCACCGTGCGGATGTAATCGAGGGATTGATCTGCGAGGAGGAAGCGAAAGGCCGCTTTCCGATCATCCGCGGCATCGAGGAGATGGCTTGCGGTCAGGAGAATCCGGACTTCGTCGTGATCGCCCGCAGCAGGATGCCGCACCGGCCCTCGCCAGTCCGAAGATTGCGGAGTCTTGGGTTTCAGCGCTGCCAGACGGGCAGCAATGATTCGGGCAGAGGGCTCGCCGTCCTTTTGTTTGAGAAGGGCGTCGAGCAACGGGAAAAGAATGTGCCTCCATGCATCGGGGTCTCCTTCGAGAAAGCGCTCGCGAAGGCTGTGGAAGGCCTCGACACCGAAGGCCTTGTGGAGCGTTTTCCACAGAGGCGCATCGCACAGCACCCATGCTTCGTCCGGTATTTTCTCCAGCAGTCTGTCCAACAATTCACGCGCTTCGGCCTTGGCCAGCGTTTCAAGGGTGAGGCGAAACGGGTCCTCGGTCGATCGGTAGTGATGGCGGTATGCAGTAGCAGGCAAATGTTCGGGCAGGCGGGAAACGACCGCTTTGCCGAGCCTCTCGAAGCGCGGCCCGGGAGGTTTTTTGTCATCGGAAACCATCGCGGATAGCATCCGGCAAGCGCCTCCGAAGTTATAATGGCAGAGGATTTTCTCCTCGTCCTTCGTTGGCCAGAGGACGACGGCGGCGCGGCGGTACCAATAATCCATAGTGCAGCCTGCGTTGCCCGTGTAGCCCTCCGCCTCCTTTTCGTCAGGATCGCCCCTGCCGAAATCTTCGCGCGAGAGCAGACACTCCTCGTCGATGCACCAAGTTCCCAGCGGGACGGATTGGTCGCCAACGTCGCGCCATTGGCCGATGGTGCGGCTTTCCTCGTAGATCTCGCCCATGGTGCCGGTCACCGGGTTGTCATCCTCATCGTCGTCCCAATGTCGGCGGCGGCGACTGCTTTCTTCCAGTTCGCCCATCTGGTGGTGGGTGACGAGGGCGAGATGGGCGGTGAAGCCAGCTTCGCGGGCGGCGGCGAGGAGCGCGCGGGCGCGGGATGGGTCGTTCCCCTTGAGCGCGCGCAGGGTGAAATTCGCCTCGGTGTAGCTGTGTTCCAGCAGAACCGCCGAAAGTTGGCCGCGGCACTCGGCTTTCAACGCGGCCAGTGGCGCAAGCAAGGTCCGCGCTTGGGCGTCGAGCGCGAGATTAAGAGAAGAAGGGTCTCCCTCATCGAGGCGCAGATTGTACACCAGACAACAGCGGTAACCCGAGCGCACGGGCTCCACCTCATGCTCACAATCGGCGAAGAACGCGGCGTGCTGAAACCCGTGCAGATGATCCTTTCGGCTGAAATCCACCTCGATCTCGCGTCCCTCGTGTCGGATGAAAAGCCGCCCGCCCTCGTGCGCCGAGGGCAATGCGATGATGAGCGTGCCGAACATGGCGGCGAGCTTCTCGGTATCCCGATGGGCCTTGAAATGCCCGCCCGTGCCATAAACCAGCAGCTTGTAAGGGTGGGCGGAAATTTTTCCAGAGATGCCGAGATCACCGCGCACGGATTCGACGGTCTTGCCGAGAAATTTTTCCCACGCGGTGGACTCGATGGAAAACCGCGACGCGTCGATCTGCCAACATTTGCGCACGGATTCATCAAGCAAGGTCTCCGCGCCCTTGCCATATGGTGCTGCCTCGGCCACGGCGATCAGCTCCTTTACCTGCGATGCGGGAAGAGGAAATGCGATCTCACCAACGCCATCGACCATCAGGCGAGGGAAGAAAAACGGAGCCACACCCTTCGAGTGGAAATCCCCGGTGCCGGTGATGCCGGACAGGGCGGTGAGAAGGGAATCGGAAGAATTCATCCGCGGAGTTTGGAAAGCGGCGGCGGATGAGGCAAGTGACCCCATTCACAAATTCACGCTGCGGAGCGAGCCGGGGCATGAGCAGGGAGCCTTCTCGGCGGCGTCGAGCATCGCTCGGTTCTCATACCGAATCAAATTCGTCACCCAGAGACCTGACGTTCAAAGATCCGGATATTTTCCCAGTATCCAGTCGTTCGCTGCATTTTCGCCGAAGAGCTTGGCGCGGTCGAAATAGAGAACCCAGTCGCTCTCAGGCACGGCGGGGTTTTCCATGAGTGTGGGGATTTTAAGGGCTTTCTCGGAGAGGGACTTTTGCCGCTGATCGAGCTCTTCCCAGCGGGCACGGGCTTCGGGAGTATCGAGTCCCTTCAATGCTCCTTTTTCAACGGCGATCCCGACCAGCTTACCGACGACGGTGGGATCTTCTTGAAGATGGCCGCCCATCTCCGACTGGATATCGCGCACGGACTGGACCGCCGCGTCATCACCGGTGGAGGCGTAATTTCCACGCAATTCATCGAGTTTTTTTGTTATGCCGCGCATCTGCATGAACCCGCCTTTTGATGAGGTGTAAAGCGTGGTCATCTTGGCCAAGACGGGGGAAAAGCCGGCGGTGAGGTAGGCTTCCTCATCGTTGTGGTAGAAGGTGATGGTGAAATCCGTGATGGGTTTTCCCGAGGATCGGAGCAATTCGGCGAAGGCTTCGTCATTTTTCCCAAGGTCGAAAAGGGCTCCGGCAGCGAGACAATTACCGATGCCATTGCCAGGATCAGCACGTTTGAAGGATTCGAGCATTTCCAGGCGTTTGGCGGGATCGCTGCTCAGTTGAAGCGCGCAGAACAGGACTTGGGGATTATTCGGAAATTTCTCGAGGGCCTCCTTGAGGTAGGCTTCGTCCCCGCTGAGGCGAAAGGCGGAGAGCAGCGAATCCATGCTGCGGTTTTGGGCTTCCACGTAATTGTCGATTTCCTGATGGGTGAGTTTGCGTTCGGATTCGGTCGCAAGCTTCATGAGCGTTGTTTGAAAATCCTTCGCCCGACGGGGAGTGGGCGGCGGTGTGGGTGGATTTGTTTCCCGGTTGATGGAACGGGAGCGTTCCGCTGGAACGGTCGCCGCTGCGGTGGGGTGTTCCGTCGATGGCCTCAGCAGGATCCCGACCGCGAGCAGCAGCAGTGCGGCGGCGGTGATGTAGAGTTTGTTTCTCGCACTCATGGGGAAATCGGGAATACGCACTCTATCCGGCAGTGCGGCGGGGCAAAGCTCAATCTTCCGGGCCGGTTGCGAAATGGGTCGATTTCGGCGGCGGGTTCGGGTTTCACTGCCGCCGTGCCCGCTACTTTGAAATCCTGCATTCTCGCCGCACGTCCGAAAACGCTGCCTGCCGCCATTGTGCCGGTGTGGGTGGGGTGTGTGCTGGCTTGGAAACTGACTGGAACTTTCAACCTCCTGCTGGCGCTTTGCACGGTGGGTGGATCGATCGCCATCCAGATCGCGACGAACTTTTTCAACGACGCCATCGATGCGAAAAAGGGCGCGGACACTGAACGCCGCCTGGGGCCGACACGGGTGACGGCTTCCGGGTTGATGAAGCCGCAAACGGTGATGGGAATCGCCGCCGGGTTTCTCGGGCTGGCGGTGGTTTGCGGAGTGGTGCTCTATCAGGCGCGGGGCTGGCCGATCATTGCGATCGGGATTCCCTCGTTGTTTCTGGCGTATGGTTACACGGGCGGGCCGTTTCCGCTGGCGTATCGGGGGATGGGGGAACTGTTCGTGATCTTGTTTTTTGGCCTGGTGGCGGTGACGGGCACGGTTTTCATCCAGACGGGCGAATGGCCGCGTGAGGCGTTGTTGCTGGGCGGACAGATCGGATTGCTTTCAGCGGTGTTGATTTCCATCAACAATCTGCGCGACCGAGAGGAAGACGCGACCACCGGGAAACGCACACTGGCGGTCCGCTTCGGACCGAAAGTGGGAGTGGCGGTGATCTGGCTGGAGGTGAAGATCGCGGCCTTTGTCGGACTCGCGTGGATCGCGTTCGGACTTCCGGCGTTGGCTGTGGCAGGTGCGCCGGTTTTTCTGCTAGGCCTGCGGATCATGTGGGGCGTGATGACTTTTCCACCCGGCCCGGCCTTCAACCGTCTGCTCGCGCTCGGCGGCATCCAGTTGATCATCTTCGCCGCCGCCTATCATGTGGCGGCGGTGTTCGGCTGACGCTAAACTAGTGCGGCTACGTCACGGACCGAACTTTCACTCTCTCAAAGAAAGAGAACCACGGATTAACGCGGTTGAACACGGATTTGAATCAACAGGCGTTGCAAATCTGGCAAATTTCATCCGGGTTCGGCGACGTTCTAATCGAGGTATTCCGGCAAGCATTTCTTCAATCCGTGTGTCTCCGCGTGCATCCGTGGTTCTCTTCTCCCTTGTGTAGGAACCCTGGGTTCACCCAATCGCCGCGATCGCCCGAATCGCTTCGGTGATGAACAAATCCACCATCGGCGCGTGGGTGCCGAGGGTGAGGGCGTAGAAACTGATTTCCGGAAAGCCGGGCAATGGCAGGGAGCGCAAACCGGGAGGGCGCGTGATTCCCGGAATGTCCAGCACGAGACCCGCACCGTAGCCTTCCGCGACGAAGCGGGCGACGAGATCGAGGCTGGCGAGTTCCAGCATCGGGAACCATTCGATTTTCCGCTGCTGGAGTTCCTTTTGAAAAGCGATGACCGGGGGCTCGCCGTGCGGCAGGGTAATGAGTGGTAGATCGATGCGGTCGAGGCTGAGAATTTCCTCGGCGCTGGTGAACGCGCTGTTTTCCGGAACAAGCAGGACGAGCGGCAGGCGCAGGAGTTCGTGGTGGCGGATGTCCTTGTCTTTCGGGCTGTCACTGGTGGCGAGGCCGAGGTCGATTTTTCCTGCGCGGAGGCGGTGTTGGATATCCTCCACGCGGCCGGATTCCAGGGTGAAATGGAAGCCGGGCAGCCGTGTCCGCATCCCGGTGATGAGGGCGGGGAGGTAGTCGCGCTGGACGATTTCAGGGCAGGAAATGCGCAGGCTGTAATCGGCCCCGCCGCGCAGACGCTCGGCCATGGCGGGGAGGTTCAGGAAAAACGGCTCGACGAAGGCAAACAGCGTTTCACCCTCCGGTGTGAGTTCGAAGGGGCGGCGTTGGAACAAGGTTTTCCCCAGCGAATCTTCCAGTTGAAGGATTTGCGCACTGATCGCCGGTTGCTGGATGCCGTAGGGCATCTGGCGGGCGGCGGCGCTGACCCCGCGGCAGCGGGCGACGTGATAGAAGAGTTCCAGGTGGTGGATGTTCATGTAAGGGGTTTGGGGTATGCCCATTGAATCAGTCGATGGTGGCATTGAAAGATTCAATTAACGCTTCGGCCGGGATGTTTGCTAGAACACAGGCGAATCCAACGCCAACCGACCCAATGAACACCCCATCCCGCACCGCCACCGAACCGCGCATCCCGCTCTGGCTGAAGATCGCCTACACCGCCTTTCTCGCAGTGATGATCCCGGTTTACCTGAAAAACTACGGCCCCACGAATTTCCTCTACTTCTGCGATGTGGCCCTGCTGCTCACGCTGGTGGGAATCTGGAAGGAAAACTCGCTGCTGGTTTCCCTGCCCGCCGTCGGCATCCTGATTCCGCAGGCGCTGTGGTGCTTGGATTTCCTGATCCAGCTTTTCGGCGGACATTTAACGGGAATGACCGGCTATATGTTTGATGCGGATCGTTCGCTGTTCCTGCGCGGGTTGTCGCTGTTTCACGGTTGGCTGCCTTTTCTTTTGTTCTATCTTGTCCGCAAGCTCGGTTATGACAAGCGGGCTTTGCTTGGCTGGACGCTGATCACCGTGGCGCTTTGCCTCATCGCATATTTTCTCCTGCCGCCTGCCGGTGCCGTGCTCGCCGATCCGAAACTACCGCGAAATGTCGATTACGTTTTCGGTATGGATGACGCAAAACCACAAACGCTCTTGCCACCGCTGGCCTATCTAGGAGCATGGATCACGGCCCTGATCGGCATCGCATACGTGCCCACCCATTTCCTTCTGAAAAAACTCTGCATCCCAGCCCGCTAACATTTCACTCCCATGTCCGAAAATTCACCCACCCCATGGCCGCGCGGTTTCTGGAACCTGATGTTCACCCAGTTCCAAGGCGCGTTTTCCGATAACGCACTGCGCTGGCTGGTCATCTTCCCCGTGCTCGCGTCCGTCACACTCAGCGAGACGGACAAGGAAAACTTCGCCGGGCACGCGTCGTTGTTGTTCGCCGTACCGTTCCTGCTCTTCGCCACGGTCGGAGGGTGGATGGCGGATCGCTTCAGCAAGCGCTCGGTGATGATCGGTGTGAAAGCAGGGGAAATCGGTATCATGCTGTTCGCCGCAATTGCACTGAAACTCGAGCATCAGGCGCTCCAGCTCGCCGCGATCTGCCTGATGGGGGTGCACAGCACGATCTTCGCCCCGGCGAAATACGGCGTCATGCCCGAGGTGCTGCCGACCACGAAACTGTCCGCTGGAAATGGAATTCTGGAACTACTCACCTTCATCGGCATCATTCTCGGAACCTTCGCCGGTGGCTGGATGGCCGAGGCTCTGGCACACCGTGAGATGTGGTCGGGTGTTTTGTTAGCCTGTCTGGCGGCCATCGGTTTGATCACCAGCATCGGCATCGCCAAGGTGCCTGCTGCCGATCCCGGGAAGAAATTCAACTGGAACATCCTCGGCGAAATCTGGAGCAACATGCGCGTCATGAAAGCGGACCGCGATCTGTGGCGTGCGAACTGGGGAAACACCGCGTTCTTCTTTGTCGCCACGTTGGTGCAGATCAATCTCGCGCTTTTTGCACAAAAAGTTTTCCACCTGAAGCCCACCGAACAGGCCGGTCTTCAGGCAGCGCTCAGCCTTGGAATCGGCGTCGGCAGCATGTTGGCGGGCCGGCTTTCACGCGGTCGTATTGAATACGGATTGATTCCGTTCGGCGCGGGAATGATGGCGTTGGCGGGCATCGGTCTCGGCTGGCCAGGAATCACTGAGGCTGTGTTCGCTAGTGCGCTTGGTTTGTTAGGTCTCGGCGGCGGTTTGTTCATTGTTCCGATCGTTTCCGTTCTTCAACACCGCCCGTCACCGCAGACCAAGGGCGCGGTCCAGGGGGCGGTGAGCTGGCTCTCATGGGTCGGCATCGCGGCGGCGGCCATGACCCAGAACCTGCTCGCTTCCACCGTGCACCTCAGCTATGGCCAGATCTTCTGGGTCTGCGGCGCGGTGGCGGGAATGTCAGGAGTTTTTGTTAGCCTATCCCGCCCGAAGGCCGTGCCGGAGATGATCCGCCGTTGGAGCAGACGTTGAAATTCAACTCACTTATTTTTATGCAAAGCGTCGTCATCGACAAGCCCTACACTTTCATTCCGCCGCGCTTCAGCCGCGTCTGGCACTGGGCGGTGCGGCGGATGCTACCTCGCTATCTGGGCAAGGAATTCGGCATCACGGCCGTGGAATGCATCGGCTCGGAAAAACTGCGGGCCTCGCTCGATGCCGGCCACGGAATCATGATCGTGGGAAACCACTGCCGCCCTTGCGATCCAATGGTGCTCGATTTTCTCGCTGCCGAAGTGAAGCGTCCGTTCAATGTGATCGCCAGTTGGCATGTGTTCATGGCGACCAAAGCCCAGCGTTTCCTGCTGCCTCGAATGGGCGGATTCAGCGTTTACCGTGAGGGAATGGATCGCGAATCACTCAAGTGCGCGGTGAAGACCGTCGCGGAGGGAAGGTTCCCGTTAGTCATCTTCGCCGAAGGTATCATCACGCGTTGCAACGACCGTCTGGTGAATTTCATGGAAGGCCCGGCGTTCATGGCGCGGGCGGCGACGAAACAGCGGAAGGAAGGAAAAGTCGTCGTGCATCCGGTTTTCATCCGCTACTTTTTCGAGGGCGATTTACAGAAGACGGTCACGCCGGTGATCGAGGAAATCGAACGCCGTTTTTCATGGCAGCCGCAGACCCAGCTTCCACTTCGCGAGCGGATCAAAAAGGTCGGTGGAGGATTATTATCGCTCAAGGAAATCGAATACTTCCAGGAGCCCCAACCCGGGACTTTCCGCGAGCGTCTGCAGCGGATGATCGATCATTTGCTCACACCTCTGGAAATTCAATGGTGCGCCGGTCGCCACGATGGCGATGTGATGGGCCGTGTGAAACGCCTGCGCTCGGCTATTCTGCCAGACATGGTGACGGGTGAACTAACTGAAGTCGAGCGCGCCGTTCGCTGGCGTCATCTCGCCGATTGTTATCTCGTCCAACAGCTTCATTGTTACCCCGGAGATTACATCGAACATCCCACGCCCGAGCGCATCCTTGAAACCATCGAGCGCTACGAGGAAGACCTCAAGGATGTCGCCCGAGCCCATCCGCCGATACGTGCCATCATCACGGTGGGCGATGCCATCGAGGTCGACGCCGCGCGGGACAAGTCACAGGAGCACGATCCGCTCACCGTGGAAATCCGCAGGCAGATGGAGGCAATGTTGGAGTCCACCAAAGCCGACCGCAGGATCAATCCTACCGGAACGGAGATCTCATGACACTCATCCTCCTGCGCATCGCCGTCATCGGCGTGGCGCTCGTCATCTGGTTCTGGACGCAGAAACTCATCGCCTCCAAAAGCGATGACATGGAAGGCATCGGCGATGGAGTGCACCGGTTGACAGCGGGCTGGCATCGCTATTTCACGGAACATGCAAAGGCTGCCAACCGCGCGCTCATCATCAGCTCGTTCTGCATCGACGTGCTTGGATTGTCGCTCATCGCAGCGGCGATTTTTGGGAAAAGTTTCGCGCCGTTTCTCGGCATCCTCATCGTTTTCAGCCTGCGCCAGCTTTCCCAACTTTACTGCACCTTGCCACCACCGCCCGGCATCATCTGGCGCGACACCGGATTCCCGACCCTCCTCGTCACTTACGGGGTCGGCAACGATTTCTTCTTTTCCGGCCACACAGCGCTAGCGGTGTTAGGTGCGATCGAAATTTGTCATCTGGCTCCGTGGTGGCTGGGTGCCATCGCGATTTTCATTGCGCTCGGCGAGGCCACGATCGTGTTGGTCCTGCGGGCGCACTACACGATGGACGTCATCACCGGAGCCTTCGCCGCGTGGTTCGCCGCAGATCTGGCCGGACGTATCGCACCATGGTTGGATGGTTTGCTTGCGTGAGTGGGTTTCGTGGCGTGCGATTTTTAGACAAAAAGGCAAATGCAGGTTGTATCGGATAGATCTGGACCGTCGGGGAAGGACGGCTATTTTCCCGGCGAATAGTCATTCACTCCCATGATTCACCCACCACGAAACCGCAGTGTTCGCGCGTTGCTTTTCATCCTCGCGTTGCCCCTCGCTCATGCCGGGGAAGCGGTAGTCAAATGGCCGTCTTTAAAAAAACTCGATGACCTCGCCGAGAAGTGCGAAGCTCTGTCTGAAAAAAAGGACGTGGCGGCTCTGCGCAAGATCGCCACTTCGGTGAAGGCGGCCGCAGAGGCGGTGGAGAGCGAGGGCGTTCCCAAAAACGCGAAAGAACCCGAGCAGGTGAAAGTGTTCCAAGGCGACCTGAAGAGCCTGACTGACTCTATCACCGATCCGGAAAAGCAGGATGGCGAGGAGCTGTGCGCCTTGCTTGCCGGTGTGCATCCGCTCGTTGAGCAGCTCATGGAAACGTCCGGCATGCCTCATGTCCATGAAACCGAGGAGAAGGGAAACCAGCCGAAATGACCTCTGATCCGGCAGCCATCGAGATCCGCAATTGCGGACTCCGTCTGGGATTTTCCTCGGGTGAGGCGATCCAATTTCATCTCGAACATTTCAAAGTGGATGCGGGTGAGCAGATCGCGCTGACAGGACCAAGCGGTTGTGGGAAATCCACGTTGCTCAACCTCGTCGCCGGCCTCCGACGCCCCGATGCGGGAAGCATTGTCGTGCGGGGGACGGATTTGAAACCGCTTTCCGCTTCGAAACTCGACGCCTTTCGAGGGCGGACGATGGGATTTGTTTTTCAAAGTTTCAATCTGTTGGACGGCTTCTCCGCGTTGGAGAATGTTCTCGTCGGCCTGCGTTTCGGGCGTTCCTGCCCGCACGGCGAGCGGCGGGCGAGGGCGGTTGCCTTGTTGGAGCGCGTGGGGCTGCAACGCCGGCTTGATTCGCTGCCGGGGCGGATGTCCGTGGGCGAGAGGCAGCGCGTGGCGATCGCCCGGGCACTGGCAAACCGACCTGCTATTTTGTTAGCTGACGAGCCGACCGGTGCGCTTGATCCCGCGACCGCAGATGAGGTTTTCGGACTGATCCGCGAAGTCTGCGGAGAAGAGCGGTGCGCGTTGGTTCTGGTGACACATGATCTCGATCTAGCAGCGAAATTGCCGCGACAGGTGGACTGCCGCGGACTGATCCGCCACGTTTCTGAAATGGAGGTGTCCCGATGAGTCTCTGGCGCATCGCGTGGCGGTATCTTTGGGCACGGGCGCTGGTGACTGTGCTAACACTCACCGGGATAGCCCTCGGAACGTCCCTGATTTGCAGCGTACTGACACTGCGGCGCGAGAGCGAATCCGGTTTCCTTCGCGAGAGTGGTCAGTTCGATCTGGTCGCCGGAGCAAAAGGCAGCCCGCTCCAGCTCGTGCTGAGCAGTGTCTATCAACTCGATGTGCCCACGGGAAACATTCCCTATTCGCGCTACGAAGCCCTACGTGACGACAAGCGGATCGCCACTGCGATCCCGCTCGGACTTGGTGATAATTTCCACGGCTATCGCATCGTCGGCACCGAGGATAAGATCTTCTCGCTCACCGATCGCAAGGACTCGAAAAAACCGTTGTATCAACTGGCGGGCGGGCGGTTTTTTCGATCCGACTTCGAAGCGGTCATTGGTACTCAGGTCGCGCGGCAGTCGGGGCTGAAGGTCGGAGACACCTTCGTCGGCACGCACGGCTTAGTGGTGACAGCGGGCTCTTCCGAGCATGCGGATTTTCCCTACAAGGTCGTCGGAATCCTTTCTGATAGTGGCAGTTCAACCGACCGGGCGATCTACGTTTCCCTGGCTTCAGTTTGGCATATTCACGAGAAGGAAGCGGAGGTTCACAGGAAGATCGCCGGCGTCGAATCCATTCCGGGAGCTTCATCCAATCAGGATCTGGAGGTGACAGCGGTGCTGATCCGGTTGAAATCCGTCGGACTGCGGCTGTGGATGGCGCAGGAAATCCAGAAGCGCACCGAATCGATGGCGGCCATCCCGGTGAATGAAATGCTGCGGCTCTATCAACAAGTGCTCGGCCCGATGCAGCGGGTGTTGCTAGGCGTGGCGGCTTTGGTGGTGGTCGTTTCCGCGCTCAGCATCACGGCGACATTTTATCAATCCGCCGAACGTCGTCGGCGTGATCTTGCGGTCCTTCGCGCTCTCGGAGCCCACCGGCGGGAAATTTTCGCGCTGGTGGTGATCGAGGCGCTGCTGCTGACCTTGCTTGGTTTGTCCGCCGGGTGGTTGATCGGGCATGGCGGGCTTGCATTGGCCGGCCCGTATCTGCGCGAGGGCTTCGGGATCGGAGTTTCCTCGTGGACGACGGATCGGTTCGAATGGATCGCTCTTGGAACTGTGGCGTGCGGCGGTTTATTGGCCGGACTTTTGCCTGCTGTCCTCGCTTACCGACGTGAACCGGTGAATGACCTTTCTTCAATTTGATCACTGCCTTCAAATCATGACGGGTCGCGAAAAAATCCACTGGCTGGTTTGGGGCGTGGTTGTCATCGGCCTCACCTACGTGACACTGCCGCCGTTGCCGAAAAAGGCATCCGGTTCGTCAACTTCGATTCCTTTCTCGCTGCTAGCCGGAACGACGCGGAAGGGGGACGCACCGCCTGTTTATCCCGCTGAACTCGTTGCCTTGGACGGTCGCCGGGTGACGGTTTCCGGATTCGCCACTCCCTACGATGATCCGCAAACGGCTGCCAAACTGCTTCTGACCCAAGGCGGCGGTGGTTGCTATTTCTGCGCGCCGCCCAAGGAGAACGGCGTGGTGCTGGTGAGGCGGGCGTCGAAATTACCGCTGTCTCTGGGGCGGAACGAACCGCTCACCTTTGAAGGGACGCTCCATTTGGCGCACGCCGATGTCACCGACGAGGAGGCGGGCCAATTCCTTTTCACGCTGGATGAGGCTGGCATGGTCCGGAACGAAAAATAGAAGGCCTTGCCATCGGCAGCGAAAAGTTCACTGATCAACTCATGTCCACCTGCGGTCCGAGGCATTCGACGAAATGGGTTTGCCCGGTAATCCTCACGGTTCTGGCGGCGTTGGCATCTTGCAAACCCACTCCGCTTCCTCCTGGAGCGGCGCAGCCCCTCGATTTCAAGTTGATCCTCAAGACCGTCTGTCAGGATGACGGAACCCCGGTTTTTCCGCCGAAACTGTTGGAACTTGAAAATCGCCGTATTTCTGTTTCCGGCTTCATGGCTCCTTATGACGATCCGCATGAGATGAACAAAATCATGCTGACGAAATCCTCGGCCAGTTGTTATTTCTGCAATCCCCCCGAAGAGAACGGCGTGGTCTTCATCCGGCTTTCGTCTCAGGAAAAGCCGCCCGAAGCGGAAACCGGCAACATCACCGTCGAGGGCACGCTCCATCTCATCAGACGCGGTTGCCAGGATGAGGAGGCGAAGCAATTTCTCTATACCATCGACGACGCGAGAATCACCAAGCTCGCGCCGTGACAGGGTGAATGAAAGGGGCGCGTTCATTCTGAACGCTGAGTGCGGCGGACATCCTGTCCGCCGTCCCAACTCTTCGATTTTTCGTGAACCTTTGTGTTATTAGTGGTTCGCATCTTCCACGGTTCACTTGCGAAGTGAAAATGCCAGGACTAGCAAAGAAATCGCGATGATCCACGATCCGAGAACGCGGGTGCCGATCTTCGCCCATGGCCTGCCCGTGCCATGGGAAACACAGATGGCGAGATAAGCGACGACGATGTTGAAGCTGATCCAGGTTCCTATCAAAGTCTTGGCGACAACGATCGCCGATCCGTTTTCCAAGCCAGAATCAAGTCCGATGCCGATGGCCGCCACGGCGCAGATCATTCGGCAGACGAGCGGTGGGATTTTCAATTCGAGGGCGACGAGGATGGCGATGCACATGGCGATTCCGATCAGAATGGGCGGATAGACACCTGCGACTTTTCCGGTGGTGGTCAGCAACAATCCGACAGCCGATGTAGGCAGAAGAACCTTCAGCGGCGTTTTCAAATCCAATGGCACCCGTTGCCCTAATAGCAGCGCAAGAGCTAGCAGAATCAGCACGTGCGCCGGAGTCATCAGCGGATGCAGCGCTCCACTGCCCACTTCTCCGATTCCTTCCACGGTCAGGTGCGCATGGGCTGTGGATTGCAGAAGCAGCGAGAAGAGAAAGATCGGAAATAGTCCAGATCGCAGGCTGGGGCGGCGGATCAGAGTCATAGGAATTTGAATAGAAATCCGAAACCTATCAGAGAAATCGCCGCGCCACCCGCGCGCACGGCCATCCGGCCCCATGGCCATTTGACCAATAATCCGAAGGCGATGCCGCTGAGGTGGAGCAGGCCGGTGGAAATGACGAATCCGATCGCGAAGGTCATCGGGTTGGCCGCCGCGGGGAGTTCGGTGCCATGTGCATGACCGTGGAAAATCGCGAAAATTCCGACAATCACCGCCGCCACCCACAGCGGTGGTCGGGCAGCGAGCGCGACCATCGCGCCCAGAACAATTCCCGAAAGCGCGATGCCGGTTTCTACGGACGGCAGCGGGATTCCCAGCACTCCCATCGCTCCGCCGAAGGCCATCACTACAGGAAAAACCACCGGTAGAGTCCACATTGCCCGGCCTCCGAGAAAGGCTCCCCATAGTCCGACCGCCACCATCGCCACGATGTGATCGAGTCCTGTTAGCGGATGTTTGAACCCACTGATGAAACCGCCCACGTTTCCGGTTTCGCTATGAGCGCTGGCGACCGAGGGCATGACGACCAGCAATAATGCCAGTATGATCCATGGAGTGTGTTTGGGAACCTGGGTCATCGAAGGGTGCTTTACTGTGGGATTGAAAGGCGACGATAGGGAGGTGGCATGAAAATTCAACTGCCCATCATGCTTTGTGAAAATCCAAAAAAAGAAAAGGGTCTCGCGGTCCAGTGGTGTTTTACCCGACGAGAGCGGAAAAACAGAACGCTCCAACCCAACTCAACTACGAACAAAAATGAAAACGAAGCTTACCCACCTGGCCGCCGCCCTTGTCGCTGTTGTCTCACTCACACCCGCTGCATTCGCCGGTCCGAAGTATACGGCCCGATTCTCCAACGGTGCGAAATCACAGGCCGCTGTTTCACAAACCGCTGCTTCTGAAAGCTGCAAGATGGATCACGGACAAAAGCGCATGGACTGCTGCTCCAACAAAATTGCTTCAACCGCACCTCTGGGCCGTTCTGGACAAATCCACACCAAAAAGGTCCACACCTGCACCATGTGATGCCCCGGCATCGTCCTGACACCAAAACTCCATTTGAAAAAATGGAGTTGAGGCGTGACAAACCGGTCGTGATTTCGGCCACTTCAACGTAGTGTATTCCCATGAACGATTCAGAATTCGATGACCTGCTGAGGAAGACTCGGAAGCCCGTTCTCCTGCCGCCCTCGTTCCGCCAAGGAGTCTGGCACCGCATTGAAGACGCGGATGCCGATTGCCCGCCGGAGGTGGTGAAATTCCAGCCCATCGTGGTTGCCTTCACGCGTCCGTGGGGAGCCGTGGCCGGTATCGCCGCCATGGTGACTTTGGGATTATGGCTGGGAGCGACGACCGCTCCCGAAGCGAGGGATGCCAAGGTTGCCTATGCGGAATCCATCAGCCCGTTCGCTCAACATTCCAAATGAAAAAGGCGGCCCTCATTCTAGCAGTCGCGATCCTGGCGGGAGCGATGGCGTTTTGTCTCATGCGCTCCCATGAAATCGCCAAGCGCCAGGGAGCGCTCCTTGATTCCATGCCCGAGCTGACGTGGATGAGGACGGAGTTGAAACTCAGCGACGAGCAATTCGCGAAAGTGTCCAAGCTGCATTCCGATTATCGCCCGAAGTGCATGGAAATGTGCGGAAAAATCGCCACGACCCGCGAGAAGATGGCGTCGATCGCAAGTCGGAATCATCAGATGTCGCCGGAGCTGGAAACCGCCGTCCGCGAGTATGCTGTGACGCGTGCCGAGTGCCAACAGGCCATGCTGAACCATATCTATCAAACGGCGGCACTGCTCGACAAGGATCAGGCGGCTCGTTATCTGGAGACGACTCTTCCCTATGCGTTGGACACCGCTGAATCGGGGGACGTGCATTCGCATTAGAAGTTGCCACACATGGAAACTTCCGACACCGAACTGATGGCCCGGCTGGCCGATGGCGACGACCTCGCCTTGAACGACCTGATGGAGCGCTGGAGCGAGCGCGTCGCAGCCTTTCTCTATAAGATGACCGGGCACCATGAAACTGCCGTGGACCTCGCGCAGGAAGCTTTTGTGAAACTCTATCAAGCCCGCGAGCGCTACCGGGCCATCGGAACTTTCAGCACTTATCTTTTTGCCATCGCCTCGAACCTGGCGAGAAACCATGCCCGCTGGAAAGGCCGTCATCCGACGGTTTCCATCGACGCCACGTCCGAAGATGGCGCGTCCGTCGTTCCTGAACTAACGGATGCGCGTCAGACTCCGGAAGAAGCCGCCCAGTCGGTGGAGAAATTCCGGGCCGTGCATGAGGCATTCCTACTGCTGCCTCCGGATTTGCGAGAAGCGATGACCTTGTTTGTTTACGAAGCAATGAGCTATGCGGAGATCTCCGCCATTTCCGGATGCAGCCCGAAGGCGGTGGAGACGCGCATCTATCGAGCCCGCCAGATTCTCAAGGAACGGCTGAGCGAATTCGTTTCGTAACCGCCTTTAAAGCGCCTTGTTCCTGAGCCGCAGGGCGTTTCCGATGACCGATACGCTGCTCAGCGCCATGGCGGCACCGGCGACCATCGGATTAAGTAACCAACCGGTGATCGGATAGAGAACTCCGGCTGCCAGCGGAATGCCGACGGCATTGTAGATGAAGGCGAAAAACAGGTTTTGCCGGATGTTCCGCATGACCTCGCGGCTCAGGCCGAGAGCTCGGACGATGCCGCGCAGGTCGCCTTTGACGAGGGTGAGTCCGGCGCTTTGGATGGCGACATCGGTACCGGTGCCCATTGCGATTCCGACATCGGCTTCGGCGAGGGCAGGGGCATCGTTGATCCCGTCCCCGGCCATGCCGACGACGGTGCCTTTGGCCCGCAGCTCGCGGATGATGGCAAGTTTGTCAGATGGTGTTAGGCTGGCGTGGATATCGTCGATGCCGAGTTGTTTACCGATGGACTGCGCGGTTTGCGGGTTATCACCGGTCAGCATGACGAGCTTCAGGCCCATTTGATGGAGTGTTGAAACGGCCTCCTGGGTCGAGGCTTTGATCGGATCTACCACGGCGATGAAGCCGCTGACCGAGGATTCTCCCGAAATCCAGATGACGGTGTGGGCCTTTTCCTGGAGTGATAGAGCGGTGGCGGCGAGATTTTCGGGAATGGTGATGCCTTCACTTTCGAGCCATGCCTGTTTGCCGACGCGGACGAGTTTACCCTCGATTTTTCCCATCACGCCGGCGCCGGTGACGGAGGAGAAGTCTTCGACCTTGGCAGGGGACAGGCCTTTTTCCGTGGCGCGGACGACGATGGCGTGGGCCAGCGGGTGTTCGCTCAACTGCTCAAGGGCGGCGGCGAGCGTCAGGATGTGATCCTCGCGACCGGGTTCGGCGGCGACGATTTCCTTGGCCACGGGACGGCCTTCGGTAAGTGTTCCGGTTTTGTCGGTGATGAGGTGGGTGATTTTTTCCGCTTGTTCCAAAGCCGCGGCATCACGGACGAGAACGCCTAACTGCGCTCCTCTTCCGACGCCGACCATGATGGACATCGGCGTGGCCAATCCCAGAGCGCACGGACAGGCGATGATCAGCACGGCAACGCTGTTGGAAATCGCGAATGCAAGGCGCGGGTCCGGCCCCCACAGCATCCATCCAACGAATGTGAGAATGGATGCAAGCACGACGGCTGGCACAAACCAGCCCGCGACCTGATCGGCGACGCGCTGGATCGGGGCGCGGCTGCGTTGGGCGTCGGCGACCATTTGCACGATCTGGGAGAGTAGTGTGTCCGCGCCGATTTTGTCCGCCCGCATGAGGAATGCGCCGGTCTGATTGATGGTCGCGCCGACCACGCGGTCATCGGCCGTTTTGCTAACTGGCAGAGGTTCGCCGGTGATCATCGATTCATCCACGGTACTGTTGCCCTCGGTGATCACGCCATCGAGCGGAATTTTTTCGCCGGGGCGGACGCGCAACAGGTCGCCGATTTTCACATCATCGAGCGGAACGTCCTCCTCGCGTCCATCGATCACCCGGCGTGCGGTTTTCGCTGCCAGACCGAGGAGGGCTTGGACGGCTTGGCCGGTTTTGCTGCGAGCGCGTGCTTCCAACCATTGGCCGAGAATGACCAAGGCGGTGATGACTGCGGCGGCCTCGAAGTAGAGCGGCACATGACCGCCATGATGCAGCGAATGGGGAAACAGACCGGGCAGGAAAACGGCCGTGGTGCTGTAAAGCCAGGCCGCGCCGACGCCGAGCGAGATCAGCGTGAACATGTTGAGGCTTTTGTTCAGAAGCGATCGCCAGGCTCTAACGAAAATGAAGCCGCCCGGTCCGGCGATGGCAACTGTGGCGAGGATCATTTGCACCCAGCCGAACATGTTCTCGGGCATCCAGTCGCGGACTCGCAGCGCCGGGATCATTTCGCCCATCGCCATGACGAACACCGGAAGGGCCAACGCCGAGCTGAGCCAGAGCTTGCGTGTTAGGTAAATCAATTCGTGATTGTCGTCCGATTCGTCGGCGGGTTGCACGGTTTTCGGTTCGAGCGCCATTCCGCACTTCGGGCAATTGCCGGGATGGTCCTGTTCGATTTCGGGATGCATCGGGCAGGTGTAAATGGTAATGGCCGCGGCTTTCCAAGTGGGATTGCGTTCGAGGGCCATGCCACATTTCGGGCAGTCGCCAGGCTTGTCGGAGTCCACGCCGGGGCACATCGGGCAGAAGTATTTCGCGCCAGCCGGAGGTTTGACATCAGCGTGGTGATGACCGTGATCCGCGTGACAGCAGCTCTTCTTTTTTTCCGGCTCGGGGGCTTTGTGTTTGCAGCAGTCACTCATGGCATGGGTCTCCTTTTGATGTTTGGCCTCCGATGAATTCGGCGATGGGGCATCCTTTCAAAGGACCTTTTCCGTCACATTGGGCGATGAGGCTTCCCAAGGCGCTCTCCATGGCCTGGAGGTCTGAAATTTTCTTCCTGATGACCGATAGCCGTGTTTCGGCGAAGTCGCGAACCATTTTCCGGGGCGTCCGGATGTTGTTAGTAAGATCGAGAATTTGTTTGATGTCCTGCAGGCTGAATCCCAACTCCTGGGAACGGCGGATGAATTGCAACCGCTCCAGATCATCCCCGTCATATTGGCGGTATCCGGAGGAGCTGCGCTGCGGTTCTTCAAGCAGGCCTTTTTGCTCGTAAAAACGCAGTGTTTCCGCGCCCACTCCAGCCATTTTGGCCAAGGCGGCGCGTGTCCAAGCGGGTGATGTTTTCTCTTTCACGGCATCACCATAGACCCTGTAGTGAGATACAGGGTCAAGCGGTTTTTTCCAAGGAATGGGCGGCAGAAAAAATTTCCGGGAATTTTGAAAATAATCCAAGGGTTTCGACTGCGGTTGGACATTTACCTGACGAGCGGTGTAAATCCGCTCCCACCCAAACTGGAAATCACATCGATTATGAAAATCAAAAACACCGTCATCGCCGCCTTGGTGGCCACTTTCGCCGCCGTCACCGTGCCTTCTGCCAGCGCGGAGGATACCAAGCCGCCGGTCAAGGAAGTGAAGCCTGAGGAGAATAAGGAAGCCGCGAAGCCTTACAAACTCGATACCTGCCTCGTTTCCGATGAGAAACTCGACGAAATGGGCAAGCCGTTCGTCTTCACCCACGAAGGTCAGGAAATCAAATTGTGCTGCAAGAAGTGCAAACCGAAATTCGATAAGGATCCTGCCACCTATCTCAAAAAGCTCGACGCGAAATGATTGGCGATGGGGATGCTCCGGTAACGCCGGGGCGTCCTCGCTTCATCCGATTTCAGCCTGCCGCGAAAAGAAGATTGGAATAATCATCCACAGCGTTACTCTAACTCCCGTGACCGTATTGAAGTCCATCGTCGGCTTGTTTTTGGGACTGGTGATCCAGCTTTCCCAAGTCCAGCCGTGCTCGGGGGCGGATTTCAAACAACCCTGCCCGACGGTCACCGCGCATTTCCATTCCTGCTGCGAGGGGAAAACCGCCTGCCCATGCGCCAGCAAGAGCGAGCAAACGCCGGCACCGGTTCCCATTGCTCCCGCATCGGTGGATCTGAAACTGAATGCTCCGAAACTCCGCGAGCTTGATTTTCTCGCCCTGTTTTTCCTGCCTGAATTTTCCGAAGCCGTGCCCGCCACCGCTTCCGTTCCCGAGTCCCACAGCGGATTCACAGGAGTGCCGCTTTCCGTGGCCTTCTGCACATTTGTCATCTGAGTCAGCGCCCTGACAGGCGTATTGCGCCCATCCATCTTGGCCATGGTTTGGCTGTTGGGAACCCGGCGCTTGGAAATTCTTCCAACCACTCACATGACTCATGAAACGATCCATTTATATTTTTACCTGGCTTCTCGTGGCCGGAACTCTCCTGCAAGCGCAGGATGCCAGGGTTCTCAACGAAACTTTCCTCTCCTCATTGCGTGCTGAGGCGGCGAGGTCGCACCCGGCTGCCGCTGCCGCGAAATTCCGTGCAAACGCCGCAGCCCAGGACGTCCGCGCGGTCCGCTTGTGGAACGATCCGATGGTCGGGCTCTCGTTCATGGCTGCCGAAAAGGAAATGCGCCAGAGCGATGGCGACGTGCTTCTCGGCTTCGATCAAGCCCTGCCCAAGCCCGGACTCTTCGCTGCCAATCGCGAAAAGGCGGAGGCCATGCGCCGCGCGGAAGTCGAGACCTCCCGTTCCTCCTCGCTCGAAGTCGGCGCGATGGCCGCAAAAAACGCCATCGAACTCGCCCTAACCGACGAAGCCATCACGCTCCAGGCATCGCAAATCCAATGGCTCAACTCCATGGTCGAAAACGCCCGCCAGCGTGCCGCGAATCCGGACTCATCCAGCATCGAAGCCCTCCGCCTTGAAAGCGAACTCAGCCGCGAGACACAGATCCTCGAGGCCGCCAAACGCACCCGTGACAGCCTCGCGCAGAAGCTCAATCTCAGTCTCGGCCGTCCTCTCGAATCGCCATGGCCTGCTTTGAAACTGCCCGCATCTCCGCCGCCCGTTCCCGTGGCGGCTTCGGAAATCGCGCGAATTTCTCGCGCCAATCCCAGAGTCCGCGCAATGACTGAATCCGCCTCCGTCGCCAAGGCCGAAACCCACATCACCGAACGCGAGCGGCTCCCCGAAGTTTCCGTGGGTGTCGAAACCGCGATCTACTCGGGCGGCGATTTCCGCAGCACGACCTTCGGTGTGAAAATGACGCTGCCATGGCTCAACGACTCAACCTACACCGCCCGCACCGATGCCGCACGCATTCGCGAAAAATCCGCCATCGCGGACATCGAGACCCTGCGCCGCGAAATCGCCGGCAGTGTCCTATCAGTCGTTGCCGAAGCCGCCAATGCCGCCGCGCAGGCCCATGCCTATTCCGGCGAAGTTTACCAGCGCACCCTGCAAGCCTCCCAGACCATCGAGGCCTCTTGGATCAGTTCGAAATCGCCTCTCACCGATCTTCTGGAATCCAACAAAATGCTCTTTTCCGTCCGCCTCGAACAGCGCCGCTTCATTGCCATGGAGCAGGCCGCACTCGAAGAACTCAACCTGCTAGTCCCCAATTTCCACTGATTTCGATTTATGAAAACTTTCATCACCATTCTCATCACAGCTGCCATCGCTGTCACCGGCACCTGGTTTTACAAAAGCCACCTGAAGACCGATGCCGGACAAGCCACGGTTTCCCAGGAACGTCTGCCGGATCACTATCAGTGCGCCATGCACCCGTGGATCAAAAGTGATAAACCCGGTCGTTGCACCATCTGCGGCATGGAGCTCACGCCCATTTTCGCAGGGGAAAAAGGCTTCGATTCAACGGGCGGCGATTCAATCATCCCGCTCACCCAGAATCAGATCCAGGTCATGAACGTGCAAACGGCGGTCGCGAAAACGCAGCCCTTCACGAAGACCCTGAAAGTCGCGGGGACCATCGATGATGATGCCACACGCCACCGGATTCTATCCGCATACGTCGATGGACGGGTGGAAAAACTGCACGTCAATTTCATGGGGGCCGAGGTCAGGGAAGGCCAGCCGCTCGCCGAGTTTTACAGCCCGAACCTGCTTCAAACCGAGCGCGAGTATCGTCAGCTATCAGGTGATTTGAAAAAGAACACCGGCCTGCGTTTGCGCCAGATGGGCCTCACTTCCGAGCAGATTGCGGATGTCGATCAGAAGCCTGCCGAAGTGCTGACTTCACAAATCCTCGCTCCCATCGGAGGTACGGTTGTCGAGCAGACTGTATATGAGGGCCAGTATGTGACAGCGGGCGAAAAGCTTTTTGCCATCGCGGATTTCTCCACCATGTGGTTCATGTTTCCCGCTTACGAACAGGACATGCCATGGATCTCGCTCGGCCAATCAGTCTCTATCACCACTCCATCAAAACCCGGCAAAACCTTCGTCGGAAAAGTCGCATTCATCGATCCCAACTTCGATGAAACCACCCGCTCCACCAAGATCCGCGTGGAACTGGCCAACCCGCTTGTGGACGGAAAGCGGGAGCTGCTCCATCGCCTCTACGCCGATGGAGCGGTGGAAGTGAAAACGCCCGCAGTTCTCACTGTTCCGAGAGCCGCAGTGATCCAAACCGGCGCGCAAGCCGTTGTTTACGTCGATCAAAGCGGAGGAGCCTATAGCCAGATGCCCGTGAAAATCGGACGTCATGGCGATGATCAGGTGGAAATTCTATCGGGAATTTCCGAAGGCGACCGTGTGGTGATCAACGGCAACCTGCTCCTCGACGGCCAGGCGGAGCTGAACCGCTCGTTCATGACATCACCCGCGCCTGCAGCGCCCGTGACCGTGGCGGCTCTCACCGAGCAGCAGAAAAAATTGATCGGTGAATTTATTAAAATCGCCGATTCCATGGCGGGCGCGCTCGCCACGGATGATCTCGCGGCATTCAACCAGGCCAGCGAGCCGGTGATGATGAAAACCGCCGAACTTGCGGATTCGTTAGGCCAACGGGAAGGGATACAGAAGCTCAAGGATGCCCGGCATTTCCACGGCTTCGATGATCTGGCGAAGGCGCGTGACGCATTTTACAAATTCAGCATGGCCGCCACCAGAGTGCTCCAACCCATGCGGGCTACCGCCGGCTTCCCTGAATTCCAGCTCTGGGAATGCCCGATGACGGATCAGGCGATCCCCGGAGCAGCGAAAAAAGGCCGCTGGATCCAAGTCGGCGGAAGACCCGGGGGAAATCCATTCTTCGGCGTCGCGATGCCGGATTGCGGTAAGGAAATCCAATAACAGAAATAGTTTTTTATGATCGAACGCATCATTGAATGGAGCCTGAAGAACCGCTTTATCGTCGCTTGTGGCACCTTGCTGCTCGTCGCACTGGGCATCCACGCCCTTTACCAAACACCCGTGGACGCCATTCCCGATCTCACGGAAAATCAAGTGCAGGTTTATGGCGAATGGATGGGCCGCAGTCCGCAGGAGGTTGAGGATCAGGTGACTTTTCCGCTTTCGACCGGCTTGCAGGGACTCGCCGGGGTGAAGGAGGTTCGAGCCACATCGATGTTCGGGTTCTCACTCCTGACGATCATATTTGAGGATAAGATCGATCTCTACTTTGCCCGAGCTCGGGTGTTGGAACGTCTAAATTACCTGCAAAAGGCGATGCCAGAGGGTGTCACGCCCCAGCTCGGCCCGGACGCGTCCGGACTCGGTTGGGTCTATCAATATTATCTCGATGTCGATCCTTCGAAAGCCACCGATGGCGGCTACAATCTCGCCGAGCTGCGTTCCCTTCAGGATTGGCACATCCGCTATCAGCTTGCCAGCGTCCAGGGTGTGGCGGAAGTCGCCAGCATCGGCGGATTTGTGAAGCAATATCAGATCGAACTCTCGTCCGCCAGAATGCGCGCCGCGAATGTGACGATGATGGAAGTGGCGACCGCCGTGCAGGATGCCAATCTCAACGTCGGCGGCAAGGTCATCGAGGAAAACGGCGCGGAGTTCGTCCTGCGCGGAGTGGGACTCGTGACAAGCACCGAAGATCTCGAACGTGTCACGGTGAAGGCCGTGGGCGGGACACCGATTTATCTGAAAGACATCGCCACCGTCCAGATCGGCGGTGATTTCCGGCGCGGTGCTCTGGACCTCAATGGCCACGAAGCCGTCGGCGGCACCGTCGTCATGCGCACGGGTGAGAATGCCAAAGCCGTCATCGAGCGGGTGAAGGAAAAGATCGCCCAGATCGCTCCGAGCCTGCCACCGGGCGTGACGATCCGCCCGTTTTATGATCGCAGCGAATTGATTGACCACACGATCGATACGCTCAAGCACGCTCTGATCGAGGAAATCATCTTGGTCACTCTCGCCCACATCATTTTCCTCTGGCATTTCCGCAGTATCCTTATCGTCACGCTGCCCTTGCCGATCTCGATCCTGATTTCTTTCCTGCTGATGAAACAGTTCGGCATCACCAGCAACATCATGTCGCTAACGGGTATCGCGATTGCCATCGGCGTGCTCGTGGATGCCGCCATCGTTGTGACAGAAAATGTTCTGCGTCATTGTGAAAAAGCCGAGGATAAAAAGGGCGGCAGCCTTACCCCGGCGGAAACCTGGAAGGTCACTCTCGCCGCCTGCAAACAAGTGGGTCGCCCGATTTTTTTCGCGATGGCCATCATCATTCTCGCCTTCGTCCCGGTGTTCGCACTGACGGGACAGGAAGGAAAACTCTTCCATCCGCTGGCGTTTACCAAGACCTTTGCGATGATCGGTTCCACGCTGCTCGCTGTTACGCTCGTGCCGGTGCTTTGCTCGGTGCTGGTGCGTGGACCGTTCCATTCCGAGGACAGGAACATCGTCATGAAGTCCCTGCTCGGTATCTATCAACCTGCTCTCGATTGGGCGCTCAATCATCGCAAAACGGTGGTAACCATGGCGATGATGATTCTCGGAGTTTCCCTGCTCATCGCCTTCGGTCTGCCGCGCGAAACGGTGAAGAAAATCCGCGACGGTGGCTTTCCCCGGGCGGCGGATCTGGTGACCGGTTTCGGTAAGGAATTCATGCCGCCGCTCAACGAGGGCAGCCTGTTATACATGCCGGTGATGATCCCGAAAACCGGGCTCAAGGAAATCCAGCGCGTCATGTCATGGCAGGACGAAGTCATGAGCAAGGTCCCTGAAATCGCCAGCGTGGCGGGCAAACTCGGCCGTTTCGAAACCGCCACCGATCCCGCGCCAACCGAAATGTTGGAGACCACGATCATGCTCAAACCCGAATACATCCCCGACGGGAAATTCAGCGTCAAACGCAACCCCGCGTGGCGGGAGGGAATGGACATCGACAAGCTCAAAGCCGAACTAACTGAAAAAATGAAACAGGTTCCCGGCTATGTTCCCGCGTTTCTCCAGCCGATCGAAAATCGGATTCTCATGCTCTACACCGGCATTCGTGCGCAGGTCGGGATCAAGATTTATGGTAACAATCTCGACCAGATCCAGCGGAAGGCCTTCGAGGTGGAGAAGATCGTGAATGGCATCCCCGGAGCCGCCGGAGTTTCCGCCTCGCGGGTGCAGGGGAAACCCTATCTGAACATCAAGGTGGATCGCGATGCGATGGCGCGCTACGGCCTCAGCGCGAAGGATGTGTTGGACGCCGTGGAAATTTCCATCGGTGGGAAAAACGTCAGCACCACCATCGAAGGCCGCGAGCGTTTTCCGATCCAGATCCGCGTTCAGCGGAGCGAACGCGACGACATCGAGGAACTCGGCCGCATTCTCATCGCCGCCAAGCCGGGCATGAATCCCGCCAGCCAGCAGGGTGGGGGAGCTGGAGGCCCGATGGTTCCATATATTCCCCTCGGCATGGTGGCGAAAATCACCCGCGAGATCGGAGCTAACGAAATTGCTTCGGAAAACGGACTGCTGCGTTCCTATGTGCAGGCCAACGTCCAGGACCGCGACCTCGGGGGCTTTGTGCAGGAGGTCGAACAGAAGCTCAAGACCGTCAACTGGGAAGGCATGACCTACAAGATGACCGGTGAGTTCGAAAACCAACGGCGCTTTGTGAAAACCATGGAGGTTGTTTTTCCCATCGTGCTGTTGGTCATTTTCGTGCTGCTTTACTTCGTCTATCACAGCGCGCTGGAAGCCGCCCACGTCATGCTTGCCGTGCCCTTCGCCCTGAGCGGTGGGGTGCTTCTGCAAAAGCTGTTGGGTTACAATTTCAACGGCGCCGTGTGGGTCGGCTACATCGCACTCTTCGGCACCGCCGTGCAAACCGGCGTCGTCATGGTGGTCTATCTGGAGGAAACCGTGAAAGCGCGCCTCGCCGAAAAGGGCGCGGCGTTCACCTACGAAGACCTCGTCCAAGCCGTGAAGGACGGTGCCCGCCTCCGCCTGCGACCGAAGGTCATGACCGTGGCGACCATCGTTTGCAGCCTCCTGCCCATCATGTGGAGCCACCGCCAGGGTGCGGAAATCATGAAGCCGTTAGCCACACCGGTCATCGGCGGCATGATTTCCAGTTTGCTTCACATCCTGATCGTCACCCCGGTGATTTTCCTATGGCTGCGTGGCCGGGAGTTTAAAAAGGGAACGCTGCATGGCTCACTCGGGCATGAGGAGCCGGAGTAAACAAATCATATACGAATGGCACGTAGTTAAGGAAGATTTGGGAAACTGCGGACAGAATGTCCGCTGCACGTAGCGCTCAGAATGAACGCGCTCCTTTGGCCATGATGGCCGCAGGGAGCGTTGACATCCTGTCAACTGAGTCAGGGTGACATTCTGTCACCCGAAACGATATGGGCCTTAACTACGTGCCATTCAAATCATATATCTTCCCCTTATCGGACAGCATCTGAATCCGATCGAAGGACGGTATGAATCCACGATGCACGCACGAAGAACGATTGTGAAAGCCCTGCCATCATTCCGATCAACATGCCGGCCAGTCGTTCGTGGAGTGGATTCGAAGTGAGGGTCTCGCTCAACAGGCTGAAAATGACAATGAAGGGCAGGAAAGCGAGCCATTGATCGGGGCTGGGATTTGTGTTCGCCTTCGCCGCGCGCAGGCTGATGACCATGATGGAAACGAAAAATGCGATCATTCCTAACTCGCCGATGATTCCTCCGGAAAACAACGCGTAAGTCCACGTGGAGTGACCGGCGAACCACATGTCGGTTCCTAACGGTTCTCCCTCGGTCGGGATGACCAGACTGATTTCCGGCATGTAGGCGAGGTCCCAATTGTAGGATGCTCCCACGCCACGGCCATTGATGAAGTGGGCTGGATCGGATTCCAAATTCTTCCAAATCCCGTCAGCTTCGGCCCGGCGTGTGAGGTAGGAAACGTCCGCGGTCATGTTGCGGCTGATGGGATCATGGAAGAGCCGGTCGGTCCAGCGCTGCACGACATGGGGCAGTGCGATGGCGGCAAAGGCGACGGCCAGCAGCATGAAGCCCCCCGCAAGGGCCACTGGCAACAGCCTTTGTCCGAGACCGGACCATTTGTAGATCTTCCATTTCACGCCCAACAGATAACAAATTCCTGCTGCGAGGCATGAGGCGAACACCGGAAACAACATCGAGCGGGTAACCGTGATGAAGATGCCGGAGAAAAGAACTCCGCATGCGATGAGCAGACTCCAGTGGAATCTTCCGCGGAGCAGCAACGCACAGGGAATGAAGGTGGCCAGCCAGTTGGATCCGGGGCTTTGAATCTCAAATCTCACGGTTTCCACATCGAGCCCCTGAATGAAAAGGCCTTGGAAAATCCGCCACGGGACATTGATGCATGCGGCAACAAAAACCGGTCGCACGATACGCGACGGCCGGATGCCCATGCAGCCTGCGATGTGGGCGTTCATGATACCGAAGAGGCAGAATACAAATGGCAGGATCACCCGCAGGGATCGGCCGACCGGCACGCCCTGGGCGAGCGAGTTCACCATCAGATAGAGAATAAATCCCGCCCATAGATAGATCAGCCAGGCGCCGGGCCGAACGACCAAATACCGCCAACCCAATGCCAGGATGGCCATGGATGAGCTCACGCAAAGGGCGAGGAAGAGCAACTGATCGATACCCGCGCCGCCGCCGCCCTGGCGGGATTCGGGGGCGAGGTAATCCAGTGAAAATGAGAGCATGAAAACCCACAACAGCCTCTCCACCCACACGGCTTTTCCTGAAGAAGGAATGCTGATGGAGTCGGGGGGATCAGAAAAGCGGCTGGACACTGGATTTGAAATGAGTGGGAACCGCCCATCTTTAGAATAGCAACCCGCCCTACGTCAGTGAAATTCTGTAGCCAGCGGAATCGGCGGAATGAAAAACGCCCGGCTCCCGAAGTGACGGGAGGCTGGGCGTTGATGAGTCGAATCCGATGATTTCAAGATTTCACAGATGTCCCGTGCCTAGAATCCGATCAATGAACTGATGAATGCGCTGAAGTTTGTCCGCATCGATGAGGCGGATGACTTTTTCCCCCTTGAGCCAAAGATGGGCGATCTCTTCGGCTCTGGATATTTTGCCGGGTGGTGCTGGCTCGATCCGTGCAAGCTCCGACAGCATGGCGGTGAGCGTCCGGTCGCAGCCGTGGCGTAAATCGTCATCGCCGGGGTAGGGAATCGAAGCGGTGCTCAGCTCTCCCAGAATTTCGAGAAGAAGCGGAAAACGCGCCATTGCCCGGTTGATTGCCTCCGCAGAATGCTTGCGATTTTTGGTGTCGGGGGAAAAATCAGTTGTCGTGGACATGTTGGTATTGATGATTCGGTCAATAGTTGCATGACTTTTTTCGAATTGGCGAGTGATCAATTCGGCACTCTGATAGGTATTTTGGCCACATTTTTGGAATTTTAGCCAGTTTTAGGATCGTAATATGCTGATATTACGGGATATTTAGACAAATGACAGGCCGCGAAATTTTTATGCGTCGGGCGATCGAGCTCGCCCGTGAGGGGATGAGTCAAGGTGCGGGCGGGCCATTTGGCGCCGTGGTCGTCCGGGAGGGAGTGATTGTTGGAGAAGGATGGAACCGGGTGATAGGAACCAGTGATCCGACGGCGCATGGTGAAGTAATGGCGATCCGTGATGCCTGCGCGAAACTGGGGACATTTTCTCTGGCAGGCTGTGAGATTCACACGACGGGCCAGCCATGCCCGATGTGCCTTGGCGCGATTCACTGGGCGAGGATCGAGCGGATTTACTATGGTTTCCGCATTGAGGACGCGGCGGCCATCGGCTTTGACGATACGGAGTTTTTCCGACAAATGAACCTGCCGGCCGAGCAACGGATGATACCGTCCGGAGAGCTGTGCCGTGAGGAGGCCTTGGAGTTGGGGGTCGAGTATATGCGGTTGCCTGGGAGGCAGCACTATTGATGGATGTGCGGGGTTGGCATGTTTGCCCATCCCCGGAATGCTCCAACAGCTAGCATCCCGTTCCGGCATCAACTCCGCGGCGACGTTTATCGCGGTTGGATTCTGCGTATTGCGCCAATGATAAATGACACCGGAGGGGGTAGGTCGTTGCGTCAGGATTCATGACACCCGGCGCTTGGTTTGGTTTTGGTTCTTTGGAGTGGATTTGACAAGGGTTTCCGTGGGGGCGGAC
>JBDSZP010000154.1:0-38059 GCA_039925065.1 Luteolibacter sp.
GCCGTAGCCCGGACATTCCTTTCTGGGCAACTTGCTGAGGCTTGTGAAAGAACAGACAGGAATGTCTGTGTTACGTCGCTCCGCCGTAGCCCGGACATTCCTGTCTGGGCATCTCGGCCAAAGGGGCGCGTTCATTCTGAGCGCTATGTGCCGCGGACATTCTGTCCGCCGGATGTGCACCGCCGCTTCTCGCGTTGAACTCAGCTTTTTGAAATTTTCCGCCTTTGCCTGTCGCCGGGTTTCATTCAGAAACCCGCATGTCGATTTTCGAAAAAGTCCGTGAACACGCGGTCATCCAGTCGTCCGCCTCCGTCCTCGGCTGGGATCAGGAAACCTATCTGCCCGCCGCTGCTGCGGAACATCGCGCGGCACAACTTTCCTGGCTTTCCTCGCGGGCTCATGAGCTGGCAACTTCGGACGCATGGAAACGCGCGCTCGAAAAAGCGGAAGCCGCAGACACCGGAGCCGACCCAAAACTCACTGCGAATCTGCGTGAAATCCGGCGTGAGTTCGACCGCTCCAACAAGCTCACCGTGGAACTCGTGGCGCGCGAATCAGTGGCTTGCTCGATGGCGAAACACGCATGGATCGCCGCCCGTGAAAAATCCGACTTCGCCGGTTTCGCCCCGCATCTGGAAACTTTGTTAGCCATTTCCCGCGAAAAGGCCGAACTTTGGGGCTATCAGGACGAGCCCTACGACGCCCTGCTCGATGGCTATGAACGCCGGACCTCGACGGCGGCGGTCGCGAAGTTGTTCGATGAGATGAAACCCGCGCTGCGTGAAATCGCGAAACAAGCCGTGGAATCTTCCGCCGCCCGCACACCGGGCCTTCCCGCCGGCCCTTACCCAATCGAGGCCCAGAAGCGCTTCAACGCACAGGTGGCCGCAGCGATCGGCTTTGATTTCGAGGCCGGTCGGATCGACACCACGGCCCATCCGTTTTGCACCACGCTCGGCCCGCGCGACGTTCGGCTGACGACGCGCTACATGGAGTCAGATTTCACCTCCTCGCTCTTCGGCGTGCTGCATGAAGCGGGTCACGGACTCTACGAACAAGGTCTGCCCGCCGACGACTTCGGCCTTCCTTCCGGCAGCGCGGTCTCACTCGGCATCCACGAATCCCAATCGCGGCTGTGGGAAAATCACGTGGGACGCTCGCAGGCATTTTGGGACCATTGGTATCCGGCCGCCCAGGAATGTTTCCCGCAACTGGCGGATTTCCCGCTGGAGAAATTCCTCGCCTACCTCTGGCGCGCCGAGTTTTCCCAGATCCGTGTGGAGGCGGATGAAGCGACCTACGATTTACATATCATCCTCCGTTTCGGGCTCGAACGCCGGATGGTGAATGGCAGCCTCGCTGTCGCCGATGTGCCTGCCGCTTGGAACGAAAGCTTTCGCGAGTTGTTCGGATTCGCACCTGAGGACGACCGCCATGGCTGCCTTCAGGACATCCACTGGGCGATGGGCGGACTCGGTTATTTCTCCACCTACACGCTTGGAAATATCAACTCAGCACAGCTTTTCGCCGCTGCGAGAAAAGACACGACCATCGCCGCCGCCATCGACAAGGCCGATTATCAGCCGTTGCTCGCTTGGTTGAGGAAAAACGTCCACGCCCACGGCGGAACGCTCGATCCATCCGACCTCATCCGTCAAGCGACCGGCAGCGCGCCATCGCCCGATGCGTATCTCGCTCACCTCAAAAACCGCTATCTCTAATTCCATGCCCAAAGGTCTCTTCATCGTCCTCGAGGGAATCGACGGCACCGGAAAATCCACTCAAGCACGCCGCCTCGGCGAATGGTTCATCAGCCAAGGCCGCGAAGTCGTCCTGAGCCGTGAGCCGACTGATGGTCCGTGGGGGAAAAAGCTGCGTGAGTCGGCTTTCACCGGACGGCTTTCGCCTGAGGACGAGGTGGAATATTTCCTTAACGACCGCCGCCAGCACGTGGACGAAGTCATCGCGCCTGCGTTGGCCGCCGGAAAAGTCGTGATTCTGGATCGCTACTATTTCTCCATGATGGCTTATCAAGGCGCGCGGGGGTTTAATCCGGTGGAGATCCGGCAGAAAAACGAGGCGTTCGCGCCGGTGCCGGATTTACTGCTCATCCTGGATCTCGAAGTGGACACCGCACTGCAACGCATCGGCTCGCGCGGCGATACGGCGAACGAATTTGAGAAACGGGAAAACCTCGAACGCTGCCGGGAAATTTTCCTCTCTCTCAAGGACGAGCAATTTGCGCGAGTGATCGATTCAAACGGCACCCTCGACGAAGTGGCCGCGCGTATTCTGGAAGCAGTCGCCTAACAAATACCCACGTGCAATTTGCACGTGTTATCTCGATCTTGCACCCCATGAAGCACCGTGCAAGCGCGGTTCCCGGGTGACACGCCGTTGTTTTTCAGCGAGTTACACACCACTCCGGCCTTGGTATCCTTCCTGCGAAAGGACTCACATGCCTACCGCAGAAGAAACCCGGATTACGGATGCCGCAGAGTTACAAACTGTGCTCACCCGTTACGTCGATTCCTACGACGGCTACCAACAGGCCGCCGCCGTTGTCGAAAATCAGGGTCTCCGGGCAGCGTTTTTGGAAATCGCCGAACGCCGTAAAACAATCGTCGAACATGTCGCTACGCTGATCACGAGGCAGGGCGAAAAGCCCGATGTGGAGGGCAGCCCCGAAGCCGCAGTTCACCGTTGGTGGATCCGTGTGCGGGCAACGATGACCGACGAGGAGTTCAAGGCAACGCTTGCCGAATGCGTGCGAGGCGAAACCGTCCTAGCGAACACCATTCAAAGCGCCCTTGATCACGGCCATCTTGATTCCACCCACGCCGCAATCCTTTCCGAAGTCTCCGAAGAGCTGAAGGCAGCGCTTCTGACATTTGAAACCGCTCTCGAGCGATAGATTTTCATCAAACCACTGGGGAGAATATGCCGGGTTCCCTCCAGGGTCAGACAACCACCGGTGAAGAAAATCAAAATCATGTTAAGCTGGGCAGTCACATTTCTCATTCTAGCCATCATCGCCGGCATTCTCGGCTTTGGAGGCGTCGCTGGAGCAGCCGTAGGCATCGCAAAAGTCCTCTTTTTCGTTTTCCTCGCGCTTCTGATCATATCCGCCGTAGCGAGAGCAATGCGCGGAAATACCCCATAAAAATCGTCTTCAACCATTTCCCTCAAACCAAAATTCAATGAACTCATTATTAATCAAGGACCGTCGTGCGACAGGACTTCTGAAGCGCGTTCGCCAGGATGTGAACCACCTGCGTGACGACATTGGAAACCTATTGAGTCACACCACCAAGGAAACATTGCCCAACAGCGCGCGGGAACTTGCCGGCCAGGCGAAACAACAACTCGCGGCAGGCGGGGCTTATGCAGCAAACCGCCTGCGGAATTTCCGCGGCCAACCACAAAGCCAGTGCGCAGGTTTGGTTGGTGGGGCGGTCGTCCTCGGCCTCCTCGCGTTCGGGGCCTATTCATTGTTCAAACACAACGGCAATGCCCAACAGGTCGCAGATGAAGTGAAGGATGAAATCGCCGACTCGATTTGACTGATCTCTCGGAAAGAAATCAAACAGCCATCCGATGTTTTCGGGTGGCTGTTTTTTATCCCATTTGCCAGAAATCATTGTCAAAACTCGAATGCGTCCGCTCGTCTGGAGACTGCCCGAAGTTCATGGTTTACCATGCTTTTCCAAAGACAAGCTGAAGGCTGGAACTCCGGACAGCGTCGAGGCCTACGGTGCGCGCGGCGAAAAACACAGTCATCAATTCCGACAAGCAGCCCAACAGTTTGATTCAATGACCGGCATCACACGAAAGACGCTGCCTCATTCACTCCGTAGCGAAACAATCCCCCCGTGGCGATTTTGGTGATCACCGCATCGGCAGCAGCTTCTTCTGCCAAAGTTTCGCTCAAAAGGCTCGCGTCGTGCGCAAACCCAAGGCAATCCGCAAACGCCCTCGCCACCCCATAACCAGCGATCTGATAGTGCTCGATCCGATTGCCGGACGCGATCAACACCGCATCGCGGACATCGCCTGGAACAGTTCGAGTGAGGTATTTCATGACTTGGCGCAGCAAGCCGCGCATCGCATCACAAGCCATCGTCTGATGGGGGATTCCATGTCGTTCACTGATGATTCCCAATCGGGCGCAGTGGGTGTGGGTTTCCTGCAAATGATCGTTGAAAGCATTGCGCAGCTCCCGGCCGGTGGCATGCGCCGCCATTTGCGGGAGCATCCCCAAAAGCTGCATTTCGGCACTATACAAATCGCAGATTTGGTCGAAGTAGAGCTGCTCGAGACTGGTGATCATGTTTTCGGATGGCTTGTCCATGTGATCCCCTTTGCAACATCTGTGCCATGGGATCCAATCCGC
Source organism: Luteolibacter sp. (assembly GCA_039925065.1). Taxonomy (GTDB): domain Bacteria; phylum Verrucomicrobiota; class Verrucomicrobiia; order Verrucomicrobiales; family Akkermansiaceae; genus Luteolibacter. Next base: position 4,394 of record JBDSZP010000154.1, read on the forward strand.
TGACTGCCTGTGTTGAAAACCCATCAGTTGTCTAATCCATCGCGGAATGACGTGCAGACTGCGCCGCTCAAACCGGTCCGCACACCGGATCTGCACGAAAATCGCCCGCCCTAACCAAACACCAGCAAGAGCAATTTGCACGATCACAACGCATAATGCGGAACGCCCGACGTTTCACCCGTTGGACCTATAAGGAAAATCCCTAGGCATGCATTCTGCAATAAGGGTGGTACCATGAAAGCTATCTATCTTGTCGCCCTCCTTGCCACGCCGCTGCTTCTTTCCAATTGCCGGGAAACCAAACAAAAAATCGCGGACGCAAAGCTCGAAGTGGCGACCGCCGGAGATGTCAACTTCGCAAGGAGCACCTTCGAATCGCTCGCTCGCGGTGACTCGGCAGTCGCCGAAAAGATCGACTGGCCGGTGTTCACCTCCTTGGGCGAAAACCTTGGAGCCTCTTACGTGGCCCTGACCTCGGGAGTGGAAAAACAGAAATTCGTCACCGGCTTCATCACCCAGTTCGCCGTCTCGTTTCGTGAAAACGGCGGAAGCGTGGAAGGCTTCACCAACTGGCGCGTCACCGCCCACGATTCTCAAAAAACCGAAGTCGCCGCGGATTCCGCCAATGGCGTGCTAACGGTGGTTGTTTCCGAACGGGACAATGTTGAACGGGTTTCCTCGATCAACATCATCAAGTAATTTCTAGCGAGACCACTCCGGACGCGCCGTCTCGAAGCTCATGGCCGCGCCACTCAACGGATGTTGGAAGGAAAGTTTCCATGCGTGAAGCTGGAGCGGTGGAGCATCGGGAGAGAGCGTTTGCGTATCGCCGATCTGTTGATTCGGAAGATACGCCGGATCACCGACGACAGGCATTCCGAGTTCCCAAAGATGGATGCGGATCTGGTTGGTGCGTCCGGTTCCGAGTTTCGCTTCCATCAAAGTCGTCCCGTCCGCGCAGCGCTCGATCACAGTGAAATCAGTGCGTGAGGCAAGGCCATCCACCTCATCGATTTTCCGCGTGCCCATCACATCCGGCTCGGAGGAAATCGCGGATTCGGAGAAAAACGTATCCTGTTCGGGATGGCCGAGCGCCCTGACAAGATAGCGCTTGTCCACCGTGCCTTCGATGAATTGGCGCTGCAACAAGCGGCTGAAATGGCGGGTGCGGGCGAAAAGGACCAAGCCCGACGTGTTCGCATCCAACCGATGCACCGGACGCGGATACTTCGGCGCGTAAACGTCGTTGAGAATGTGTTGCAGCGTGTTCCGGTGGAACCGACCACTCGCATGCATCGGCAGAGGCGCGGGTTTGTGGACCAGCAGGATCGCCTCGTCCTCATGCAGCACTTGGATCTCCGCAGAAACCGGAGGTTCGACATCCGGCGGGAAAATCTGCACCACGCGCTCGCCGCCGCGCACCACGTGATTTTTTCCACGGACGGTTCCGCCGTAGTTCACAAAGCGGCCGGCGTCGCAACGGGCTTCCCATTCCTCACGGGGCACCTGCGGAAAAATGCCACACAAGGCATCGAGCAATTCATATCCATCATACGCCGCCGGGACATTCACCGGACGGCGGTTTTCTGTCGGGATCGAACCCGGCAGTGGATTCGTCGCCTTGAAAATCGCCCCCTGCAATGCGGCGATCCGCTCCGCCATGCGGGCAGGTTCGCTCACGAAACAATGCGGGCAGCTCACGCCGTGGACATAACGCGGATCTTCCTGATCGGTGGAATCCAGTGGTGCCTGGCAGGCGAAACAAACGGCATAGTCCGATTCACGCAGCCCGGGATCGACCCCCACGCGCTGGTCGAAGACGAAACATTCGCCGTCGTAGTGATCGCCGCCGCACTCCTCGAAGTATTTCAGGATACCGCCGTCGAGTTGGTAGATGTTATTAAAACCTTCCAGCTCCATGAACGGTCCGGCCTTCTCGCAGCGGATGCCGCCGGTGCAGAACATGACGACAGGCTGATCCTTGAGTTCGTCCGGCAGTTTTCTCACCGCAGCGGGAAATTCGCGGAAGGTGTTGATGTTGGGAATGATCGCGTTTTTGAAAGTGCCGAGCTGGACCTCGTAGTCGTTGCGCGTGTCGAGCAAGGTGACCGGGCGGCCTTCGTCCAGCCAGCGCTTCAGTTCCCTGGCCGCAAGTTTCGGCGAGGTGTAATTGGCCGGACGCACCGCCTCGACGCCGAACGAGATGATTTCCTTTTTCAAACGCACCAGCATCCGGTTGAACGGCTGCGTCTCGCTGAGGCTCACCTTCGGCTCCAGCCCTTCCAAACCAGGGATCGCGCGGAGTTTTTCCAGCAACAAATCGATCGATTCAGCAGCGCCGGCGACGAAGAGATTGATGCCCTCGGTACTCAGCAGGATCGTCCCCTTCAGCTCCCATGCCTTGCAATTCGTGATGAGATCCTCGCGTAACTCCTTGAGGCCATTGAGTTCGGCGAAGCGGTAGGTGGAAATGTTCGTTACGGCAGTCACGCCGGGAAAACAGCATGAAGCCCGCCGGGTTGCCAGTGAAGAATCCAGAAATCGCAATTTTTGCGGAGTCAGGCAAGCGGGGTAAACTTTTCAAGATCCAAGACGGTTCCGCAGTTTGGTGTCGTTTTGTTGAGCAGTAGTGATTCACTCCCGTTTCCCGCTCACCCGCAAATTTCCATGAAACATCCCTATAAAGTCATCATTCCAGCCGCCTCGATCAGCGCGTCCTTGGTCGCCAGCGCTTTCGCGTTCGGCTTCAAGAATTCGGAACCGCTCGACGCGAAGGCAACCGATGCGGCGATCACGACGCTGACCTCCAAGATTCTGGAAAGTTCGCAGTTTGCCCATCAGGAGCTCAACGACGAGCTGGCGAACAAATTTTTCGACCGTTTCCTCGATTCGCTGGACGGGAATCACATGCTTTTCCTGAAGAGCGATCTCGACGAATTCATCAAGTTCAAGCCCACACTCGCCGAAGCCACCCGCGAACAAGGCGACACCCGCCTCGCGCAGCTTGTTTTCAAACGCTATCTTGAGCGGCTCGATCAACGGGTGGAGCTCGTATCGAACACCTTGAAAAGCGGGCCGTTTGAATTCACCTCCGACGAAACCTTTTCCTACGATCGCAAAAAAGCCCCGCGTCCGGCCGATCTCGCAGCCGCCAAGGATCTCTGGAAACAGCAACTCCGCTCGGAATATCTCCAGGAAAAACTGGCAGGTAAAAAGGACGAGGAAATTGCCAAAACCCTCGACCGCCGCACGTCCCGAGTCACCGACACCATGCGGAAACTCAACGACGGCGCAGTTCTGGAACTCTATCTGGAAGCGCTCGCCCAAGTCTATGATCCACACTCGGACTACATGGGCGCCCAACAAATGAAGAGTTTCGAGATCTCCATGAACCTCTCGCTCGTCGGCATCGGCGCGACCCTCCACGCTCAGGACGGCTATTGCAAAATCACGGAACTGGTCCCCGGTGGTCCCGCCGCGCGCAGCGGACAGCTGAAAGCGGGCGACCGCATCGTCGGGGTCTCACAGAAAGAAGGCGCTGAATTCACCGATCTGGTGGACATGCCACTCTCACAAGCCGTCGAGCTCATTCGCGGCAAAAAAGGAACCAACGTCTATCTGAATATCATTCCCGCCAATTCCACCGATTCCAGCGCACGGAAATCCATCATGATCGTGCGGGAGGAAATCAAACTCGAGGACCAGCAGGCCAAGGCCAAGATCATCGATTTCCCCGCAGGTGACAGCACCAAGCGGCTCGGCGTGATCGATCTCCCGGCCTTTTATGCAGGCGAGGGAAATGCGAAAAGCGGACCCACCTCCGCCACCGCGGACGTGTCCAAACTCATCGAAAAGCTGAAAGCCGAAAATGTGACAGGCATCATCCTGGACCTCAGGCGCAATGGCGGCGGCTCGCTGCAGGAAGCCATCAGCCTAACAGGGCTTTTCATCCCATCAGGCCCGGTCGTGCAAACCCGCAGCATGAAAGGCGACGTGGAAGTCGGCATCGATCACGATGGCAAGGTTTCCTACGACGGTCCATTGGTCGTCCTCACCAGCCGGCTCAGTGCCTCAGCATCCGAGATTCTGGCAGGAGCCCTGCAGGATTACGGCCGCGCTGTTATTGTCGGAGATACCTCCACCTTTGGAAAAGGCACCGTCCAAACCATCGTTCCTCTCGACCGCGTGATGCAAGGCCAAGGCATGGTTCCCCATTCGGACCCGGGCGCACTGAAAGTGACGATTAGCAAATTCTATCGTCCCAGCGGCAAGTCCACCCAGCTCGAAGGTGTGAAGGCGGACATCGTCATCCCCTCCCTCACCGACCTCCCGGAAATCGGCGAGTCCGATCTCGGCAACCCGCTGCCATGGGACACCATCGCCAGTGCGAAATACACTGCCGCCAATCGCGTCACCGCCTCCATCGAATCCCTCCGCACCCGCTCGACCGATCGGATCAGCAAAGACCCGGACTTCGCTGATTTAAAATCAGACGTCGAGCGCTTTGAAAAACTCCGCAAGGACAAGACGATCTCGCTCAACGAGGCAAAACGGCTCAAAGAAAAAGCCGAGCTCGATGCACGAATCGAAACCGCAAAAAAAGAACGCCTCGCCCGTGCGACTCCGCCGCCAGCGACCTATGAAGTCACGCTGAAAAACCTTTCCAAGCCCGGCCTGGGAGACCTCGTGACTGCGAAAAAAACAACCGCCGATCCGGACGCCGACGATGAAGATCAAGCTCCCGAAACCACCTCGGTCGCAGCAAACGATATCATTCTCCGCGAGGCCCAGAACATCCTCATCGATTACTCCGGCCTGCTGAAAGGCCAGCCGGTTGTGAGCGAACGGTGAAGGACGTTCTAGTTAGTGGCGAACTGGCGAACCGGGCTTGCGGATCTCCCGCATCCGGCTCTCCAGTCAGCAGTTTGCTCCGTTACGAAGCCTCGCGATTTCAGTTTGAGGTCGCACGCACGGCTGTGGATGAGCGTAAAAACAGCCCCCACCAATAGGGGGTGGGGACGTCTCGTCAACACGCATGGACGAGACGTCCATGCGGGTTATGAGGAGTCCTGAAATCGCCCCGGATTTTTCCCCGTTTGTGGCAATAATAAAACTTTCAAGGTGATTTTCCCGAGATAAGGTAAGGATTACCACTCTCCAAAAAACCCGTACTGTCTTATTGTATGAAACCCAAAAGCCAAACCCTGTTGTTCTCTATTCCGACACGCGTCGTTTTCTCATTCAGTCTCGTCATGGCGGGACTCGGATTCCAGTCGACCCAAGCGGCTGATCAATCATGGTCCACCACTCCTGCATCCGCGAATTTCAGTGGAATCAATTGGACGCCCGGGCAGGTTCCCGGCGCGGCTTCCAGTAATGTGGCGAGCACGGACAGTCTCTATTTCGGGACTTCCACAGTGACGTCGCTCATCAACGACAACAACGCCTTCACCTATGCCGGTTTGACATTCAAATCCGGCGCTCCGGCTTTTACCCTTCTGGGCAATTCTTTCACGCTGAGCGGCGGGATCACCAATAACAGCAGCAGCCTCCAGACGATCACGAACTCGCTGGCACTCTCGGCGACTCAATCGATCGATACAAGCAGCGGTAACGTGACCCTGAATGGCGTCATTAGCGGCGCGACCTTCGGTCTGAACAAGTCAACCGCCGGCACCCTGACTCTGGCGGGGGTGAATACCTACACCGGTGCCAACACATTCAGCGGTGGCACGGTGGCGATCGGTCTGGACACCAATCTCGGAGCCACGGGAGCCACGGTCTCGCTGAGCGGCACCACCCTGAAGGCGAATCTCGGAGCGTCCATCACCGACACCCACGTGGTCACCGTCGCCGGGGCCAGTACGATCAACGTGAACAGCCCCTTGATCACCAACTTCACATTCGCCTTCAACACTGCCGCCACATTGGGCGGCAGCGGCGCATTGACAGTGACAGGGAACGGATCGCTGGATGTCAGTGGCGCGAATTCCGGCGTCCTGGTCCTAAACTCCGCGAACGTGGCCTCCGGTTTCACGGGCACACTCACGATGCAGAGCGGCGGCCTGCTGGAATACAACGTTAACAACGTGTTACCTTCAGGAATCCCGATTACCTTGAACGGCAACGGCGGAATGTCGGTTAACAACGGCACCAACGCCATGGCGAACAACGTCACCGTGACCAATGCGGGCAACATCCTGAACTTCGGCAATGGCAACGGCGGAATCGTCACCGGAGGAGTCACATTGAACAGCGATCTCACGGTGGGCATGCGAGACTGGTATAACTGGGCGACCGCCCGCAACGGCGCGATTAACGGCGTCATTTCCGGAGTTGGCGGGCTGATTGTCCAAGCGCCCGGCAACCCGCTCCTCACCTTGGGCGCAGCGAACACCTACAGCGGTGCAACCACACTTTTCAACGCCGGTCTGACGCTGACGGCGAACGCGACCAGCTCCATTTCCGGTTCTTCCGGCATCAACCTCTGCAACAGCGTCCTCACCGCCAGCTATGCCTCTGGGATTGTCGATAAGTTCAAGGACACCGGGACGCTCTCGATGCGCAACAACAGCTCCATCGCGCTGACCGGCAACGCCGCGGACACGACTGAAACCATCGGCGTGCTGGAAATCGCCGGAGGCAACAACACCATCACCCTCACCACCAGCGGCACTGCCGTCACCACGCTGGCGGCCAGTTCGCTCAACCGCACCAACCTTGGCGCCGGCCTCCTGATCGGCAGCAGCCTCGGACAGCTGAATTTGTCCGCGAGCAAAATCTCGCTAACGACTCCGCCCAGCGGAGCGAATCTCGTAGGCGCTGGAGGCGCTCCCTCCGGATTGGGCTCCGTCACGAATCTCGGCATCGTTCCATGGCTGGCGGGAAATCCGTCGGCAGCCGGAACCGCAGGTCTTGAACTGGTGACCTATGACACCAGTTTGGGCAGCTTGCGGCCGTTGCTGGCAGCTGAATACGACGCGGCCGGCACGATTGCCGGTGCGGCGTCGGGAACCAACGTCAAGAGCGCGAACGTCTCGGAAACCGGCCTTTCCAGTGCGACATTGAACGCCCTCGTGCTCGCGCCGACTGCGGGCCAAACCATTACAGGAAATCCAGGCGCAACCCTGACGATTTCCAGCGGCTCACTGACCAGCGCTATGGCCAGCGGCCTGATCGGAACCGCAGCGTTCAACTCGACGATTTCCGGCTTCGATGCTGTGGCGTTCGGGAATGGCGAGGCCGTGATCCGGACTTCCCAATCCGGAGGCAGTATCACGATCAATTCCCCGATCAGCGTCACCGCAGGCGGGGGCTTGACCAAGGCCGGCCCCGGCACGCTGACCCTCGGCGCGGCGAACACCTACACCGGCACCACCTACATCACCCAGCTAGCTCTCGCCACCACCGTGAACAATGTTTTCAACGGTGCTACCGGCACGCCGATGGTCCTATCGAACAACGCCCAGTTCAATCTCAACGCCACGACCCAGAAAATCTCCACCCTCACCTTCAACGGAGCAGGGAATGGAGGAGGCTCGATCATTGGCACCAGCGGCACCTTGGATCTCGGCGGTGACGTCGCCTTCGAATCCGCGCTGACAAATGAGAACGCCGGCGTCGGCATTTCAGTGGGCACCCTGAACCTGAACGGCAACCGGGCGTTCAATATCGGCGACGCATTGAGCGTCACCGGCCCGGAAATGTCCATCAGCTCGATCATCGCCGATGGCACCTCCAGCAGCAACCTAACTAAAACCGGCTCGGGCACGCTTCTTCTTACCGGAGCGAATACCTACGGCGGGGGCACGACCATCAGTGGAGGCACCCTTCAGATCGGTGTTGGAACAACCATTGGAAGTATTACCGGCAATGTCGTGAACAATGGCATCTTGAACTTCAACCGCAGCGATGCGGTGGCGTTCGGCAGCGTTTCCGGCAGCGGCGATCTGTTCCAATCCGGGGCAGGAACGACCACGCTTTCGGGCACCGCCATTTCCACAGGAAAAGTCATCGTCCGAAACGCCACGCTGAGCGTTCCAGCCTTGAACGGCACTGGGGCGATCGAAATCGGCTCCGGTGGTACCGCTATCGGCCTGACCTATACCGGCACCGGCGAAAACACGAGCCGCGCCCTGACGCTCACCGGCACCACGGGCGGCGTAACCCTCACCCAGAACGGAACCGGCCTGCTCAAGTTCACCAGTGACGTTGCCGTTCCGGTCAGCGGCAGTAGAACGGTCACCCTGACAGGCACCGGCAATGGCGAAATCGCCGGAAGGCTGGTGGATAGCCCCAATGGGGTAACCACAATTACAAAAGCCGGCACAGGCACTTGGACGCTTTCTGGCCCCAATACCAATACCGGCCCGCTCAACGTGAACGCCGGCGCCCTGAACCTTTCCGGTTCACTGGGAAACAATAGCACCAACGGACAATTCAAGGTGGGCACAGTGGCGAGCACCCCAGCCGTCCTCAATGTCCTTCCCGGTGCGGCGGCGAGCCGCTTTAACCTGTTCGTCGGCGATGCGGGAGGGGGAACCGGCGGTGGTGCGGTCTATCAATCAGGAGGCAGCCTGTTGATGACCCAAGGTGCCGGAGCCGACAACCTCCGCATCGGCTCGAACGCCGGCGGCTATGGATACTACCGTTGTTCAGGAGGAACGCTCGTTGCCAATGAGATCGGCATTGGAGCCAGCCTCGCAGATACCATCGGCGTGATGGACGTATCTTCGGCGGGTACCGTTAGCACCAGCGGCTGGATCACCATGGGACGCGGAAGCGCCACCAGTTCGGGTCTGCTCAATGTCACCGGTGGCACGGTCAACGCGTCCCGGATCGACATGAACTGGGGCACCAATGCCGCCGCGCTTTGTGTTCTCAATGTCTCGGGAGGAAACGTGAACGTCACGGGCGCGGGAACCGGGATCACTCTCGCGAACGCCAGCACCACCGCCGGGGTTCAAGGAATCGTGAACCTGCTCGGCGGCACTTTGACGACTACGATCATCTAGGCCGGCCAATCCGCAGAAACCACCGCCGTTAACTTCAACGGCGGCACGCTCAAGGCACATACCACCAATTCAGGAGCCACTTTCCTGACCGGTGCGAACATCGACAGCGTGAACGTCTATGCCGGTGGCGGTACCATCGACAACAACGGCACAGCGATCACCATTGGCAAGGCTTTGTCCGTCCCTGCGGGATTCGGCATGAGCGGCACATCCATCGCAGTGCCGTCCGGCGGCTCTGGCTACATCGGTGTGCCGTTTGTAAAATTCTCCGGCGGGAGTGGAACCGGTGCGACCGGTAACGCCGTCATTGCGGGTGGCGTGGTGACCAGCATCACCATCACCAACCCCGGCGTCGGCTACCTGACTGGGGAAACCCTGACCGCCACCTTCGTTGGCGGCGGAGCGGCGACGGCGGCGACAGCCGTTACGGGCATCCCCGTTGCCATCAACACGAGCGGAGCCATGACCTTCCAAGGTTCCGGCACCACCACCCTCTCGGGTACCAATACCTACACCGGCACCACCACCGTTGCGGCCGGCATCGTGGAAGTGAATGGCACGGCCCTCGCGGATACCGGGAAACTGGTGATCACCAGTGGCAAGGTCGCGCCAACCGGCACGGAAGTGGTGGATACCTTATACTTCGGAGCTGCCCAGCAAGCGTCCGGAACCTGGGGTGCCACCGGCTCCGGAGCCACCAACATCGACGACACCCGCTTCTCGGGAACCGCCGGTACGGTCAGCGTGACAACGGGACCACCTGTCAGCGGATACAACACTTGGGCAGCGGCGAACGCGGGCGGACAAACACCTGATCTCGACTTCGACAACGACGGAGTGAGAAACGGCGTCGAATTCTTCTTCGGCGCGACCGGATCCACCTTCACTCCGAATCCCGTCCTGGTGGGCGGCACGGTAACCTGGCCGAAGAGTGTTTCGTTCACCGGAACCTACAAAGTCGAAACGTCCACGGACCTCGTCAATTGGACCGACGTGACCGGTTCTGCCGTCGATAACGGCACCTCGGTGACCTACACTCCGACCACCGTCCAACCCGCACGCTTCGTCCGCCTCTCGGTGTTCCCGAACTAACCCAATCAAAAGGCGGCGGATCTCTCCACGGGGTCCGCCGCCTTCTTCGTTCGTAGTCCAATCCCTTCAGGGTGTCTTCATTGCGCAACGAAGACACCCAAAAGGGATTGGATCACAAACAAGACTTCCGCTTCCGTCTCGGCGTCTTGGCGGTTTCAAATTCTTCCCATTCGTTCCCGTTTTCCTGCTGCGGAATATTGCTTGAGGAAATTGCATGGCTCATCCATGCATCCCGTCAAGCCACCCATGCATCTCCTCTTCGACCTCGACGGCACGCTCACCGACTCCCGCCCGGGGATCATCACTTCCATCCAATACGCTCTCGCGGAAAACGGCCTGAACGTTCCTCCGGCGGAAAACCTGCTCTGGTGCATCGGTCCGCCGATTTTGGAAAGTTTCAAGAAACTGGTCGGCGCACATGCGGACCTTTTTGAACCCACGGTCCGGACCTACCGCGAGCGCTACGGCAGCATCGGCCTTTTTGAAAACTCGGTCTATCCGGACATCGAGAATACCCTGATCGAGCTCCGCGAACTCGGCCACACCCTGCACGTCGCGACCTCCAAGGCCACCGTCTACGCCCAGCCAATCATCGATCATTTCGGACTGGGCAAGTATTTCGCCACGGTGAACGGCAGCGAGTTGGACGGCACACGAGCGAACAAGGCCCAACTCATCGCACACCTTCTGGAACGTGAGAAAATCGCGCCGCAGGATGCCGTCATGATCGGCGATCGCGAGCACGACATGATCGGAGCCAAAGCGAATGGAGTCACCGCCATCGGAGTTCTCTGGGGCTACGGCACCGAGGACGAGCAAAAGGAAACCGGCGCTTTTACCTGCGTGAGCTCCCCTCTCGATCTGGCGGATATCGTCAGCGGAATCGCTGACAACCAACCGTTCGAGGCGGTTTCAAACTGAGGCCTGATTCGCCAGATTCGTGGTGCCTCCAAAAACTTCAGCCCTGAGAAACTCACAGGGCCGGATTGCAGGATCTCAAAACCATGCGACAAACTGGCCTGCCGCCGCATTTGAAACCCATGAAATCTCCGAACGACGAACTGAATACTCCAGCAAAGCCGCTGTTATCCGAAAAACGACTCCTGCTTCTCCTCGCTGCGGTGCAGTTCACCCAGATCATGGACTTCATGGTCATGATGCCGTTAGGACCACAGTTGATGCGGCAGCTTGTCATTTCCCCGCAACAGTTCGGCAGCTTGATTTCCTCTTTCGCGTTGACGGCGGGCATCGTCGGCCTCGCCAGCGCCCCCTTCATCGATCGCTTCGACCGCCGGCATCTGCTGCTTTTCGTTTATGCGGGATTCACGCTCGGGACGCTGGCCTGCGGCCTGTCAACGACTTGGGGGATGCTCTTGATTTCGCGGGCCATCTGCGGAGCCTTCGGTGGGGTGAGCGGCGCGACGATCATGGCGATCGTCTCCGATGTGGTGCCCCCCGAACGCCGCGCACGGGGCATGGGCATCATCATGACGGCGTTTTCCGTGGCTGCGGCGTTGGGCGTTCCGTTCGGTTTGAAATTGGCGCAACTGTGGCGATGGGAAGCGCCGTTTCTTGCGGTCGCTGTGATCGCGATGGTGGTTTGGAGTCTCCTGTTCCAAATCCTGCCGCCGGTTCGGAGTCATCTGGAAAATGGAGAGGTTCGATCGGCTCGGGATTTCCTGCTTCTGGTCAAGGACGGGAACGCGTGGAAAGGCCTAGCGTTGATGATGGCGGTGGTGTTCGGGCATTTCACGATCATCCCGTTCCTCTCGCCATTTCTCGTTAGGAATGTGGGAATGGCCGAAAAGGATCTGTTTCTCGTCTACATGGTGGGCGGCGCCATCACGGTTTTCACAGGCCCACGGGTGGGTCGGCTGGCGGACAAGCATGGAAAATTCCTGATCTACGCCATTCTCGTCGCCGGAGCCTGCATTGTGATCCGCGTGCTAACCTCTTCGGGGCCACGTCCTGAGTGGCAGGTTCTGGTCATCGCCGGGTTCTTCTTCATGCTCGCCAGCGCCAGATTCATCCCGACCCAAGCGACGATTTCAATGGCCGTCCCATCAGCCCGGCGCGGTGCCTATATGAGTCTGGTGGCCTGCTCGCGGGATCTTGCATCCGGACTTACGACCGGTCTCGGCAGCATGGTGGTCGCGGAAGGAGCTAACGGACAGCTCCTGCACTACGACAGGCTCGGCATGCTGGCCATCGCAGTGAGTATCGGCAGCCTGTGGGTTTTCCGCCAGGTGAAGGCCGCGGAGTAGAAATAGGTCGTATAGGACTTATACGACCTATTGATTCGACTTATCGAACGCCGCGTCGAAGGCGATGTTGCTGGTCGGGAAATCCACGCTGCGGACGAAAGCAGCCGCTTCTTCCCCACCATGCACGCGGTCCATGCGGATGTCTTCCCATTCGACCGAAAGAGGACCTTTGTAACCGACATCGTTGAGCGCGACGATGATATCCTCGAACTCGATATCGCCGTGGCCCAGCGACCGGAAGTCCCAGAAACGGCGGGCATCGCCGAAATTCGTGTGACCGCCGAAAACGCCGACCGTGCCATCACCGTGGTTCCACCAGACGTCCTTCATGTGAACGTGATAGATGCGGCTGCCGAGATCGCGGATGAATTTCACATAATCCACGCCCTGATAGCCGAGATGGGATGGATCGTAGTTGAAGCCGAAACGCTTGTGGTTTCCAACAGCTGCGAGAGCGCGTTGGGCTGAGGCAATGTCGAAGGCGATTTCCGTCGGGTGGACTTCGAGGGCGAAGTTCACGTCCACTTTTTCAAACGCATCGAGGATCGGCAGCCAGCGCTTGGCGAAATCCTTGAAGCCCTTTTCATAATACTCCTGCGAAGTCGGCGGGAAGGCGTAGATCGAATGCCAGATCGAGGAACCGGTGAAACCATTGACCACGGCCGGAAACTCATCCCTGCCGTTGCGGTCCGGCTTCGCATTGAAAAACGCGCGGGCGGCCTTCCCGGTGGTGATCATCTTCTTCGCCGCGCGCTTGCGGACACCTTCGGGATCGCCATCGCCCCAGACATCCGGCGAAAGGATTGCCTTATGGCGTTCATCGATCAAATCGCAAACCGCTTGGCCGACGAGGTGATTGGAAATCGCATAACAGGTCAGTCCGTGATCGGCGAGCAGCTCCCATTTCTCCTTCACGTAGGATTTACTGGAAGCGGCGGCATCGACATCGAAGTGATCGCCCCAACAGGCGAGTTCGAGACCATCGTAACCCATCTCATAAGCGAGCGGGGCGAGTTCGGCGAGCGGGAGGTCGGCCCATTGGCCGGTAAAAAGTGTGACGGGGCGTGACATGGCGGATGGGTTGGATTGGTGCTCGCATGATGAACGAATCCGCTCCGGATTATAAAGGAAAAACGGCAGAGAGCGGCACGGGAGTTTTCTCTCAAAAACCCAGCATCTGACTTCACCCCGGTCTCTCTTCCCCCGCGTATCCCTCCGCGTATCCCTCCGCGTATCCCTCCGCGTATCCCTCCGCGTATCCCTCCGCGTATCCCTCCGCGTATCCCTCCGCGATCTCCCCGTCTCCGCGTTTCGCTTAACCCTAAAACAGGCATCTGACTTTGCGCTCCTTGGCGAACTTTGCGCCTTGCGCGGTGAACAACTCTTTTTCCGGTGCTGTCCCGGGGCAGTTCGCTTCGCGGTCGAAATGAAGTTTCGCGGTCCGTGAAGAGGAAGAGTTTTGCTCCCAAAAACCCAGCATCCGAGTTACTCTCTTCCCCCGCGTATCCCTCCGCGACCTCCCCGTCTCCGCGTTTCGCTTCACCCCAAAAACCAGGCATCCAAACTTCGCGTTCCTCGGCGAACTTTGCGGCTTTGCGGTGAAAAAAATCTTTTCCAGAGCTGTTCTGGGGCAGTTCGCTTCGCAGGCGAAATGAAGTTTCGCGGTCCGTGCCCCAGTCTCTCTTCCCCCGCGTATCCCTCCGCGATCTCCCCGTCTCCGCGTTTCGCTTCACCCCAAAAACCAGGCATCTGAACTTCGCGTTCCTCTGCGAACTTTGCGCCTTCGCTATTCGAATTCTTCCGATCCGTACCGGCATCACTCAGCCATTGCCAATTTACCCGCGTCTGGCCTAGCGTCCCGCCGCCACCACTTCCTGCCAGATTCACGCACCATGAACGAATCACCAGCTCCTTCCCAAGAATCTGAAAAAATCCCAAGTCCGGTCGGCCCACGCTGGCTTTCCAGACTGTTTCATGAGCCAGGCTGCAAGAGCTATCAAATCACCCACAACTTCCTAAGTCTGGTGATTTTCATCGCCACGATGTGTAGCGCGTTGGACACGGTGGACAGTCTGCACCTGTCCTATCGCAGCTTTTTCCATGCGTCCGAAATCGGAGTCACCGTCATTTTCACCCTTGAATATCTAGGACACCTGCTGACCACCCGCCGGAAATTGAGCTATGTGTTCAGTTTCTGGGGACTGATCGACCTGCTGGCCATCGTCCCAAGCTATTTCCAAGTGGCGAACATCACCGCGCTGAAATCCGCTCGGATGCTGCGGGTTCTCCGAGTCCTGCGGGTGTTGCGGGTTCTCAAGCTGGCACGCGAAGCCGTGGACAAGATCAGCACGGACGTGCAGGGGGAACTGCGACGCAGCCCGCTCCGCATCAATCTCCTGATCTACTCGCTCGCCATGTTCTCGGTGATCATTATTTCCAGCACCCTGATTTTTTATGCGGAAAACACCAAAGGCGAATTGGATACTGTCCAACGAGTGAACGCCGACACCCTCCGCTTCGAGGCTGCCGATCTGAGCAAGGAACAACCGAGTTTGAAGATCTCCATCAGCGGAGAATCCCCCTATGCCGGCACTTGGGATGTCAAATCCTGGAACGCCGCAAAGCACAGTTTCGAAATCACCGTGCCGGATGCCGAGGTGGTGGCACAGGCGGGGGACACCAAAACCGTGGTTTCGGAAAGCGCCGGGGACAAACTCAATTGGGTGAAGGACACACCCTTCAGTTCCGTGCCGCAGTCGATGTGGTGGTGCATCACCACCCTAACCACCGTCGGTTACGGCGACATGTATCCGGTCACCGTTTGCGGACGCCTGATCGCCGCTGCCACCATGTTGTGCGGCTTGGTTCTCTTCGGCATGCTGATGAACATCGTCGGAAAAGCAATGATGGTGGCGCTGTTTGGAACGGATCAGCTCGATCATCCGGACGAAGCCCCCCCCGCTCCCGGAGCGCCGCACGCGCATGGCGGACTCGCTTGGGATCCTCAATGGCGTCACTGCCCCACCTGCGGGCACCCGGCGTGCGCCAACCCTTCCCCTGCGGAAAACGCGGTGGAAGCCGAAATCAATTAGATCCCGCTTTCGATTTCCACGTTCCAGTATTCCCTCAGGCGGGCGACGATCATGCCTTTGGAGTAGGGTTGTTCGCCCACGTGGGAAACGTTCGCCAAACCCCGAATGGACGAGGTGAGAAAAACTTCATCGGCGGTTTTCAAGTCCTCCAGAGTGAGCGGTCGCTCTTCCCGGGTCAAACGGCAGCGCCCTGCCAGATCGAGCACGATTTCCCGGGCGATGCCAGGGAGGCAGCCGGAATCGAGCGACGGGGTGAGAAGAACTCCGTCCTTGATGAGGAAGAGGTTGGCGGTTGCCGCTTCGCACAGATGGCCGGAGGTATTGAGGAAGATCGTTTCCTCGAATCCCTGGCGGCGGGCGTAGTCGAGAGCGATGAGGTTTTCCGCATAACTGGCGCATTTCAGCCCGGCCAAGGGCGAACGTTCATTGCGCGGCCACGGTGAAATATTCGCAATCAGATTCATCTGGGGCTCGCCAACAGGCATGGCGACCATCCACATCAGCGGATCGGTCCCGAGGGAAATGTCATTGGTCGGCCCGCTGCCAGCGGTCATGGCGAGGCGGATTCTGGCGCGACCGGTGGTGAGTTCATTTTTCACCAACAGCTCCGTCATGATGGGTCCGAGCCCGGCGGGAGGTGCGGGCCAGCCGAGGCGTTCGCAGCTTTTCGCAAGGCGGCCGAGATGTCGGTCCGCGAAAACGGGCTGGCCATCGAGGCCGAGCATCGTTTCAAAAAGCCCAAGCCCGAGGATAGCCCCACGATCCATCGGGGAGACGGGAAAATCCAACGGGTCCAGCCATTGACCATTGCACCAGAGCTGCATCATCGCTGCTTATACTGCCCGGACTGGCAGATTTGTAAACTCTTGCGTGATCGGAACGGATGATCGAGTTTCCGGCATGCGGATTTTCGTTTTTGTATGCGGTGCGACGATTGTGGCGATGGGGCTGGCGACGACTCACCTGATGTCGCGCGATCTCTCGATGGGATTTTTCCAAGGCGCTCTCACACTGGGCGGAGGCATCCTCATTTGCGGGCTATTTTCCCTGAAAATGCCATGGCACGGGCTGATCGGCGCTGGCGTGCTGGCGTTGCTCGGCGCGGCGCGTGGACTGGGGAATCTCCCGGGAATCGTGAAATTCGTGATGGGCGAGCGACTCCGTGGCAGCTTGCCTGTTTTCGAATTCGGAGTGATGGTGATCTGCGTGCTGCTGCTGATGCGGATCATTCGGACTTTGCGCCGGGAGCATCTGCGCCGGATGCTGGAGTCGGAGGAGTGACCGCCGGAGCGGGAGAAGGCGTGCTTCCGGGTGGCGTGACCGGCGGGGTCACAGTCGGGGCACCCGGTGGAATCATCGGCTTGTTCGGGTCGGGAATCGGGGCCGGTGGTGTCGGTTTCGGCAGCGTGTCCTGCCATTGGAAAAGTTGATAGCCCTCCCCTACTCCGCCGATCTCTCCCAGCAGATCATGGCAACGCTGGCGCCATTTTTCATAATCAGGAGGCCCGCGATCCGCATCGCGGCTGCCGGGGAAAATGATGTAGCTGACTTTCAAATCCGATACGGGACGGCTGTAGGAAGACGATTTCGGATTCAGTTCGTGGGCAACTCGTAAGGACGCCTCACCCACCTTGAAGGTCGGCCCGCCATCGCCCACGATCGCCGGATAGATCTTGTCCCCGTAAAGAATCACCGTGTAGTCGCCGACTTTCGGAGCAAACGGATCGCTGGAGCCGAGAATACTAACCGGGAGAACAATGAACGGATCATAATCCGCAATGAGGAAACTGCGGCCCTTGAGATCATCGATTCCGCGCTTCAGGAATTTGATGCGATCCCGCAGCCATGTCTTCCGCGCGGCAGTGGTGCCACTGGCGGCGAGTTCCTTTTCCGCAGCTTTCACCCGGGCATCCCAACCGGCCACCATGGGATTCACGGTCTGCGATTTCTTCGTCCAGGCGTAACTCGTGAACGGCTGATAGTTCGGCGAACTCACGATCTCATCCGGCATTGTCGCCAGGCGGTCGCCATCGGAGCCATCCGAAACGACGTCCATTTCCGACTGCATGAAAAACACCTTCCGTCCGCTGTCGGAGCGAAGGTGAAGGATGGTTTCGCAATCGTAGAGATTATGCTTCGTGAGCAATTCGTTGAGCACGTTCGCATCGCGGCGGATGCGGGTGGCCTTTTCATTGTAGATTTTGGAAAACCAGCCGGAAACCTCGGCTTTACTCACGAGCGCCGGGAGGCCGGGGAGGATTTTTGATAAATTCGGATTCGATGTCTCCAATTCAGCCAGAGTTTTCGCCGGGGCGGGCAGACGGAATGTGAGCTGGTAGCTGGCGGTGTAACTGGTCTCGTCCACGCGCTCGCGGGAGGCGATTCCGCCTTTTTCGACATTCACCTCGGTCTTGAAGGGAATACCGGAGCGGAGTTTCCGGACATCGGTGACCGAGCCCATTTCGCCCTCGGATGGCTGGGCGGCGGTGTCGGTCTCCCCGGAGTTTTGCTTTTTCGCGTCTTCCAGGGATTTTTTCAACGCCGCCACGTCGCGCTCATATTTCTCCTCATATTCAGCACGGAGGCGTGCCTCGGCTTGGCGGTAGACATCCTTTTCATCAGCGGAAACGATGACCTGCTTCGGCGATAAAATTTCCTTCAATCCGCGTTTCACCTTGGCCGGAATACTCGTGAAGCACACGCCGATGCCGACCAAAACCAGCATCAGAAAGCCCGCGCCGATCCATGGAAATCCACTCTTCCGACGGCCTTTCGAGTCTCTGGGTTCGTTCATCGCGCAAACTTTAACGATTTCCCAATCCGCATCAATCCCTGTCCGACAAAGATTTTCCCACCCCACTCCCTTTTTTTCCATTTCCTGAAAACTCGGTCATGACAAACCCGCCGTCATCCCTACACTCCCGTTCGTGAGTTATCAGGTCTTCGCCCGCAAATACCGACCCAAAACCTTCGACGACGTCCTCGGACAGGACCACGTCGTAAGGACCCTTCGCAACGCCATCGCGCAAAAACGCCTGGCCCACGCCTATCTTTTTGTCGGCCCTCGTGGCACGGGAAAAACCTCCACAGCCCGGATTCTCGCCAAAGCGCTGAATTGCACGGACGGCCCAAAGGCGGATTTCAACCCGGACGAGGACGTCTGCATCGAAATCGCCGAAGGCCGCTCCCTCGACGTTCTCGAAATCGACGGTGCGTCCAACAACGGCGTCGAACAAGTCCGCGACCTCCGGGAATCCGTCCGCTTCGCCCCAGCCCGCGGCCAGTTCAAGATTTTCTACATCGATGAGGTCCACATGCTCTCGAACGCTGCCTTCAACGCGCTGCTCAAGACACTCGAAGAACCCCCGCCGCACGTGAAATTCATCTTCGCCACCACCGAGGCGAACAAAATTCTTCCCACCATTCTCTCCCGCTGCCAGCGCTTCGATCTGCGCCCGATCCCCACCGAAACGATCGCCACCCACCTCCTCCACATCGCCAGTGAAGAAGGAATCGCCCTTGAGGAAACCGCCGCCTGGGCCATCGCGAAAGGTGCCGACGGCGGCATGCGCGACGCCCAATCGATGCTCGATCAGCTCGTCTCCTTCTGCGGCGACAACATCAACGAGGCCAACGTGCTCGACGTCTTTGGTTTCACCTCACGGGAAAAAGTCGCCTCGCTCACACAAACCCTCCTCGCCCGCAACAATCCAGCCGCCCTTTCTCTCATCCAAAAGGAAGCCGAAAGCGGTCGCGAACTCTCCCAACTACTCGGCGAACTCATCGGCTGCCTGCGTGCCCTGCTCGTCGCAAAACTCGATCCGTCCGCCGATGGAGAAGGCATCCCGACCCACCTCTGGACCGCATTGTTAGCTTCTGCCGATGAATACGCGCCGGATCGCATTCTCGCCGCCATCGACGTCTTCGCCGAAACCGAAGGCCGCATGAAATGGGCCACCAACAAGCGCCTCCACTTCGAACTCGGCGTCATCAAGGCCATCCAATCCCTCGGAGAAGTCCGCATCGCCGACGTCATCAAAGTCCTCACCCGCGGCGCCGATTTCATCCCGGTCGCTCCCGCAGCAGTCATAACCACCGTGGCAAAGGTCGCTGCGGTTCCAGCCGCCGCACCAGAGCCAAAACCCGAGCCTGCCGCAGCAATTCCAGCAACGCCGCCGGAACCCGCTCCCGAGCCAGTCGCAGTGGTTATCCCCATCGAACCAAAACCTGCGCCACCCGTCGAAAAGCCAGCCCCCCGCCCGACCGGCGGAGGCTTTGCCCTGTTCGAATCCCTCATCGACGCAGCCCCGGAAGTCAGCGAAATACCCGCTCCCGAGCCACCGCCGTGGAAAAACGAAAAGCCCGCCGAAGAGCCGAAACCCGCAGCCCCTGCGCCCGCGCCCGTCGTCGACGATACCTTCCACAGCGACCCCCTCATCCAAGCCGCCCTCGTTAAATTCGAAGGAAAGGTCCTAAGCTAAAAACGGACCGCGAAATTGATTTCGCCCGTTCGATTCGTGAAACGAGAGAACCCCGGTCTGCCACCCAACCATTGAACAATGAATCTTCGAAACAAAGGATTTTCGATTGTTTCGACAAGCGTATCCGATGAATCACTGACAGCTCGCCAAGACACGCTGTTTCGAAAACTTCCAACTAACAAACTCTTATGAATATCGCCAAACTCATGAAACAGGCCCAGCAAATGCAGGCCGGCCTCGCAGCAAAACAAGAAGAACTCGCCATCCAGACCGTCGACGCCTCCGTCGGTGGCGGAAAAGTGAACGTCATCGCCACCTGTGCGGGTGACGTGCTCTCCATCAAAATCGATCCTTCCGTCATCGATCCATCCGATGCCGAATTCCTCGAAGAACTCGTCCTCAAGGGCGTTCAGGAAGCCATCGCCAAGGGCAAGGAAAAGTCCGCTGCTGAAATGAAGAAACTCACCGTCGGCCTCGGCATCCCGGGGATGTAATGAACCCGATCGCGTCTTCCTGAAAACGGAAACTGAAAACTAGCAACTAATCCCATGTTCCGCCGCCGCTTAGGATGGATTCTCGTGGGTGCATCGTTGTTAATTCACATCTTCACCGTCTTCTGTTTCTCGCGGCAGCCCGACCGTTTTGCGGCGTTCACGGTCATGCCGATCTGGCTGTGGGGCGGCGTGGGGATTTTCCTATCCGTCGTCGCGTTCTATTTCCTGCGGGCGTCGCTTTCACTGATCATGACCGCCGTGTGGGCGATCACCTTGTTAGTCGGTGCAGACGAGGCTCGGGTGCTGGCGAATTTCGGAAAATCGGCGCCTTTGCCCGGTCACGCGGCCGCTCATGAAGGAAACCCCGTCCTGCGCGTGGCCACCCTGAATTGCGCGTTTTTCACCTACGGAAATCCGTGTCAGGAAATCGCAGCGTGGCAGCCGGACATCGTTCTCCTTCAGGACATCGCGCCACAACAGGTCCGCCAGGTTGCGGATGCGCTTTACGGCGGCCACGGCGATTACCGCGCCCATCAGACCAACGGCATCGTCAGCCGTTGGAAAATCCAGCGCGAGATCCGCAATCCGGATCCCGCCCACCGGGACCATCAGGTCACGATCCTCACTCCCACCGGCGCTTCCATCGAGGTCGTCAACGTCCACCTCGCCACCGCCGCCACAGACCTGCGGTTCTGGAATCGTTCCGCTTGGCAAAATCACCGGGTCAACCGCGCCATCCGCGAAACGGAGCTTACCCTTACCCAGGACATTCTCGGACAAACCACCAAGTTCCCCAACACCCCCACCATTTTCGGCGGCGATTTCAACTCACCCGCCTCCGATATCGTCCATCGCCAGCTTTCGTGCGATTTCATCGATGCGTTCGCCGCCGCCGGCACCGGCTGGGGCGACACCTATCAGCGCCGTTTCCCCATCCTGCGCATCGATCAGATTTACGCCACCCGCCATTTCACACCCGTCCGCTGCCGCGCCGTCACCACCCGGAACAGCGATCATCGCATGGTCATCGCCGACCTGCTGACGGATGCGATCGGCCGACCGTGAATCAGGACCCCAGGAGTTGCCGGAGGAAGGAGCAGATCATGAATAAGGCGAACAATAGAAACGGCAATCCCATGATCGCCAGAAACACCCGATTCAACTTTGCCAGCCCTGATCGCTTGGTAAAATGATGGCCGCACGCCTCGCAGTGAAAGCGGTTTGGGATTTGCCCTTGATGAAAAATCGCCAAAGGAAATCCAAGGGTCATGAGACAGCCAGCCGGATAGAGCGGATAAATCCTCCCCAACGGCTCAACCTGGCTGGAACGACATTTTGGGCAGTCTTGGTGGATCATCTTGAAGGCGGAGGACGGAGTTTCCCGATGAGCAAGTCAGAGGGAAACGGCGGGTGAAGGCGAGAATGAAGTCAGGCAGTTTGGACAGGGAGCCTGCATCAAGGGGAAGAATTTGAACCGCCGAGACGCAAAGTTCGCCAAGGAACGCAAAGTTCAGATGC
This sequence comes from Luteolibacter sp., assembly GCA_039925065.1. Lineage (GTDB taxonomy): Bacteria > Verrucomicrobiota > Verrucomicrobiia > Verrucomicrobiales > Akkermansiaceae > Luteolibacter. Next base: position 26,349 of record JBDSZP010000154.1, read on the forward strand.
CTGGTTTTAGGGGTGAAGCGAAACGCGGAGACGGAGAGGTCGCGGAGAGATACGCGGGGGACAAGAGACTGGGGCAAAGTCAGATGTCTGGTTTTTGAGAGCAAAACTCTTCCTCTGCACGGATCGCGAAACTTCATTTCGCCCGCGAAGCGAACTGCCCCGGAACAGCACCAGAAAAGATGTTTGAACCGCAAAGCCGCAAAGTTCGCCGAGAAACGCAAAGTTCAGATGCCTGGTTTTTGGGGTGAAGCGAAACGCGGAGACGGAGAGGTCGCGGAGGGATACGCGGGGGAAGAGAGTAACTCGGATGCTGGGTTTTTGGGAGCAAAACTCTTCCTCTTCACGGACCGCGAAACTTCATTTCGCCCGCGAAGCGAACTGCCCCGGAACAGCACCGGAAAAAGAGTTGTTCACCGCGCAAGGCGCAAAGTTCGCCAAGGAGCGCAAAGTCAGATGCCTGTTTTAGGGTTAAGCGAAACGCGGAGACGGGGAAGTTGCGGAGGGATACGCGGGAGAAGGGAGTCCGTGGCAAGGTCGGATGCTAGGTTTTTGAGAGTAAATCTTCCTCTTCACGATAGAGGTAGGGATGGAGCATTGGCGTGCTCAAAACCCATCACTCCAAAACCTCTTATCCAAGATCATCCGCGGTTAAAAAATAAGTGCGTTTTCCCTAGCCTCGGCCCCCTGTTTCACTGGCTCCCATTTTAACTTGGCGCACTTGGCGTCTTGGCCGTTCAAAAATCTCTTCATTCCAGGTTTTCCCGTGTCCAAAGTTGACCGACCCCATCCGGCGGGAGAAGTTTCCGACATGACGCGTGAGAATTTGGCGGAAGTGCTGGACGAGATTGCCTTGTTGCTGGAACTGAACGACGAGAATCCGTTCAAGATCCGAGCATACCGACAGGGAGCGGACACCGTGCGGAGTTTCGAGGGCGAAATCGTCGAACTGGCGGCGAAGAACGAGCTGAAAGGGATCAAGGGGATCGGCGAAGCGCTGCGGGAAAAGCTGCATGAGCTGGCGAGCACGGGGCGATTGGAGTTTTATGAAAAGCTGCGGCTGGAGTTCCCGGCGGGTCTTTTTGAATTGTTCGATCTGCAAGGGCTCGGACCAAAGAAAGTGAAAGCGCTTTATGAGGCGCTGGGAATTTCCTCGGTAGCCGATCTGAAAACCGCGTGCGATGAGGGAAAAGTCGCGGGTTTACCGGGGTTCGGAGCGAAGACGCAGGTGAAGATTCTGGAGGCGATTGCGTTGAGGGCGGACTTCGCGGACACCTTCCTGCTGGGCGGCATCAGCCCGCTGGTGGAGGAAATTTTGGAACTGCTGCGGATGCACCCGGAAATCTCGCGGGTCACCGTGGCCGGTTCATTCCGCCGGGCGAAGGAAACCGTGCATGATCTGGATTTCGTCGTGGCAACCAAGGAACCCAAGCTGGTTTGCGAGGATTTCACGACCCTGCCGCACGTGGAATCGGTGATCGTCTGCGGGGAGACGAAGGCATCGGTGCGCCTGAAAAACGGACAGCAATGCGACCTCCGTGCGGTTTCGAATGCGCAGTTTCCCTTTGCCTTGCAGTATTTCACGGGCTCGAAAGAGCACAACGTGGCGATCCGCGGACTGGCGTTGAAGCAGGGACTTTCGCTGAACGAATACGGATTTACCGCCATGAACGAGAAAGCGGTGATCCCGGAAGTGAACGAGGAGGTGGATATTTATCGGGCGCTCGGGCTCGATTTCATTCAACCGGAGCTGCGCGAAAATCGCGGTGAAATCGAAGCGGCGGCCGATCACACACTGCCGAGATTGGTGGAGCTGGCCCAGCTTCGCGGGACGTTTCACAACCACACAACCGCCTCCGACGGAATTCACACGCTCGAAGCGATGGCGGATGAAGCGATGGAGCTGGGCCTGCAATATCTGGGAATCGCGGATCACTCGAAGTCGTCATTTCAAGCGAACGGGCTGAATGAAACGAGGCTGCTGGAGCAAGTGAAGACGATCGCAAAACTGAACGCGGACTATGAAAATTTCCGCCTCTTCGCGGGAACTGAAGTCGATATTCTCAAGGACGGCTCGCTGGATTTCTCCGATGAGATTCTGGCAAAACTCGACTACTGCGTGGCCTCGGTGCACGCGTCGTTCACCCTGAGCGAAGAAGAAATGACACGGCGGATTTGCCGGGCGATGGAAAACGAGCACGTCACCATGCTCGGCCACGTCACCGGCAGGCTGCTGCTGAAACGCGAGCCCTACGCAGTGAACCACGCGATGATCATCGATTGCGCCGCCGAAACGCGCACCATCATCGAACTGAACTGCAGCCCCATGCGGCTGGACATGGACTGGCGCTGGTGGAAGCGCGCCCGTGACAAAGGCGTGCTCTGCTCGATCAACCCCGACGCGCACTCGACCATGGGACTGCATCACCTAGGCCTCGGCATCCGCCTCGCCAGAAAAGGCTGGCTGAGGAAACAGGACGTCTTCAACACCCGGCCCGTCGATGTAGTAGAGCAGTTCCTGAAAACGCCGAAGGGGAAGAGGTGAAAAAGTAGCTGCGGCATCTCGCGGCTTCTTCCGGGCACAAGAAAATCTAGCGATCACAAAAGAGCCTTAACCATTCAGATTCAACCAAACCCACCCTTGAGACGTCTGTTCCCATATGGGCTGCGATACGTTGAGCGTGAAGTGGCTTTAGCTCTGCCACCCATTCCACTTCAATTCCAGCGGATACAAACTTGAAAACTCCGTCATGATTGGCAGCGGTCACCCATTCACTCGTACCCGGCGCAAATTTCGCAATCCACAGCATGTCCCGCATTTTTCCACCAGCGGCTAGGGTCTTGGCTCCGCCGCTCGCTTCTACTGCAATTCCGTAGCGTTTCTGATCAACACCGCATTTGGGATTATCTTTCAGCCGCCAGAAAGGGAAATCATGCGCTTTTTTCAAACGCTGACTGTCGCAAATTGGCATGAGACAAAGACTGAAACTCCACGCATCTCCACCGTTCATCCTGTGCCGGACGACCGTACCAAAGTGTAGCCTTCGACTATCACCACCGTACTGAGTCCGGTTGCAAAAAAGCCCAGCTAACAGTTCCGGTCCAGACCAATCGCCCTTGCTCACCATCGACTCCAATCCAATCAGCAACTTTGGCTTGATTCCTTGAAAGCTCTTCTCTCCCACGTTGGCTAGCTGATCACAATCGTTCCGGGCATCATAAAGAGCTTTTCGCCCCTCCTTTAAGAATCTCTGGAACGTCGCCTTGCCATCATATGCCGCCCCCTTATTTGTCCATGTCGGATAAGGATTCTCCAGCGCGAGACCATCAATCGCCGAAGATGCGACATCTGAAATCGGAAATGAACTCGGCCAAGAATCCTCAAGCACAGCACGAATTTCATCGCTCAATAGCTCAGGCAACTCATCAAAGGCTTCTGATTCGTTCATTACCAGAGCACGATGGAGAAGAAACGCCCCATCCAAGTCACCATTAAATTTATCCAGAAGCCGTTTCGTATTCCTTCTTACCGATGCCAAACCATGTAGCGCGAAAGCAGGCAATATTCCGTGATGTAGTTTCGAAAACTCATCAATAACCTTACCTGCAAGTTCCCTTTCAGGAATTTCATACTTAGCATCATCCTCCGTCCGGCTCAATGAGGATGGCTTCCCAAATATGGAGATCCGTGTCGCGCCGGCAATCAATTGCAGCTTTTGGTCTTCTACGTGTACTCCACACCCTCTATGCTTCAGCTTTTCGAGAAGCTCATCTATAATTCGATGCAAGCTTTGCTGACTGGTATAAATCGCGCAATATCTCACGTGGTGTGGGGATTCGCTCTGACTTTTCTTAATCAGTTCAGCCAAAAGCTGGGAAACACCATCTCCGCCGTCAGTATGTAGATCCCAATCAAGAATGATCACATCAGCACGCTCGCAAAGCCTAAAAATTTCCGAATCCGGATCGGTCGCAAAATTCTCCTTTGGCTCATATAAAGCACAAACGATTCCTTTTTGAGCAAAGCTCTCCATCAATTGTCGGGGATGGTAATCTCCTTCCACAGTGTCTCCATCGCCACTATTCCCGCCCGACTCACCATTGACGGCTGAAGCTTCGCTTTCTAAAGCGGCGTCGCCTTCCGCGACTTCGGGTTTTACAAACTGCGGCTTCAACCCCCCGGCAATACTAACTGCCGTCTCCAGTGGTTTATCATCCTTGTGATAAATATGATCGTCGACAAAAACTACACTTTGCAGGTATTTCGTGGCTGAACTGGTAACGAAGTCAGTGAGAGAGGTCATGGAACGAATTTAAGAGTTGGCACGTGAACATGAAAAGCCGCTCCATACCCATTTGGGGGAGTCTCAATACTAAGAACCATTTCTTCCGCCTTGAGTGCCCGGGCTGAAATAAACAAACCAAGCCCTCGGCCCCCGGGTTTTCGACTAAATCCCCTTTCGAACATCCGCTGACGATCTCGCTCGTCGATGTCGGGACCATTGTTTGCGATCACCAGGCCTTCTGCGGTGGCATCAAGAAGAATAACGCGTTCACCCTTCACGGATGACAACCAATAGACCGCGTTATCAATGATGTTGATGAGTGCCGGATAGAGTGTCGAAGGGTAACATTCTAGAACGACAGCCAGGAAGGATTCAGTCCATTCAAGCTTCACTCTGTGCCGCTCGAAACGATTAGCGAATAAATCCCGTATGTAGTTCTTCATGCTCTTCCCGGTGATCGAAATTGCTTTCCGGTAGAGTCTGCGCTGGAGTGGGGTGAAGAGATTAAGATGGCCATCAAGATGCTCGAAGCTGGTCCTAATAGATTCATAGATTGGTCGAAGCGCATTCGTCTTTTTCGATATCTGCCCAAGATCTTGGACACTTCTTCTTACCTGCCGGATCGCCGCCCCAAACTCATGATTGATAATTGCAACTGCAAGACCCAATTGCACCATTTCAAAGTCCTGATCGGCTTGATCCTCCAAGGCTAACATCCTTTCTTCTAGCGCTTCCATCATTTCCGCCGGCTGCTCACCGTCGGAACCTCGAAGATTTTCCGCGAGGGATGCCAACATGTCGCGAGCAGCCATTAGCCCGTCTCTGTGACGCGTTTCAATCTCAGTGAGCTGCCCCTCCCACTTGGCGCGCAATTCCTCGACCTCATCAGGGTCTAGGTCCTGAATAGGGGTCCGATTCATATCCGCTTGGATACTCCGAATCGTTTCGTCCAACGCACGGCGTGCCTTCTCAGTGATGGACGTCACTGTTTTTCGAGTTTCCGAAGCACTTTCGTTCGCCATTTGCGAAGCTTGTTCCAGTTGCTTCCGCCTCTCGGTTGCAAGGTTCTTAATTCTGTCGTCCAACCGCTTCCGCTGGTCGATGTAGATCCTCGCTTGCTTCGCGACCTCCCCCAAAGACGCACTAATCTCATGCTCAAACGGCGTGAAAATCTCATCCTCCAACCTCTTGCTCTCCGTAAGAAATGCTTCCCAATCAAATGTGAGTGCCTTTCTCAGCGCTACTCCCGCAGGTTTCTTTCGAGCATACTCTTTTCTTATTTCCGCTAATTTAGTAGTAGCTTCCTGTTCTGCTCGGATCAGACTTGTGGCGGCTTTGTCCTGGTCCAGAATTTTTGAAGCAGCCTGCATGCGATTTTGAGTCTGAACGCGTAACTGTGCGATCTGGCTTTCTGGTAGTTTGTTAGCCACTCGATCCGCGAATGTCTGAAGAGCAAGCCCGAAACGCTTGCGCTTTTCATCGGACCTCTTCTGTTGCTTTTCGAGCGCTTCTGCGCGTTTTTTACTGTCAGCTTGATCGCGCTCAAAAGCTTCGGTGTGGGTTCCTCCCTTTCGAAAAAAATCGGCCGCCAGATTGATCAAAAGGTTGATCAAGATGGCTCGTAGGTCGCGGTATGGTGCATTTGCTTGAAACCCCTCTCTCCCTGCCTTTTCCTGGAGTTCCGGGTTCTTTTCCCGGCTTAGAATAACAGTCCCAAAGAGATTCCGATAGGAGAAAAAGTAATGTCCAGCCCCCTTTGTCCTCCGCTTCTCAACCTCCAGCCAATCAAAGGAGTGATCACCATATGGCAAGATACGAATATTGTCCCGATATACGTAGAGCCCTCCAATATTCCAAGTCTTTGAACGTATTCGCGCCCAAGTTTCAGCATCCAATTTGGAAGATTTCTGCTCTGGCTGAACATACGCGAATTGAACTTCAAATTCACCGCATGTCGATTGCCTGCCTTTACTTTCGGGCCACGGTATCACCAAATTGGGATATTCCTTTTCGTATACTCGTAGGCTTCCAGAAAACTGTCCATATGCGTCGACCTTTCCAATCAAATAATGATCAGAGTTGTTGAGCAGCTCGTCCGTGGTGAAAAAACTTTCCTCTGTTAAATACTCTTCTCCGACAGAAGATCCGGGCAACCATCTCATGAACGAGGTAGCGATTGGCGCTTCCCCTCGGTTTCCGAAAACCTGATCGTAAAACCCCAAAAGCAACTTTCGGAAGCTAGCATCCTTCTCCCTGTCTTCGGCTTGAAGTTCGAGACGGATCACCGGGTTTGCGGGCCCAATTAGGAAGTGAGTTCCTGAACCCGAATCCGCCAATGAGAGAATCTTCCCATCTTGCTCGGAGAAAAAAGAATCGAGATAAGCCGGATCGGGATCGAACGACTTGATATCCTTCGTGATCGTATTGAAATTGATTTCTGGGTGCGCTGATTTTATCGTTTCGACACTTTCCAGCAAGCGCTTCCGCAGGGTCGCGATCTGAGCCGTTGACGGAAGGCTGCCGCCTTTGAAAGTCTCAACCGGGAGATCGATGTCATCAAGATTGAGCCCGGGGATCTCAAAAAGGCCCCAGTGAAGCCAGCAAGCTACAAGATCATGGAGCCCATCAGCCCTTTGCGCACGAGTTAACACGAGCACCTGACTTCCTAGCAGAGCGATCGCGAGGCGTCCAATGCCTTTCTCGCCCGTGATCGGACGCTCATCCTCTCCAGAGGGGCGAAAATGCTTCGCTCGTTCACCACCCATCTTGCTTTCAGTTCCGAGAACAAGCCACTTGTTCTCGAAGTCTTCTTGCGTCATTCCAACTCCATTGTCCCTGACGATTAACAGGCCCTCGCGACCGGGACCCGCATCTTCAAAAAAATCCACTCGGACATTTTTTGCATATGCGTCGTGGGCATTCTTGAAGAGTTCAGTAAGTGCGTTTTGGATCGTCGCAATCTGCTGGCGACCCAGCATATCAACGGCTCGGGCACGGGTTCGGATCTTAGCCATTGTTTGCGATAATGATTAGGTGTTCACCAATTCGCTTGGCGAGTTCAGGAGGGACAGCATTGCCTATCTGCTTGGCCAAGCTGTTCAGATTGGATCCATGAAATCGAAAATCTTCGGGGAACGTCTGTAGCGCCGCTCCTTCCCGAATGGAAATGGCGCGATCTTCGTCGGGATGCCCAAACCTGCCATTCGAAAGGCTGTTGAAGCGGGTAGTGATAGTCGGTGCAGGGCGATCCCAAAACATTCGACCATACACATCACGGAAAATATCGTCTTTTCCCCGATATGCGGGAATCTGGAGTGCCTCATCGTCTCTCCAGGCGGAGCGATCGCCGCCTGATTTTGGCGTAACTCGAATCCGTCGAAGATTGTTATCTGAAAGCTTGGCAGCCCAGTGTTGAAAATCGTCATCATCTCGGTGCCCCGCATTAATCGGCTTAAACCCATTTGCGATCCCGATGAAATCTTGCACCGCTTTCGCGCTCTGTTTGTTCGAAGGAGGAAGTGCAATATCCTCTTTCAGTCTTGTCGCAACAAGGAGGTAGCGCATCCGGTTCTGGGGCACTCCGTAGTGATTCGCATTGATCACAGCATCATCCCACACATATCCGTTGCTCCTCAAGAAATCAAAAAATCCGGGGAGGATGGATTCACTCTTCCGGCGGTAAAGCCCCGGAACATTTTCAATAACTACAAATCCTGGCTTAAAGTGGCGAATAAACTTCTGAAATTGCTTAAGGAGAAATGCCGTTCGCTCAGATTTCGATTTATCTGTCCTTATTTTGCTCCAAAATTGGCAGGGGCTGCACCCGGCGAAAATCAAATTCGGATCATCGGGTTTGATATCTAGTCTGCTTCCAAGCGATTCAGCGGATAAGCTGCAAATGTCATGTTTGATGAACTTGGCTCCCGCGATGTTCCGCTCGTAGGTGAGCCGGCAATCTGCTGCATTGTCCACGCCCCCAAGAACCTTGATCCCAGCGTCCAAAAGTCCACGGCTCATTCCTCCTGCTCCACAGAAAAAATCGACCGCCTTTAGCTGAGTTAGTGTTGGCTGCACCATAGGGTGATTTTAATTTAAGAAAACTGAAGCATCCAGCACCGATTTTTGGTTTGCCAAGACGTTCCCGAGATTCGGGTTTTTCTTCTCCACCGCGTCGTAGATGAGCTTGCCGGTGGAGGTGATCTTGTAAGTGGTGATTTTCGCGTTCTTTACGGTGATCTCGGTCCCAGCTGGAAGTAGTTTGGCGGAGTCCTGCAAGGTTATCCAGCGAGCGAAAGCCGAGGCCCAGAAGACGTTTTTCTCGATGTCGTAGTCGCGTTCCTCGAGTTCGGCGCGGATGGCTTCTTCGCAAGCGAGAGAAGAACAGACAAAAATGTCTGTGCTACGTTTTTTTGGGGCCTTCGGCTGATAGGCGGCGGGGTCGATGGCGGGCATGCGGATGGGGCGGCAGTGATCAGAGGCCACGGATGACGGACTCTATTCGCCAAGGCTAACTGGAGGAACAGGGACGGGAAGGAGAAAGTGCACTTTAGTATCTACCAGAGATGGCGGAAACGGAGCCACAGGTAGTGAGAACGGATTCCGAGATGACGGGAACGGTTTCCGAGCGACCGATAATGGTTTCCGAGCGAGCGATAACGGGTTCCGAGCGAGCGATAATGGCTTCCGAGATGGCGAGAACGGTTTCCGAGATAGCGATAGCGGTTTGGGAGGTGACGGGAATGGGGACGAAGATGGGAAAAAGGGAGCTGTTCAGTGACTCGATGGCGTGTGCCCACGGATCGTCGCTCATCGGCTTGAAGGAGCTGCGAGGCGGTTTGTGGATTCTGCATGATCTTCCGCCACAGCCATGTGGAAGCCGGTGAAAGCATACTGCTGGAGGAATTCGGCAAGCGGCAGGCGGGTTTTACCGTTCAGCGGGTCCGCGTAGGTGACGTGATCATCACTCACGTCCAAGACGGCGATGAAGTGCCCGAATCCGCAGACACGCACGCCAACTATCGCAGGAAATCCCACCGAAGTTGAAAATGATTTCCTGAAATCGAACCGGGCTGCAAGCCCACGGGAACGGACATAACGCGCCAGATACCAAGCCTCGGTGCCGCTGCCCGAAGTGTGTGCGGCCCGCGCGATTTCCCGCTCGGATGAATTGACGCCAAGACTCCTCAGGATGGTCGCGGTGCTGGCCGGACCGCATGTCGAAGCAGTGGATTGCAGGCAGGAGTCGCCATCCCATCGCTCCGCGAATGAACGGGCATCCAACGGATCAACCAATGGCTTCAGGTAGGGAACGACAGCGAGCCCGATCGAACCAAGTAACGGAACAATCAACAGGCGTCGTGAAATCAGCGCCGCGACGGCTCCTCCCGCCGCTCCCAGAAAAACGGCGAGGAATTCGGAGCCATTCCATGAACGCAGGGTGTAGAACCACGTCATCTCAGGCAGGACATGGAAATAATACAGCGCGAACGAGACTGCGGGTATGGATAGAACCGCGAAAATTCCAAAAACGGACCCACGGACCGCCGAGCTCTTTTGGACCAGCCATCGATGGGTAATTGCAAACACCGCCACACTTGTAACAACCGCTATCGCACCAATGACATTCATCCTGTGCTTGTGATTAGGTGATTCCCCGCTCCTCGGCCAGAGTTTATCCTTGCTTGGGCAGGGCGCGGGCGAACGACAGACCAGCGGCTTCTATTGCATACCTGATATTATCATGGACCGCGGTCGCGCTTTTCCCGGTGAAATCGCATAGGGGGCATGGACGTCTCGTCCATGCGTGGTGACGAGACGTCAGTTGTGTTCTGAGAATAGTCGCAACTGCCTCCGTCGGGGCCATGTGACGAAATCGTCACTGGTACGATTCGCCCGTTTCTGTTTCTATCCTTCCCGTGCCCCTGCCGACCGAGGAACAACTTGGCCAATGGAAACTTCTCGAGCGCTTCCTTGAATTGCTCGACGCGTCCGCGTCCGGCATCGCCCAAAACCGGCGGGAGAGTCACGGCCTGCGCAATCTCGACCGCCGCACCTATTTCGGACTCTTCCTCTTCGGCTTGTTCAATCCCGTGGTGGCCTCCATGCGCTCGCTCTGCGCCTCCACCCGCTTGCCCAAGGTCGCCAAAACCTTGGGCTGCACGGGACCGGTCGCCATCTCGGGCTTTTCCGATGCCTAGAAGGTCTTTTCCCCGGAAATCCTCGGATGGCTTGGGCGCAGTGGCGCTTCCAGGATGTCGAGCAACGGGCCATCCGCCTTCACGTCAAGCTGCGGCTGGCCGATCTCCAGCCCGACCAGACAGAGCTCGCCGCGGCGCGGATCTGCGAGCGGGCGGCGATGCGCCGGATGATCATAGCCAGGGGAATTCTACCTCGGGGACCGCAACTACGGCACGGATTTCGCATTGTTCGACGAACTCGACGCGGCAGGCTGCGGCTATGTCCTGCGGCTTCTCAACACCATCCATTTTGAAGTGGTGGAAGCCTATCCGGTTTGCGCGGCGGCCAAGGCCGCCGGGAAAGCCGCGAAGAGGTGCGCATCCAGAAGCCTAACAAGCGGATGATGGGGCTGCTGCACTGGCACCAGCTCGGCTGGGCGGATGACGCGGATCTGGCCAAATTGCTGGGCGAGGAGGAAACCGCGAGGCGGCGGCGCGCGGCGAAAAAGAAAGTCTGAGAGACGTATGGAGGCATCGCGGACACGCGTCGCCTGCGGCTTGGCGTGTACGGATGGCAAAAGGAAAAACGGAGTGTGTGGTTCCACCGGAACCCATGATCTAGCAGAAAAACACCTATCGTGGGGACCGCCACAGTTGCGACCATTCTCAGAACACAACTGACGTCCCCACTCCTATTGTTCCGACGGCGAATCCATCCCGATTCGAGAGTCTTCATCCCCGATCCTGTAATCCGCGGTTAAAAAATCTACCTGATGAAGTGATCGAATGCAGGCGCCAGCTGGAAGCATCGATGGATCAGATCAAATTTCCTCCAAAAAAAACGCCGCCCGGAACGAGTCCGGACGGCGGTTGATGATTTCAGGTTTCGCTTATGAGGATCAGGCGGCTTTCGAAGCGGCTTTCGCTTCAAGAGCTTTCTTCGCCTGGGCAACGATGGCTGAGAAGGCAGCGGCGTCGTTGACAGCGAGATCCGAGAGGATCTTGCGGTCAGCTTCGATACCGGCAGCTTTCAGACCTTCGATGAAGCGCGAGTAGGTCATGTCCTCGTTGCGGCAAGCAGCGTTGATACGCTGTGTCCACAAACGGCGGAATTGACCCTTGCGCCGCTTCCGGTCGCGATATTCATACGTCATCGCCTTACGGACAGCGTCCTTGGCGTAACGGAAGAGTTTCGAGCGGAAACCGCGGAAACCCTTGGCACGGAGCAGCGTCCGCTTGCGGCGGGCGCGGC
>JBDSZP010000155.1:0-22190 GCA_039925065.1 Luteolibacter sp.
CGAAGCGCCGCCCATTCCAACGGAAGACCTCAAGGTTCCGATCTATGAACAAGCGGTCATTGCAAGAATCGCAGATGAAATCGGCTTGCTGCATGAACCCAGCCTAAAGGACAAACCGACGTTGGCAAAAGCATGGCAGGACAAGGCACCGATCACTTCGAAAATCTGGAAAATCCCGAGCTATCAGTCGGGAGTATTGGCCCAGAAACCCGGCGAACTCCTGCACATGCGCGTGCAAACCTTGTCCGAAAAAATGGACATCCTTCAAACGTGGTTTCAGAGAAATTTCAGATATTCCCGCGATCTGACAATCGTCAGCAAATATCAGGACCCCAGCCACCCGATTACCGCCATCACCCAATTCCTGACAAAGCACAGGGTCGGACATTGCGAATATTTCGCAACCGCGACCGCCCTGTTGCTTCGCCGAGCCGGCATTCCCACACGATACGCGACCGGCTACGCCGTCATGGAAAGGGATTTCAGACGCCACGAATTTGTCATCCGCGGCACCCACGGGCACGCCTGGTGCCGCGTCTGGGACAAGGATGCCGGAATGTGGATCGATTTCGACACCACACCGGCGGATTGGACCGCCCTTGCCGCCACGCAAAACAGCTCGTTCCAATGGCTCAACGACGCCCTGACCCGCAAACGTGAGGATTTCTTCATCTGGAGAAACCGCCCGCAGAATCGGATGGCGGTGACTCTTGTCATGTCCGCCATCGCGCTGGGTGTCGCCGCGTTTGTCCTCAAGCGCTTGTGGCGATCAAAACGTCGTCTGGAAAGTCTGGCCGCATTCAACTCCTACGAAGGACCCGTCATCCGGACCGCGCTTCACGATCTGGAACCACAGGCGCGCAAACATCTCGGCTATCGTCCTCCCGGTCAGCCCTTTGCGGAATGGCTGACGAAACTGCGTCCTTCAGTAACAGATTCCGGACTTCTGGATGAAGCCATCGCCCTTCATCAACGGCTCCGCTTCGATCCCCAACCATCGCAACCCGAGGAACAAAAGCGTCTGGCCGAATTGGTCAGGCAGCTTGCCGTCATTCTCAAACACACGCAACGACGCGCAAGTTAGGGCAACGGGGTGCCATCAGGTATTTCAAAAGTTTTGAATCGGGATGAGTTCCCCTTTTCGAGAACCACTGTGGATTTTGAAAGCCCCAGCGACTTCGCCAGAAAATCCCTCAACGCGGTATTGGCTTTCCCGTCCACCGGCGGCGCGGCGATGCGGACCTTTAGGATTCGCCCGGCCTGCGGATCGTCCTCCCAGCCAATGATCTCGCTCTGGCGGGCATTCGGAGTGGCTCGGACGCGGAGTTTCATGATATAAAAAAGGGCCCGGCCATTGCTGGCCGGACCCTGTTTGAATGGGTTAGCCGTAGCGATTACCTGGCAGCCTCGATGACGTGGTCCTTGGTCATGCCAAGTTCCTTCATCGCGACATCTCCCGGAGCGCTCATGCCGAAGCGGTCGATGCCAAGAGCCTTGCCTTCGGTGCCGACGTATTTCCACCACAGACCAGTGACACCGGCCTCGATCGAAATGCGCTTGGTGACAGCCTTCGGCAGCACGCTTTCGCGATACTCAGCGCTCTGACGGTCGAAGCGCTCGAAGCATGGCATGGAAACGACGCGCACGCCGTCGCCAAGCTCGGCAGCAGCCGCCATCGCGTGTTGCAACTCGGAGCCACTGGCCAGAAGGATCGTGGTGAGAGCACCCGTTTCCTTGCGGGCGATGTAACCACCGCGGAGCACGCCATCACGGCGGAACTCGACGGAAAGCTCGTTCATCAGCGGGATCGCCTGACGGGTCAGGATCAGAGCGGTCGGACCGTCGGTGCGGCTCATGGCAGCAACGAATGCGCCAGCCGTTTCCTCGGCATCGCCCGGACGGATGACGTCGAGGTTAGGGATCACGCGAAGTCCGCTAACGGTTTCCACCGGTTGGTGGGTCGGGCCGTCCTCACCGACTCCAACGGAATCGTGAGTGAAAATGTAAGTGACTGGCAGGCGGGAGAGAGCCGCGAGACGGATCGAGCCGCGCAGGTAGTCGGCGAAAACGAGGAAGGTCGCGCCGCTTGCGCGGAACAGACCGTCATAGGCGATGCCGTTGCAGATCGCGCCCATCGCGTGTTCGCGAATGCCGAACCAGATGTTTTTGCCGAGGAAGTTGGTTTCCGAGAAATCGCCGCCATCCTTGATGTAGTTTTTCGTGGAACCGAAAAGATCGGCGCTGCCCGTCAGGAACTGCGGCATCGCCTTGGAAACCGCGTTGATGACAGTCGCTCCAGCGGAACGGGTGGCGTCCTTGTAATCCGCCGGGAAGGCTGGAATCTTCGTGGTCAGATCAAGCGGCACCGTGTTGGCGATACCAGCGGTGAGTTCGGCTGCAAGCTCAGGATTTGCAGCAGCCCAGGCATCGTAAGTAGCGCGCCAAGCGTCGAACACGACCTTCGACGCTGCCTTTTTCTCAGCGAAATAGGCGATGGTTTCTGGGGAAACGTAGAAATGCTCGTCCGCAGGGAGACCTAGACCTTCGCGAGCGCCTTCGATGAATTTCGCGCCGCCTTCGCCGTGGCCTTTCGAGGTGCCCTGCACTTCCGGAATGCCTTTGCCGATCACCGTTTTCGCGATGATGACCTTCGGACGGCCGTTGTCGTTTGTCTTGGCCTTTTCGATCGCCTCGGCGATGGCGCTGAGGTTGTGACCGTCGATGGTAACGGCATCCCAACGCTGGGAAGTGAAATATTGCTCGGCATCCTCGCCTTGCGTCAGGAGAGCCATCGCGTCCAGCGTCACGTCGTTGGAATCATAGATGAGGATGAGGTTATCGAGATTGTTATGACCTGCGAAAGCGATGGCTTCCTTGGCGACACCTTCCTGGAGACAGCCGTCGCCGAGGATCGCGAAAACGTGGTGATCGATGATCGTGTGCTCGTCCGTGTTGTAGAGAGCCGCAGCGCGCTTGCCGGACATTGCGTAACCGACGGCGTTACCAACGCCTTGGCCGAGCGGACCAGTGGTCGCTTCGACGCCCGGTGTTTCGAAAGACTCGGGATGGCCCGGAGTATTCGAGTGCAGACGTCGGAAGTTTTTCACGTCCTCGCGGGAAACCGCGTAGCCGGCAAGATGCAGCCATGCGTAGATGAACATCGAACCGTGACCGGCCGAGAGAACGAAACGGTCGCGATTCAGCCATTTCGGAGCATCCGGGAAATAGCGGAGTTTTTCTCCAAACAACACAGCACCAATCTCGGCGCAGCCAAGTGGAAGGCCAAGGTGGCCGGAGTTGCAGGCGTGGACGGCATCCATGGCGAGACCACGGGCTTCATTGGCAGCGTGTGCGAGTCGAGTCGTATTCATGATTTAAAAAAAGGGAAATCCGCGCCTTTTTCCGGGAGCGGACGGCCGATACCCTAGAAATACTCCCCGGATTGACAAGTCACCATTCGGACTATTCTCACGAAAGCCGTTCATTTTCCGTATGATTGCGATGGTCTGAAAATTTTACTCAAATAAACCTTGCACAGTCGGGCCGATTGCGCTTTTTTCTCGCCGCGCCGCTACAGAACGACCCGTTCGTCTATCGGTTAGGACTCCAGGTTTTCATCCTGGCAAGAAGGGTTCGACTCCCTTACGGGTCGCCATTATATTTTATGCCTCCGCCCCGCGGGGGCATTTTATTTTCTGAAAGAGTCATCAACGCCCACGTGATCGCCCTTCATAAAGCCGAATCCATCAGGTCCCGCAAAAACGGACGTCCCATTGCGGCCCTGACAGCTTACGATTACCCGAGCGCGCGCCTGCTCGACGAAAGCGGCATTGACGTGCTGCTTGTTGGCGACTCATTGGGCATGGTCGTCCTTGGATTTCCAGACACCACGCATGTGACGATCGATCACATGCTCCACCACGTCGCCGCTGTCGCCCGCGCCAAGCCACGCGCCCTCGTCGTCGGCGATTTGCCGATCCACACCTACGACACACCCGCTCAAGCCTTGGAAACCGCTCTGCGCCTCGTTGACGCCGGTGCGGAAGCAGTGAAGCTCGAAGGCGGCATCCGCCAGGCGGAAAAAGTTCGGGCCATCACCGGTGCTGGCATTCCTGTGATGGGCCACCTCGGCATGCTTCCCCAGCGTGTCATCGAAGAAGGCGGCTATCGAAAAAAAGGCAGAACCCCCGAGCAAGTCGAAGCCCTGCGCGAAGGAGCCCAGGCAATCATCGACGCCGGAGTCTTTGCCATCGTTTTCGAATCCATCGTTCCCGAAACCGCCCGACTCCTTTCCAGCTCCCTTTCCGTTCCCATCATCGGCATCGGCTGCGGGGATCACACTTGCGATGGAGAGGTCGCGGTCATCACCGATCTGCTAGGCTCCTACCCATGGTTCGTCCCGCCCTTCGCCAAGCCCGAGGCCAATGTTGCCGGGGTGACGCGGGAAGCGGTAGCCCGCTACATTTCACGGGTGACCGGTTCGATCGGCTGATCCAGCCCCCGAATGCCCCGAGTCGTTATCTATCCGTTCCATCTTCCTCAAATAAGGTGGCGCCGGAACAATGTGCAGCGACAATTAAGACTGCCCCGTGACGACAATTAAAACTACCCACTGACCGGGCGGTTTTTCGGGGTGGGACGGCATGCTGTTTGACACCGGTTGGAGGGGCGGGTGCTACTCTGGGGTGGTGGTCTCAAGAACCCAACTCACCAAGCTCGTCAGCGAGCGCAACCGAGGAAGAACCATCAGCATGTGTGCAATGAAAGCGGGGATGTCCCGCAAGACGGCGGCGAAGTATTTGCGCCAGGACAATGTCTTGGAAACGCGGCAAGTGCCGCATACCTGGAGGACGCGCAAGGATCCTTTGGAAGAGGTCTGGCCGTAGGCTCACTCTGAATCAGGGAGGGCGCAAGCCCGGCCTCGCCGATCTTCTCGCGGAACTGGCGTCTGATATCGAACGGGGAATCGACTTCTACAACGCGATCAAAGATGGCTTCGGCCTGCATTTCAGGGATTCGATCATCGCAGATCTCCGCCACCTCGGCGGTCGGCGAGCACCGGATTCACCCGGGCTTCTTCCGGGCGCTTTTATCCAGATTTCCCTACGCCATCTGCAACGAGGCCAGGAGGGCGCGCAATGGCACCGCCGTATGACCTTTCTGCCAGGCAAGCACCAGATCCCAGGTGGCACCGGCATCGGAGATCGGGACGATCACCATGCCGGGCCGCTTTTGCTGACGCAGGAATGCGGGTATGATTGCAACGACGCCGTCATTGGCGACAGCCGAGAAGACATCGGAAAGGCCTCCGGAAACCTCTGCTATTTTCGGTCTGAATTTGCCACAGCTCCGGCAAAGCTGGATCAGGTGGCGACGAATGCCCGGCACTTCGGAGTCGGAGCTGATGAGTAATGTCTCGTCCTTCAACTCGGCGAGTCTCAGGTCCGCTCTAACTGCGAGAGGATGTTCGCACGGAAGACAGGCAACGCTCTTCATCACCGCAAGCTTCTTCGTGTGAAAATCCCGCCCCAACAGGTTTCCGTTGTCCTGGATGAGTGCCATGTCGATGTTTCCTTGGCGCAGCTCCAGGATTTGTTCACCCGGAAAAAGATCCAGCAGCTTTACCTTCGTTTCCGGATGAAGGCGGCGGAGTTCGTCGAGCGCCGGTTCGAGGTATTCCTGATAGGCCGAGGCAAGATAGCCGATCCGCAATTCCCCGGCTTCGCCCCGGATGATCCTGCGGACGGCCAGAAGGTTCGCGTCGTAATTTGCAAGGAACACTCCCATCCGCTCGGCGAACGCCCGTCCGCCGTGGGTGGGCTGGACTCCGGTCGAACTCCTTTCCAGAAGCGGTCCTCCCAGCTCGTGCTCCAGCGCCTGCATCTGGCGGGAGAGCGCGGACTGGGAAATGTGCAAGCGGGTGGCGGCCCGGTGCAGGCTGCCCTCTTCAAGGACGGCCAGAAAGGAGCGGAGTTGCTGGATCACGATCGAGACGGTGATGCGAAAAACGCATCACGGCAATGCCCAATGAACGCTACCGGAATCCATTGCCCCAAGTATGATGATGTCCACCTGAGCGAAGCGTTCACGGGCACTGGCTCTTGAATCCCTCTCAAACCAAACAACCCGCGAATTCAAGCGGCCAACTAAAATATTACCCGGGATATGCCGAGGCCTTTGGAAAAATCGGCAGGGAACGCGGCTGGCCGCCGCAGAGCCGGGCGCAGTTCGATGCCCAATGCGGACCGAAGGGCGCATTTCTGATCGGCGATGTGGAGACCGTCGCCGAAAAGATCTTCTATCTGAACGATGTCCTGGGCGGCATTTCCCGGCTAAATTTCCAGATGACCATGGCCACGATTCCGCACCAGGAAATGCTCCGCTCCATCGAGATCCTGGGCACCGGAGTCGCACCGCTCATCAGGGAAAGTTTGTGAAACGGGGGCGGGCGGGATTGGCACGGAATTCCGCCTGACCGCCGCAATCAAAGCTCAAAGCGCCTCGCTGCGCGCCGGGGCTTGGTAGATCCTCCGCGCCTCCCGCACGGCGTCGTGATTCTTGTTCGCCCATTCTATCAGCGGCTCCAGTTGTGCCGCCAACGATTCGCCGAGCGGGAGCAGCCGGTATTCCACTTTCGGCGGGACGGTGGGGTAAACTTTCCGGCTGACGAAGCCGTCGCGCTCCAGTTTGCGCAACGTGTTCGAGAGCATTCGCTTCGAAATGTCGCCAATCGCCCGTTGCAGCTCGGTAAACCGGTGCGTGCCATGCCCGAGCGTCAGGATCACCAAGAGGCTCCATTGATCGCCGATGCGGTCCAGCACGTTGCGGATCGGGCACTCGCTAACGTCTCCGGTATCGGGCGGGACGGGTTGGTGATCAGAATGCATCAGTGACGTGGGTCAGGTAGGTTACCGCGAGGTAACCAGGTGAGAAATTTCGCTCCTCTTGCAGGGCTCTCATGAGGATGCCAGGGTAGCCCCATCGCTGCCTGCATTTCAACTCTCAATCCATCCTCACCATGAAGAACCTCACCCGTTTATTTGCTCCTTTCGAACATGAACTTGGCACCGGCACGGCCGCATCACCGCCGCTTGCCGTCCAGGTTTACAACGCCGACGGTGCCAGCTTCCACGTCAACGCCGTGCTCGTCTCCGGCCAAACCGACGCCGTGCTGCTCGATACTGGATTCACGCGCGCCGATGCCCTCCGCATCGCCGCCATGGTTCTCGACAGCAAGAAAACGCTCAAGCTGATCTACATCAGCCATTCCGATCCCGACTACTACTTCGGGATCGAAACGCTCACGCGGTTTTTCCCGGATGCGAAGGTCGTGGCCACGCCGGCCACCATCAAGAAGATCCAAGCCAGTTCGAAAACGAAGATGCAAATCTGGGGTCCGCGTTTGGGGGACAACGCCCCCAAAAGCGTCCCGCTGCCCGAGGCTTTGGACGGCAACACCATTCCATTGGAAGATCAGGTGCTTGAAATTCACGGCCTCGACAACACGCTGCCGACTCGCAGTTTCGTCTGGATTCCGTCGATCAAGACGATTGCCGGCGGCGTGAATATTTTCGCCGGGGTGCATGTTTGGACCGCCGACACTCAGACCGCTCAAGAGCGCGCGGACTGGATGAAAAAACTCGACGGAATGGTGGCGCTCCAGCCACTCACCGTGATCCCGGGCCACTCGCTACCCGGAGAAAATCAAGATGCCTCCCAGATCACCTATACCAAAACCTACCTCACCCGTTTTGAAGATGAGCTGTCCAAAGCACCGGATTCGGCCTCGCTGATCGAAGCAATGAAGGTTGCCTATCCCAAAGCGGGCCTCGGTATCGCGTTGGACATCGGGGCCAAAGTGAACAAGGGAGAGATGAAATGGTAACGTGCATTTCACCGGCAAAAGTTGATTCCACATCATGAACACGTCCACTCTCCATTATATCTATGATCCGCTGTGTGGCTGGTGCTACGGTGCCGCACCGCTGGTGAAGGCAGCTCGCGAAATCGTTACGGTGCGCGCCCACGCCGGTGGCATGATGACCGGCTCACGGCGCCAGGCGGTGACCCCGCAACTGCGTGAGTTCGTCATGCAGCATGACCAACGCGTTGCCCAGCTCACAGGACAGCCCTTCGGCGAAGCCTACGTCAACGGCCTGCTGCGCGACCCGCAGGCCGTGTTCGACTCCGAGCCGCCCATCGCGGCCATGCTTGCGGCGGAACAACTCGGTGGCCGGTGTCTTGACATGATCGCGCGACTTCAAGACGCACATTATGTCGAGGGACGCCGTATCGCGGATCGGGCGGTGCTGATCGAAGTTGCCCAAACCATCGGCCTGGATCGCGACGAGTTCGCTGCGGCTCTGGATCGTCAGACCGGCAACGGCGTCCAGGCCCATATCCGCGCGACCCGGCAGTTCATGGAACAGATCGGCGCGCACGGTTTTCCCACCTTTGCCCTGGAGGAAAATGGCACCATTCGGATCGTGGACATCGCGAGCTACATGGGGCAGCCACAAAACCTCCAAGCCTGGCTGCGCGACAATACGACTTTGCCCGAAGCAAGCGCAGCGACCGGCCCTATCGGCTGCGACGCTGACCGCTGCGCCGTGTGACCCTCATGATCCAAATGAAAACCAATCTGCAGATCATCGCCGACCATTACGCCGCCTCGGCGCGCAAAGACGTCGTCGGCATGATTCTACCAACCGCTCCCGACGTGGTCTGGACCGAGATGGAGGGCTTTCCTTGTGCCGGCACCTGGGTCGGCGCCGATCAGATCATGGCCAACGTTTTCGAAGTGCTCGGCAAGGAGTGGGATGACTATCGTTTCTCACTGGAGAAGCTGATCGATGGTGGCGACCATATCGTCGGGGTCGGCACCTACAGCGGGACATTCAAGCGGACAGGAAAAGCGATGGAAGCGCGCGTGACCCACGTATGGCGGCTTGCCGGCGGCAAAATCGTCGCCTTCGAGCAGTTCACTGACACCTTGCTGGTTGCCCGAGCGATGCAGGACTAACACCAAGCCTCATTGCTCGCGGATCGCCAACGAGATGCGTCCGAAATTGGCCGCTGCAATCGCCTACCGCATCTTCCGTGCCTCACTCGCGCCCTCCCTTGTCCTCCGGACAGAGGCTGGATAAATGGCGTCATGAGTGCGGTCATTGCTCACCAATTAACACAATTTGAAGCGCGGCAATAGGTTCCCATCGCAAGGTCTTCATCGCGACCGCCTGCTGGCGGAAGGCGAGGAAGCCGCCGGAGCGAGCGGCGGCGACTGCCTGCGCTAGACGGCGGAGAAGGATCGTGGGGATACCGTTGAATAGCCCCGATGCCCGTCGCCAAGAGTGGGGCATTTTAATTGTCGCCGGACAATCACGAGCCGCTGGGCCAATGAGAGGAGAAAGTGGAGAGCCAAGGCACTTTCCTTTCGCACATCATCGGCTGGCGGACATGAGTGTCCACCCTCATAAGGCTGGCGCTCGTGGCGGCGACTTTCCTCGATGACTCCCCGCTCCTACTGCGGAGTCACCTGATTTACCGAGTCTGGTGTGACTCCCTTCTTAATCTGCGTCCATCATGTTCATCTGTGGTTGGATTTTCCATCGTATCGAGAGCCTGCTCCGAGCCCCCCAAAGTGCCACTTTGTTAGCATTCAAACCAAGGGCCATGAAACTCCTGCCGTGGGCCAAGGAGAGGAGGAAGCGGAGAGCCATGGCACATTCCTTTCGCAGATCATTGGCATGGCCGACAAGAGTGTCGGCTCTCCATAGGACTGGCACCAGAGATTGGAACGGCCTCCCTGGGAGCCGACCGATATGGGCTTCGCCATTTTTCCACCATCCACCCTCCCCAACAAAAAAACGCCCGGACTTGCGTCCGGACGTTTTTGAAAACTTCTCTCGGGGTGAACCGAAATTAGCGGGAGTAAAGTTCGACGATCAGCTGCTCGTTGACGAGCGGGTTGATGTCAGCGCGATCTGGAACGCGGGAAACCGTGGCTTCCAGCTTGTCCTTATCGACGTCGAGCCAATCCACCGAAGGAGCGGCCTGAGTGAGGTCGGTCATGCGGGTGGAGAGTTGCTGCGAGGAAGGCTTTGGACCGACTTTGATCACGTCACCTGGCTTCACTTGGAAGGAGGCGATGTCAACGGTGCGACCATTCACGAGGATGTGGCCGTGGTTGACGATCTGACGGGCGGACTGGCGGGTGTTGCCGAATCCAGCACGATAAACCACGTTGTCGAGACGGGTTTCGAGAAGCTGGAGAAGGATCACACCGGTCACACCACGACGGCGGGCGGCTTCTTCGTAGTAACCACGGAATTGCTTTTCGAGCACACCGTATTGGAAACGAAGCTTTTGTTTTTCGCCAAGGGCGACGGAGTATTCACTCTTCTTTTTGCGTCCTGCACGAACACCGTGCTGGCCGGGTGGGAAGTTGCGGCGTTCAAATGCCTTCGAAGGGCCAAAGAGGGAGACACCGAAACGGCGGCTGATCTTTGCGCGTGGACCTGTATAACGTGCCATATAAGAATTTCTAAAAAGGTTGGATTAGACGCGGCGAGCCTTTTTAGGGCGGCAACCGTTGTGTGGGATTGGGGTCACGTCGCGGATCGAGAGGATCTCAAGTCCAAGACCTTGCACGGCACGAACCGCGGACTCGCGGCCGGAACCCGGGCCCTTCACGCGGACGTCGACTTCCTTGAGGCCGTGTCCCATGGCTTGGCGGCAGGCATCTTGCGAAACCACCTGAGCGGCGTAGGCCGTGCTCTTGCGGG
Organism: Luteolibacter sp.; assembly: GCA_039925065.1. Classification (GTDB taxonomy): domain Bacteria; phylum Verrucomicrobiota; class Verrucomicrobiia; order Verrucomicrobiales; family Akkermansiaceae; genus Luteolibacter. Next base: position 10,785 of record JBDSZP010000155.1, read on the forward strand.
ATCCTTTGAAGCCCATCTTACCGGCGCTGGACCAACCAATGGCATTGCCATTCGCATCCGTTACGCTGACGAGGGTGTTATTGAAAGTGGCAGTCACGTGAACAATGCCACGAGTGACATTCTTCGAGCCTTTGGCTTTGTGAATCTTGATTTCCTCTTCACCGCCGCCGATTTCGGCGAAGATGTCGCGCTTGGCGTCTTTCTTCGGCGCGCCTTCGATGACGGCCGCTTCAGGAGCTGGAGCGGATGGGGTGGCGGGTGCTGGAGCTGCTACGGGCTCAACTGCCGACTCTACGGCAGCTTCTTGGTTGGTTTCTTCAGACATGATTAACAAAAATTATTTCTTAACGCCCACGGTCTTCTTTTTGCCCTTGCGGGTGCGAGCGTTGGTGCGGGTGCGCTGACCACGAACTGGCAAACCACGCTTGTGGCGAATGCCACGATAGCAGTTGATGGATGTCAGACGCTTGAGCTGCGATTGGCGCTCACGGCGAAGGTCACCCTCAACCATGATGGATTCCGCCTGAATCACCTGAGCGATACGGACGAGTTGATCCTCACTGAGTTGCCCGGTGCGGATGTTTGGGTCGATCCCTGCGTGTTCGAGGATCTTCGCCGCCGTAGGGCGACCGATGCCAAACATATAGGGCAGAGAAGCTTCGATGCGCTTCTCATTGGGGATTTCAATACCTAGGATACGTGCCATGATGTGCGTGAATTTCGCGTGAACGCAAAGGGACTCCAGACTGATCTGGAGACTCCGCGGGGCGGGTGGTTTAGCAGACAACCGGGGGCTGGCAAGCCGGAAATGGAAATTTTCCGTGTGTTTATGGAAATTTCTTCAACGGCAGCCAAAGTGTCGCTAATCCTATATTCTGTAATATGCTGACCCGACAAGGTCGTTATCCGACTTCCCTTCTGGACAAACCAAAGACGCCTCCTAGCTTCGTTTCGAATTACCAATCACCCATGGAATCCACCCAAGACTTTGCCAATCAGCTCCCCCCCGATGACGTCGCCGCGATCGACGAACTGGGAAAAACCTACCAAGCCTTCCGAGCGGAACTCGCCAAGGCGATTATCGGCCAGGATGAGGTGATCGAGAAGCTCGCCATCTGCCTTTTCGCCCGTGGCCATGCCTTGCTGATGGGCGTCCCGGGCTTGGCGAAAACCTTGCTGGTTTCCTCGGTGGCGCAGACTTTCGACCTCACTTTCAATCGTATCCAATTCACACCGGACCTGATGCCGGCGGATATCACAGGCACGGATATCATCCAGGAATCGGGAGTGGGTGGCCGGCGCGAGTTTGAATTCATCAAGGGCCCGGTTTTTGCAAACATCGTGCTCGCCGACGAAATCAACCGCGCTCCCGCGAAAACGCAGTCCGCGATGCTCGAGGCGATGCAGGAAAACAAAGTGACCGTGCTCGGTAATACCTACACGCTCCTGCCGCCGTTTTTCGTCCTCGCGACGCAGAATCCGATCGAGCAGGAAGGCACCTACCCGCTGCCGGAAGCGCAGCTCGACCGTTTCATGTTTCTCATCGAGGTGGATTATCCGTCCGCCGCTGAAGAAAAAGAAATCGCCCGAGCCACGACCGGCACTGCGCGTAATGCTCTCAGCCATTTGCTCGATGGTGAAAAAGTCATCGCGTATCAACAACTCGTCCGCCGGGTGCCGGTTCCGGAGCACATTTATGACTACGCGGTGAAAATCGTCCGCAAGACGCGCCCGGGCGAACCTGAGTCGCCACAATGGATCAAAGACACCGTCGGTTGGGGTGCGGGTCCGCGAGCCGTCCAGTATCTGATCCTCGGAGCAAAAGCCCGTGCCGCACTGCGTGGTTCCTACATGGCATCACTCGAAGACCTCGAAGCCGTCGCCTCGTCCGTGCTCACCCACCGCGTGATCACGAATTTCTCCGCCGAATCCCAAGGCATGACTTCCAAGAAAATCGTCGAGCGGTTGATTAAGGAGATGAGGGAAGAGTGAGAGATCAGATTCCAGAAGCCGGAACCAAGGAAGACGAAGAACCCTCCTCATGAATGTCCCTGTCGCCAACTGGACTTTATGGTGCCGCAGGGGAGGCACTTATGTTGAATTCACCATAGAATTGGGTAAGCCCTATCTTAAAATAGACCACTGGTGCTGCGATTGGGCCGTGGGAAAGTTATTTCCTAATGAACTATTCCCAACTAACGCCCACAATTCCTATCTGGCTTTAGTTCAGGCAATGATCGGTGTGATCTCCTTTCTAAAAACTCGCGAAAAAGCAGGAGATCAATTTTACTGGGGACCAGATTCCGAAAACCTAGAACTTCTCGACGACATAGAAATTTTATTTAGCCCGACTTACTTTTTGAATGCCAGAGACCTACCTGAAAACATCCGAAACCCTATTTTCAACAAGTCAATTCCCGCCGCTTCTCCTACTCCAGATTCGCTAAATTTAGAATGACTCAACCAGTATTCCGCATACATCCGTGAGCCACTCATTCATCGACAACGCCCTGCTCTCCCGCCTCGGCTCGCTTCCGATCGAATCGCGCGTCCCCATGATGGGCAACGTGGCGGGAAAACACCGCTCGCCCCACCGTGGATCGTCTGTGGAATTCGCTGAATACCGCAAATATGTCCCCGGCGATGACACGCGGCGTTTGGACTGGAAGGCATTCGCGCGCTCGGACCGTTTCTACATCAAGGAATTCGAAGCGGATACAAACCTGCGCGCTTATTTTGTCGTCGATGCCTCGGGCTCGATGAATTTCGCAGGAAAGGGCGAGCCTAAAATCCAGGTCGCCCGCCGCATCGCTGCCTCACTTGCCTACCTCCTCGTCAATCAAGGCGATGCAGCCGGCCTCTCCATCTGCACCGACAAGCTCCACCTCGAAGTCCCGCCCAGCCGCCGTGCCGCGCACTTGGAGCGTTTCTTTTCCACGCTTGGAAAAATCCACCCTTCCGGCGAAACGGGTCTCATTGCCGCCCTCCACACCATCGCGGAGAAGATCGGCCAGCGTGCGTTTGTCGTCATCCTATCCGATCTCTTCACCGACACCGCCGCCCTCGGCGATGCCCTCCAACACCTTCGCTACCGCAAGCACGACATCTCCGTCTTCCACCTGATGGACCCGGTGGAAATCGGTTTCGAGTTCGATCGCCCCCACCGTTTTGTTGATCTGGAGGACAACACCTCCATCGTCGCCGAACCCAACCTCATCGCCGATGAATACAAAGCCGCACTCCGGGATTTCCTCACCGCCGTCCGGGCCAAGTGCCACGATGCCTCCGCGGACTATCAGCTCATCCCCACGGATACCCCACTCGAGCCACTGCTGCGCGAGTTCCTGACCGCGCGTCTTCCCAAGTCGAAGCACTAGATTTGAAGCACGAAATCTTAAGTATTAAATTCTAAACGAAGAATGGAAGATGGCCGGACCGAATATGATCTTGAAGAACGAACGTTCCAATTCGCGCTCGATATTCGGCGTTGTGTTGCGGGAACCAAATGGACACGCGAGCAGCGGACCGATATCGATCAAGTGCTTCGCTCGTCTGGTTCTGTCGCGGCGAATTACATCGAAGCCAACAACGCGATCTCAAAGCCTGATTTTCTTCTACGCATCCGAATTTCGAAAAAGGAAGCCAGCGAATGCCGTCTCTGGTTGCGCCTCCTCGGCGAAACCTCGAGTGAGGAGTCGCTCAAACAATCCCTCCGCATTCTCTATAAAGAATCCGACGAACTCGCCAAAATCCTAGCAACCATCCTCCGCAATTCTTCGAAATGAAGCATTCATCCCGCATTCTTCTCTTCGTTTAGAATTTAGTGCTTAAGATTTAGAGCTTAATAAAATGCTTTTTCTCAATCCATTGTTGCTCTGGGGTCTGCTCGCGGCGGTTGTTCCGATTGCGATCCATCTTTTAAATCGCCGCCGCCACAAGACCATCCATTGGGCGGCGATGCAGTTCCTGCTCAAGGCTACCCGTGAGTCGCGCGGCAAGAAAAAGCTCCGTCACATCCTCATTCTCACCTGCCGCGCGCTCGGCATCGCAGCGCTTGTTTTCGCAGCCGCGCGTCCCATCGTTTCCGGACTGATCGGCTGGGGCGGCGGCTCCATCGATACAGTCGTCCTTCTCCTGGACCGCTCCGCCTCGATGGAATCGAAACCCGGCGACGGCCTCGACCCGCGCCGCCAGATCGTTATCGAAAAAGTCCGCGACGCCATGGCCAACCTTGGTTCCCCGCGACTCGTCCTCATCGATAGCGCCAGCAAGAAACCGCAGGAAGTCCCCTCACCCGAGACCCTCACCGAACTCTCCGCCACAGCCTCCACCGATACCGCCGCCGATTTCCCCACCCTCCTCAACCGTGCCGCCGAATTCCTCATGGAAACCTCCGGACGCTCGGAAATCTGGCTCGCCTCCGATCTTCAATCGTCCAACTGGCACCCGGATGACGAACGCTGGGCGACCGCCCGCGCCAGCCTGGCCTCGCTCCCCCGGAAACCTGCGATCCGTGTGCTTTCGCTCACCGGCCCCTCCGCACCCAACACCAACATCCGACTCCTCAGTGCCCGCCGCTCCGGCGATGAAGTATTGCTCGATCTGGAAATCCTCCGCGCCGAAGAATCACGCGGAACAGCCTCCATTCCCCTCACCACCCATCTCAACGGCACGCGCACCACAGAAAACCTCTCGCTTCCCACCCAATCCCTCCGTTTTCAAAAACGCATCGCCATCCCACCGGACAGCGCCACCGGCTACGGCTGGCTCACCCTCCCCGCCGATGGAAATCCAAGCGACAACGCCACTTTCTTTGCCTACGGACCGTCGCGCCCTACCAAAACCATCGTCGTCGCCCCCGGCGGGGAAGCCGCCGATTACCTAGCACTCGCCGCCGCGCCTCCCGGTTTCGGAAACCAAAGCGCCCGTCGCATCGATCCCGGCCAAGTCGGCACTCTCGCCACCGGTGACATCGCAGCCATCATTTGGGCTGCGCCACTTCCCACCGGCCCCGCTTATGAAGCCATCAGCCGCTTCCTGACTTCCGGCGGCCACGTGCTTTTCCTCCCGCCAGGAACCCCGTCGGAAAATTCATTCGCCGATGTCAAATGGTCCAATTCGACCGAGGCCCCCGCCGGTAAATTTTTCATTCTCAAGGATTGGAACCACAGTGACGGACCACTCCGCGACGGCATCGATGGCATACCCATCCCCGCCGAACGCCTCCGTTCCATCCGTCGGCAAATCCCGCTCGGCGACGCCTCTCCACTCGCTCGTTGGGAAGATGAGGAACCTTTCATCACCCGCCGCATCGTCGATCACGGCACCGCTTGGTTCCTCGGAACCACACCGGATTACACATGGTCCAACTTGGGAGACGCCGATGTCCTCCTTCCTACCGTCCAACGCATCGTCTCCGCCGGAGCCGATCGCTTCGATGCATCCTATCTCACCACCGTCGGCAGCGATGCCACCCAACTCCTTGCCGGAGAAACCCGCACCCGCCTCGACGACTACGGCACGCCGGATCCCGCCAACGCCGAATATCAATCCGGCATCTTCCGTCTCGGCGAGAGATTGTTAGCCGTCAACCGCCCTGCGCAAGAAGACGCCCCGGAAGTTCTCTCCCATGAGTCGTTGGATACCGCTCTCGCCGGCACGAACTACACCCTGCTCGACCAGGCCGGCCAAGCCAACGACCCATCGCTTTCCCGCGATGTCTGGCGGGCCTTCCTCATCGCCGTTCTCTTCTTCTTCGTTTCCGAGGCCATCCTCTGTCTCCCGAAAAAATCCCATCCCCAGGTTCTTCCCACAAAAGCCACCGCCTGATTCTTTGAAATAGGTCCTATGAGATCTATATGACCCATACTCTTCCTCCACCTTGCTTCATCTAAGCCCCACCCCCCTCACCCTCTGGATCGGCATCACCGCCTTGATCCTGATCGGCGCGTTGTCCGTCGTCTCGTGGAAACGCAGCCCGCATCCACGGCGCACGGCGTTGCTTGAATGCCTGCGTTTCCTCGCCGCTCTCGGCGTCGTCATTCTTCTCTGGCAGCCCGAGTGGCTCACCACCCTCCATCCGGACTCGAAGCCGAAAATCGCCATTCTCTGGGATGATTCAAAGTCGATGACCACCATCGATGCCAAGCTTCCACCCGTCTTATCCGAAAGATCCGAAGTCATCTCCCGCGCCGACTGGGTGAAAAAAGCCCTCACCTCGGACCTCTGGAAACCCCTCGAAGCCAACGGTGCCAATGACGTCACAGCCACCCCGTTCGCCGCAGCATCTGATTCTTCACCATCAACCATCAACTCTCAACCATCAACTCTTTCAGGCACCGATCTCGAAGCTCCGTTATCAGAACTGCTCGACAAGGAAACCAACCTCCGCGCCGTCGTCCTGCTCAGTGATGGCGATTACAACCTCGGCCAGCCACCCGTCGCCGCAGCGCAGAAAATGCGGCTCCGCGGCGTCCCGCTTTTCCCGATTCCAGTCGGAAGCAACGTCCGACTGCCAGACCTCGACATCTTGTCCGTCTCCGCGCCGACCTATGGAATCGTCGGGGAAAACGTGCAGATCCCATTTACCATCCGCTCCTCGCTGGATCGCCAGGTTCGCACGATTGTCCGTCTGCGCGACGAGTCCGGCCATGAGCACACCAAGGATATCGTCATCCCGCCGAACGCCGAGACCTACGATTCCATCCTCTGGCGTCTCGAAAAGGAAGGCTCGTCCACGCTCGAACTCTCCATACCCGTCGCCGATGGGGAACTCGTCGCCACCAACAATTCCCGCAAATTCAACATTTCCGGGAAACCGGAAAAAATCCACGTCCTCGTCATCGATACACTGCCACGCTGGGAATACCGCTTCCTGAGAAACGCGCTTTCCCGCGACCCGGGTGTCGAGCTTTCCTGCCTTTTGTTGCAACCCGGCCTCGGAGCCGGCGAGGGCAAGGATTACATCAAGGAGTTCCCCTCAAAAATCGAAGAACTCGCGAAGTTCGACGTCATCGTCCTCGGCGATGTCGGCGTCGCCCCGGACCAACTCACCAAGGAGCAATGCACCCTCATCCGTGGCCTCGTAGAAAACCAGGCGTCCGGCGTTGTTTTTCTCCCCGGCTCCCAAGGCAACCAGTTTTCTCTGCTCGACACCGACCTATCCGATCTGATGCCCGTCATTCTCGATGACACCCACAAGAACGGCATGGCGGAATCCATTCCATCGCCACTCAACCTCACCACCGAGGGGCGCACCTCGCTCCTAACCATGCTCGGCAACAACGAGGAGGAGAACCCGGAAATCTGGCGGCGTCTCCCCGGTTTTTATTGGCACGCGCCCGTCATCAAGGCCAAGGGCGGCACGGAAGTCCTCGCCGTTCATGGCAACCGCCGTGGGAAATTCGGACCCATCCCGCTCCTCGTCACCAAGTCCGCAGGCAGCGGCAAGGTTCTTTTCATGGGCATCGACTCCGCTTGGCGCTGGCGGCGCGGCGTGGAGGATCTCTATCACTACCGGTTCTGGGGCCAGGTCGCCCGCTGGATGTCCTATCAGCGGAACATGGCCGCCGGCCAGCGCGTCCGCCTGTTCTTCAGTCCGGAACGCCCCGAGCCCGGTGCCACCGTCACTCTCAATGCGAACGCCTTCGATCCCAACGGCGCACCGCTCAAGGAAGGCACCGTGGCAGTCGATCTCACCTCGCCCAACGGACGAACCCAACGCATCGAACTTCAGAAAAACGAAACCGCCTGGGGAGCGTTCAGCGGCCGCTTCAAGATTGATCTTCCCGGAGCATGGAAACTCCGCGCCGCCGCCACCGGAGCCGAGGACAAACCCGTCGAAACCACCATTCTCGCCCAAGGCGTGGAGATCGAAAAAGTCGGACAACCCGCCCGCCCCGAAGTCCTCGAGGAAATGGCAAAAGTCTCCAAAGGCCGCGTCATCCAGCCCGCCCAGCTTGCCGATCTCATCAAGGAAATCACCGCCCTCCCGGAACCCCGCCCTCTCGAAAACCGCATTCCGCTTTGGTCCCACTGGGGCACCATCACCGCCCTCGTCACCCTGCTCGGCATCTTCTGGATCGGCCGCAAGCTGAACGGAGCGTTTTGACACTCCAACCAGCTAAAATAGGTCCTATAAGACCTATATGACCTATCTCTTCCCACCATGAACTCCACCGACCGCGAATTTCTCTTCAAACTCCTCGAAACCCCCAGCCCCACCGGCTTTGAAATGCGCGGCCAGCAAGTCTGGGCGGATTGGATCAAATCCTACGCCCCGGAAGTCACCTGCGATTCCTACGGCTCCACCTGGGCCACCCTTCCCGGCAAGTCCAAGCGGATCATCATGCTCGAGGCCCACGCTGACGAGATCGGCTACATGATCAAACACATCGACGACCGTGGTTTCATCCGCATCGACCGCGTCGGCGGTTCGGATGCAGCCACCGCACGTGGTCGCCGCCTCACCATTCTCGGCGACAAGGGCAACGTCTCCGGCATCATCGGCAACACCGCCATTCACCTCCGCCGCGATGAAGGAGGCCATGAAAAAGCTCCCGCAGTGCATGACCTGTGGGTCGATGTCGGCGCATCGAACGCTGCCGAAGTCGCGGCGCTCGGACTGCGGGTCGGCCACCCGGCGATCTACCAGGATGGACCGATGGAGCTTGCCCACAAGCGCCTCATCGGCCGCGCCATCGATAACAGGATCGGCAGCTACATCATCGCCCAGGTGATGAAACGCATTTCCACTGGAAAGAAGAAGCCGGCGTTCACCCTGATTTGTCTCAATGCCGTGCAAGAGGAAATCGGCGGCAACGGCGCGATGATGGCCACCTATCGCCTCAAACCGGACGCCTGCATCTGCCTCGATGTCACTCACGCCACCGACACCCCAGGCCTCGATCCCAACAAATTCGGCAGCGTCAAACTCGGCGGCGGCCCGACCATTTCCCACGGCACAGCGAATCATCCGCACGTCGTCCAGCGCCTCATCGAAGTCGCGGAAAAAGGTAAAACGCCCATCCAGCACGAAGCCTCCAGCCGCTTCACCGGCACCGATACCGACAAGATTTTCCACTCCCGCGAAGGCGTCCCGAGTGCTCTCGTCTCCCTTCCGCTCCGCTGCATGCACTCCGTCGTGGAAACCGCGCATCTCGACGACATCGCGCACACCATCGACATCCTCACCAACTTCGTCCTATCCCTCTCGGAGAAAGACGAGTTCCGACAAACCCTGAAAGCCTGAAGTCCTAGCAGCACCTATGGAGGCACCACACTCCTGTGGTGCTGGCGAATGCCCGGCCTTTGAAAAGCGCGAAGCTCTTCCTCAAAGACTCCACATTCTCATCCACCACAAGAGTGTGGTGGCTCCTTGTTCTTAACGTCCTCATCCGCTTTTCTCCATCACATCATGAGCGAATACCTCGACCGCTCCGAGGAAATCCACAAGCACGGGAAGAAACTCCCGCACTGGCAGCAATCAGAGGCGATGCAGTTCGTTACCTTCCGGCTGGGCGATGCGATGCCGGCATCCGCCGTCCGTATTTGGAATCAGGAGCATGCAATTTGGAAGCAACGTCATCCAAAACCATGGACTCCGGAACTGGAGAGGGAATACCATCGGCGTTTCACGAAGAAACTCGAATACCTGTTGGATGAAGGTATCGGTGCCTGTTTGCTGAAAGACCCTGGATCGAGGAGAATTCTGGAAGAAACCCTGATGCGAGATCAGGACATCCGGGCGATCCACCATGCCTGGGTCATCATGCCGAATCACGTTCATCTTTTGTTCACCGCCCACACCCGGTTGGAGCTTCTCATGAAAAGTTGGAAAGGTGTCTCCGCCCGTAGGATCGGTCAGGACAGCATCTGGCAAAAAGGCTATCGAGATACCATGGTCCGCGATGGAGGACACTTCGCCAATGCCGTTCGCTACATCCGCCGGAATCCTGTGAAACTGCCAGCCGAAAACTTTACGCTCTGGCAAAGCGAACGAGCCCTCGCGATCCAATGAGCGGAGGCCCCACACTCCTATGGTGGCTCCTTATTCAAGCGACTCCATCCTCATTCCGCTCCCCAAGGTGATCGGTGCAATCCATCACAACCATGAATCCGAAGGGAATGAGGATGGCCCGCGTCACATCGGCGTCGCGGAAACCGTCAGGGGAAAATTCTCCAACAGGAGGTGGAACTTGGACATGGCATCTGTGATCCGGCATGACCGTGAAGTCCTGATGAAGGGTTTGTGAAAAAACAGGGAGAGATGCGTCAGTGAGAAAGCCCCCCTGAACGGAGGTGACGCCTTGGGGATCCAGGGGGGGCCTCATTTTGGCTTCCAAAGAGGAACGGATATGAAGATCAGAGGATAGGCTCGAGGTTGAGTCTGCTCCGGAGATCAACAAGCATCCTGTATTGCTTCTTCCATCCGTGTTCAGCCGTCCATCAGTGGTTCTATTTGCGTCTATAACGGCGCCTAACCCTCCGCAAGCAGTTTGCGGAAATAGCCGATGGTGGAATCCAGCCCTTGATCGAGTGCGATCGTCGGCTGCCAGCCGAGCTCTTTCTGAGCCAGCGTAATATCCGGACGGCGTTGTTTCGGATCATCGCCGGGAAGTGGCAAATGCGTGATCTTCGATGGACCGCCTATTTTTTTCAGGATCAACTCCGCGAGCTGGAGCATGGTGAATTCTCCTGGGTTTCCGATATTGACAGGCCCGGTTAGCGACGGATGGTTCATCAGCCGGATGAAACCCTCGATGAGATCGTCCACATAACAGAACGAGCGCGTCTGGGTGCCGTCGCCATAGATCGTGAGATCCTTGCCCCGGAGGGCCTGGACGATGAAGTTGGAAACGACCCGGCCATCATCCGGCAGCATGCGGGGCCCGTAGGTATTAAAGATCCGGACCACCCGGATATCCACCTTGTTCTGGCGGTGATAGTCGAAAAACAGGGTTTCAGCGCAACGTTTTCCCTCATCGTAACAGGAGCGGATGCCGATGGGATTGACGCTACCCCAGTAGGATTCCGGCTGCGGATGCACATCGGGATCCCCATAAACCTCGGAGGTGGAGGCTTGAAAAACCCGGGCTCCCAACCGTTTTGCGAGGCCGAGGCAATGGATCGCGCCCATCACCGAAGTCTTGGTAGTCTTGATGGGACGTTGGCCCAGTAATTGCCATTCTGGTTCCTCCATCTCTCCACGATAGGAGCATTGACAGAATTGCCACCTCCTCACACTATCCTCGATTGCCACCGCCCGCAGCCGGGCCCTCCCAACTTTTGACCTGCATGTCACTCCGACCTCTCGCTCCCAGCCTTGTCGTGCTGGGTACCCTCCTAGCTTCATTCGCCGCACACGCGCAGACACGCATCGATCCGTCGCGCGCGGCGGAGGCGGTG
>JBDSZP010000156.1:0-33922 GCA_039925065.1 Luteolibacter sp.
GTGCCGCAGGTGGCATTCGAGTGGATGATCGTGGTCTTCTCGGTGGTCGCCGGACTGCGTCTGATTTTCTGGTAGTTTCAGCGCCAGCGGTTTTTGGTTTGCTGGAGTAACTGGAACGCTTGGAATCCATAGGTGCCAAGGATCGCAGGGAAGATGAACGAATGAAAAGTCACATACATCGCGAGGCCGCCGACGACTGCGGTAATGATCGAGATCCAAAGGGTGACTCTTAACCGGGCAGGCCCGAGGACCGCGTTGAGGAGTTGGCCACCATCGAGAGGCACTACGGGCAGCAGGTTGATAAGTGCCCAGAACAAGCTGATGATGAATAGTGTCCCAAAAAAGTAGGAAGTGTTCGGATTGGTATAGATCGCGGGGACGCGGTCCCACATCAGATAGGCGATCACCGCGAGAGCCAGTTGGGCTCCCGGACCGGCAGCCGTCACGACGAAGCTTTTTTTACGGTCTAGGATCCCGGACGGGTAGGAAGCAAAGCCGCCGAACGCTTGGAGGGTGATTGAGGTCGGAAGCCCGAATGCGCGGATGGTCAGGGCGTGGCCGAGCTCATGGACGAGGATGGAAACCGTCCCGGCGATGATGAATAGCGCCATGTAGAGAATCGCTGCCGAGGTGTCCGCATTGGAAGAGCTGCTGATAATTGCCAGGACGATCCAGAACATCGGCTGGATTTCAATCGGGATGCCAAAGAGCGAAAATCGGATCATGCGCGCTGTGGTTAGGCGAGAAAGGCGAAAAACGCAAGGCCGGGCGGAAATTTCAGCGAGATCGCAGAAGGTGTTTTGGAGTGAAGCGAAACGCGGAGGCGGGGAGGTCGCGGAGGGATACGGGGAGGGGAGACGGATACGGGGAGGAAGAGTTTACCGCGAAGACGCAAAGGTCGCGAAGGAGCGCTAAGTCAGATTTCGGATTTTGGGAGAAACTCTTCCTCTTCATTCAATGTTCGATGTTGGGGGTTCGCTGTTCAATGTTCATCGCGCCCTCGCCAAACTGCCGATGCTTGGGCGTCTGGCAGTTTGCCCGTCCTTGACCATTGGGATATCGACGGTTATAGACTCGGCGGGAGGAGCGATGCAATTCAGCCGTGCTGCTCCTCTCTGTGAAATCAGCCAGCTATTTGATGATCATGCGCGTTTTATCACCCACCATCCTTGCTCTTTCGAGTGTCGCAATCGCCCTCGTTTCAACCTCTTGTGGGGTTTCCGGCCGCCATTCTATCGCGCATCATGAAAACCGCATCCTTCACCAGTGGCACGATGACGGAGGATCGGGCGAGGTTTCCATCCGGATCAGCCTTTCGGACCAAATTGCCGAGTTCAAGCGGGGCGACCGCGACATCGGTTGGTGCTATGTGGCTACCGGCAAGGAAGGGCACGCCACCACACCGGGCACCTACCAAATCACCGAAAAAATCGAGGACAAACATTCCGGCAGCTACGGCTGGATCGAGGATGAGTTCGGAAACGTCACGAATGGCGATGCCACACCCGGCACTCCGGTGCCCAAGGGAATGGTCTATGTTCCAGCTCCGATGCCTTTCTGGATGAGAATCACGAATTACGGAATCGGCATGCATGGCGGATTGATTCCCCAGCCGGGTGAGCCTGCGTCTCACGGTTGTATCCGGATGCCGAAGGATTTCGTGGCGACCTTGTATGGAGTTGTGGAAGTCGGCACCCCGGTGACGATCACCCGGGAACCCGCGCATCACGGCCCGATGGAGCAAAACCAACCGACAGTCCCGAACCAACCGACGCCGCCGCGCCAGTTCAACGGTGACTATCGCGTGATTTCCAGCCGACCGATCACTGACGCGGATCTTCACAAACCCCGGGCAGTCAGTCGTAATTCGTTGAGCGATCCGTTCACGTCTTATTGAGGACATCTTGAGCAACAATGTGACCCTTTGAGGTCAGGGATCAGGGATCAGGGATCAGGGATCAGGGATCAGGGATCAGGGATCAGGGATCAGGGATCAGGGATCAGGGATCGGGGATCGGGGATCGGAAAAGAGGCTTCTTCGCTAGCCCCCAGCCCCTGAATCCAAGCCCCTCAATGATGCTAAAGTAAAACCCGCTCGGAGGCAGCCTCCTGAGCGGGTTTTCTTCGTCTTGGGGTGTCCCAAAGGGAACGGCGTTCGCTTATGGCTGGGCGGGTACGTATAATTCCGAACCTTTGGCCAAGACGGTGGTGTTGGTCAGATCGAGACCATTGAGGGCGTTGAGTCGCTCGGTATTCGTGCCATGTTTGGTGGCGAATTCTCCGTAGGTCACTTCACCATCGATTGTAATGGGCTTGATCGTTTTTTCAGGGGAAGGGGAGGATTTTTCCGGAGAGGTTGCGGCTGGAGCTGATTCCGACTTGGCTGTGGCGGATTTGGCTACAGAAGCGGAGGCCGGAGTCTTGGCAAAAGGAGCGGGTGGCGTCTTGCTGACAGGAGCAGAGGTCTTCTCCGCGACGACCGGTGTGCTGGATGCGGCCGATGAAGAGCTTTTCTCCGCGGCGGGCGAGGCGGGGGCAGCCTTGCTTCCGCCGAGGCTGATGATTTGGCCGGTGTGAAGCGAGGTGGGTTTCACCGATGGATTGGCGGCGATCAACGCGGCGACCGATACCTTTTGTTTCCGGGCAATGCTGGAATAGGTGTCGTTGTCTTGGACCTTGTAGCTGCGGGCCGGGGTGCTCGTGGCGGCGGGTTTCGTTGTTTCCGCAGGTTTGGTGATTTCAGCCGGTTTGGCGGCTGCGGTGGAAACCAGTTCGGTCTGGGCACCGAGCGAATGGCTCGGTGTGGCGTCGTTGCGCAATTTCGAGTTGTCCTGCTCCAGTTGCTGAATCTGGCGCTCTTGTTCGGCGCATTTGGCGCGGAGCATTTCCACCTCGGATCTGGCGGAAAGCGTAGGTGAGGCAAAAACCATGGACAGCGTGGCGAACAGCAGAGTTGGTTTCATAATGCCCTTGTTTTTCAAAAATTATGCTTAAGATCAAGCCAAAATCAATATTTCTTAAGGAACTCGGCCGTGATGAAACCAAAGTCCCGGACACGAAAAAACGGGCACCCCGGTGAAGGAGAGCCCGTTTGCTTTAAAAAATCCGCTTTTCCGGATCAGATATCAGCCATCATCAACGCACAAAAAAGGCGGCCCCTGGATGGAACCGCCTTTTTGAATATGCGTTGGGAAAGCAGTTGCTTACTTCTCGTTCGAACGACCTTGATAGGTGTTGTCTTCGGTCTTCACGCTGATTTTCTCGCCGACGTTGATGAAGAGCGGGACTTGGACGATCAGGCCGGTTTCCATGATGGCTGGCTTGTAAACGTTGTTGGCGGAGTCGCCTTTGACGCCTTCCGAGGACTCTGTGACGGTCATGACCATGGAGAGCGGGAGATCCACGGCGACGACGATGCCGTCAGCGACCATGAGGTTGTAGATCTGGCCTTCGATGAGGTAGTTCTTCACACCTTCGATGAGGTCTTCATAGACGACGGCGTCTTCGTAGGTGTTCGGATCGAGGAAATGATAACCGCTGCTGTCCTTGTAGGAATATTCGTGCGGTGTGCGCTCCAGGACAACGCCTTCGACGGAATCGTTGGAAGTCATGCGCAGGTTGAAAACCTTTTTGGTCGCCACGCTGCGGATCGACATTTGAACGTAGGAAGCCATCCGTGGCGGAGTCTTGAGCTCGTGGTCGATCACGAGGCAGACTTCGTTGTTATGGCGGACGGCGTGTCCCTTGCGGAGGTTGATGATTGGTGTGCTGGCCATGATTTGTGCGGGGTGGGATAGGCGTGGAGCCGGGATGAGGCAAGCCCGGAGTTTCAGGCTCCTTGTTGTTTCACCCAAGTGGCGAGTTTTTGGTCATCCTCACCACAAGCCCAGACGTGGCGGAGGAAATCGGCAGGGTGAATGGCACCATGTTTTGAGAGGAAATTCCGGTCGCCACCGCAGCCGAACATCAGGTCCGGATCCAGTTCGCCGCGGAGTTTCGCACGGCCTTTGGCAAGGATTCGCGGCAGATAGGGCATGCCGTCGAGTTCTTCACCGAAGGTTGGGATATCATCTCGGGTGAGAACCTTGTCGCTGGTTTTTCCTTTTTGGACCGTGAGGAAATAGTCGCGGCGGGCCGATGCCACGAGCAGGGCGGTGGAAATGGTCGGTTCACCCTCGCTGCAGAAATCTTCGACGAAATCGAAAAATTCGCGGGTCTGGCAGCCGATGCTCGCAAGGAATTCGAGATCGGCGGGAGTGTAGTAGTTTTTGAAATCGAGGTCGCCGCTTTGGTAGGTGGTCACGCAGCGGTCAAAGAGGGCGAGAAAGGTGTCGTTCCAAGTCATGGTGGGTGAATAGAGTCGTAAATCAGTTTTGCGCACTCTTTTTTCTCACAATCGGTGCAATGGCATCGATCGCTTCGCACATGGCATCGCTGGGCTTCGGAGATTGCAGCGCATCGAGCGAATCGTCCAATTGCGCGACCGTCCGCGCTCCGATGATCGAAGACGTGACGGCGGGCGAGCGGAGACTCCACTGGATCGCCATGTGGTTGATCGACATGCCATTGGCGGCGGCGAGCTCTCCAAGAGCACGGACTTTTTCCTGTTGGGCCGCGACTTGCTCGACCTTGAGGAATCCTTCCGAACGCGCCGCACGCGAGCCTTCCGGAATCCCATCGAGATACTTCGGCGTGAGCATGCCTTGGGCGAGCGGGCTGAAAACCACGCAGCCGATTCCTTCATCCAACAGGTAGTCGAGAATGCCTTCGCTTTCAGGCCAGCGGTTCAGGATCGAGTAGGGCGGTTGATAGGTCAGGCAGCGGATGCCCATGTCCTTGAGAATTTTCACGGCCTTTTTCAGACGCTTGAGTGGGTATTTCGAAAGCCCGACGTAGAGCGCCTTGCCGCTCTGGACCGAGGTGGCTAGGGCGGACATGGTTTCCTCCAGCCGCGTGTGAGGGTCCGGGCAATGGGAGTAAAAAATATCGACATAGCTCTGACGGAGGCGCTTCAGCGATTGATCGAGCGAGGCGAGCAGGTGCTTGCGTGATCCGGCCTGGCCGTAGGGGCCGCCCCACATGTCGTGGCCGGCCTTGGTGGTGATGACCAGTTCGTCGCGGTGGCTTGCGAAATCCTCTACCAGGATGCGACCCACGTTTTCCTCGGCGGAACCGGGAGGCGGGCCGTAATTGTTCGCGAGATCGAAATGCGTCACCCCACGGTCGAACGCGCGGCGCATGATCCGGCGGGCTTCTTCGAAATCATCGACGTGCCCGAAGTTATGCCAGAATCCTAGCGAAATGGCCGGTAGGAGCAGACCTGAATCACCACAACGCCGATAAGGCATGCGACCATCATAACGCGCTGAATCGAACATGACAGGAAACTGTCGAATCGCCGCGTCATCGCCAAGCTCAGTTTTCTAAAACTCCGCCAAGCCGCTGCTGGGGATTTCCCTCATCCGTAACATGACGCATTTGCACCCGCCGCCGTCTCATTGCGGGTTGCGAACGGGCAGGCCTCGGGCCATGCTGTTGTCGATGGGCATGCCGATGGATTTATTAGGGCGCGGACTGCGGGATCTGCGGATTTCCGTGACGGATCGTTGTAATTTCCGCTGCCGCTACTGCATGCCAGTCGAGGTTTTCGGCCCGGGCTACGCATTCATGCCGCGTGAGGAATTGCTCACTTTCGAGGAAATTACCAATCTCGTCCAAACCCTCGTTCCGCTCGGGGTGGAGAAAATCCGCCTGACCGGGGGCGAACCTCTCCTGCGTCGGGGGCTCGATGATCTGGTCGCCATGCTCGCCGCGATCAACGGCGTGAAGGACATCGCGATCACGACCAACGGCGTTTTACTCGCACACCATGCCGAAGCCCTCGCGCTTGCCGGACTCAACCGCGTGACGGTCAGTCTGGATGCGTTGGACTCGGAAATTTTCGCCAGAATGAATGGCATCGGTGCCAAGGTGGAGCGCGTTCTGGCCGGCATCGAGGCAGCCATGACATTCGGCCTGCCCGTGAAAGTGAATTCCGTGATCCAGCGCGGCGTGAACGAAGGAGAAATCCTGCCGCTCGCACGTTGGGCGAAAACGACCGGCGTGGACCTCCGCTACATCGAATACATGGACGTCGGCGAAACCAACGGTTGGAAACTCGATGAAGTCGTGTCCGGCGGCGAAATCCTCGAAATCCTTTCCGGCGAATTTTCACTCACTTCTCGCGATGCCGCCTATCGTGGCGAAGTCGCCGCCCATTGGAGTCACGACTCCGGGGCAGGGGAGATCGGCCTGATTCGCTCGGTCACCCAGCCGTTCTGCCGTGATTGCCAGCGCCTCCGACTTTCCGCCGATGGGAAAATTTTCACCTGCCTCTTCGCCGCCGCAGGTCACGACCTTCGTGGCATCCTGCGCGGCGGCATGCCCCCCGAAATCCTGCGGGAAACCGTCCGCGCCATCTGGACCACCCGCAGCGATCGTTACTCCGAAGAACGTGGCCAAATCGCCCGCCCCAAGGCGGAAATGAGCTATCTGGGAGGTTAGCAGCAAGGTTGCGCGGTTCGTGAAGGCACTTCAAGGAGCGGCGATATCGGATCGCCGATGCTCATGAGGTGTCAATGAGTGGCGGTTTCCTCACCCCATTGGCTTTTCATGGGCGTGGGCGATCCCATATCGCCCCTCCTTGACCACTGGTATCGTTCGCCGCGCCAGGTCCAGAATCGCATGGATTAGTGGGAATCAGACCTCCATTCTTACTCGGCACGGTGAGCAGAGTACTAATCTTCCCACGCCTAGTAATAATCCCCCCGAGATTAGGACTAATCTTGCCGTGCCTAGTACTAGAAATCTCAACCAGAGTACTAAGTTTTCCGTGCAGAGTACTAATCCCGCCAAGCAGGAGTGCTAGGAATTCCACGGCGGGTACTAGGCACTGCGAGCAGGGAACTATTTTTGGTGACCCAGACTGGAATGTCCGGGCTACGACCTGGACAGTCCGAAGTCGTTCATGCCTTCTCATGGAAGAATGGCGACGATCTCGTGGCGATCAGCAAATACAAGATCTGGCCGAATTTCGGCGAACTCCCTGAAGGCCACATCCTTCTCCAGGACCACGGCAACGAGGTTTCCTATCGCAACATCAAAATCCGCGATTTCTCGAAAAAATAAGCCATCATTGAGGGGCTTGGGTTCAGGGGCTGGGGGCTGGCGAAGAAGTCTCGCCTCTTTTCTGACCCCCAGCCCCTGAACCCCAGTATGATGCTTCAGATCGACCCGCCGCGTGCCGCCAGAGCGTGAAATACCGCCTCCGGCACGTAGCGGCTTACGGTTTCCTCCCAACCGGTCGGGCCGGTGAGCCCCTTGATCATGTTCGAGGAAAGCTCCGCGATATCCCGCGGCGGCATCAGGAAAACCGTCGTCACCTCCGGAGCCATGTCCGCATTGATGTGGCGCATCACCCGCTCGTATTCGTAGTCATTCGGCGAGCGGATCCCGCGCAGAATGTATTTCGCGCCCATTTTCTTCGCGTAATCCACCAGGTAGCGGTTGTCGAAATGGGCGATCACCAGCCGCTCGCTCGCTGCCGTCGAGGCCCGCAACAGTTCCAACCGCTCCTCCACCGTGAAGGAGTAGCTTTTCGACGGATTGCTGCCGATCGCCACAATCAGATGATCGAACATTTCCAGCCCTTGCTCGATCATCCAAAGATGACCATTCGTAGGTGGATCAAAAGAACCGGCGTAAACCGCAGTGCGCATGGAAAAAGGCTATGAGGAAATTCCCCGAACCGGAAACGCTAAATTGGACGGTGAAAAAACAAATGACCAATACTTGAGACCCGAATGCCCTTGCCAAGTACCTTGGCCCGTAGGTAGTAAGTGCCGTTCGTGTGCCTCACGACGTTTTCGCCGGATTGGATTGCAGGAAGTCGTTGAGGCATCAATACAAGCGCTCGTAGCTCAGTTGGATAGAGCATCCGCCTTCTAAGCGGACGGTCACTGGTTCGAATCCAGTCGAGCGCGCTTTTTGATTTTCAAGGAAGTAGGTTTTGGGCCAACTAAGAAATCGAGGCTATCGGTCTTTCTCTCCTTTGAACCACTTCGGTGGGTCGTCTCGCACAAAAACTATGCGGATCATTTTTGGCAAACGGCTGATCGTTCCCAATGTTTGGACAAGAAAAAAGCGCGCATCGGATAATCCCCCCGGACTTCTCAATGCGCGCTTTTTTCAAACCTCTTGCTGTTGCCTTGGTCGGTTGATTTCCCCCCGGAGATCGAAGCGACTCAAATATGGCAGAGCTTTTTAAGGCCAGAGTCCCGTTGGTTGGCGAAGCAACCTCAGAACGAATTCAAATTGGCTGAAATTCAGGAGAACGAAAGCATTTTTTGAGCATGAAATCGGCCAAGTAGTCCCAAAATCGGCCATAAGGGCTGCCCCGAACGTAAAAACGGCGGACAGGATGTCCGCGGCACATAGCGCTCAAAATGAACGCGCTCCTTGGGCCATGATGGCCTGGGAGCGTTGACATCCTGTCAACTGAGTCAGGGGACATTCTGTCGCTCGAAAAAGTGGCATTCGCCTATCCTCCGATCGGGTGCCAGGTGGTTTTGGATTCGAGGTGGTCGCGGATTTCGTAAAGTCCCTGGGATTTCGGGGAAAACCAATCGGTTGGCGTTTCTGAGGGGACGAGCTTGAGGCGTTTCACACTATCGGCTGCCCCGGTTTGGAGGGTTTTGCGTTCTTCGAGATTCCCGACGGCGGCGAGCCCGCGAAGGTGGGCATGGGTGGCGAAGGTGGGGATGAGTTCGTCGCGCTGGCCGGTAAGAAGATTGACGACTCCGCCCGGGAGATCACTGGTCGCGAGCATTTCGCCCAATAAAATCGACGGATAGGGCTGGTTGGTGGAGGCGAGCGCGATGACCGTGTTGCCGCTGGTAATGGCGGGCATGATGAGGGAAAGCAATGCCAACAAAGGGGCCTTGTCCGGAGCGATGACGCCGATGATGCCCATGGGCTCGGTGACGGTGAAATTGAAATGGGAGGAGGCGACCGGATTCACGCTGCCGAGAAGTGCCTGATACTTGTCCGTCCATCCGGCGTAGTGAACGATGCGCTCGATGCTGGTGGCCACTTCGCGTTCGGCTTGGACGCGGGTGCCGCCGCCGATCATGATGGCATCGGCCATTTCAGCGGCGCGTGCCTCCAGCATTTCTGCCAGACGATAGAGGATTTGGCCGCGATTGTAGGCATTGCGCGCGGACCAGCCGGGGCCTGCCTTCGCGGCAGCTTCGATGGCATTTCGTAAATCCTTGCGGGTGCAGAGCGGAATGTTGGCAAAGAACGCGCCCGAGGCATCATTGATAGGATAGACCCGGCCGCTTTCGGAACGGATGAAGGCCCCGCCGACGTAGCACTTGGGAGTTTTGGTGATTTTTAACATGGGACTTATATGAAGTTAGCGTAGTCCAGCAGGCCTTGTTTGCCGCCTTCCCGGCCGAAGCCGGATTCCTTGAAGCCACCGAACGGGGAGGTGGGATCAAATTTGTTAAAGGTGTTTGCCCAGACGACGCCCGCTTTCAGTTCGGCGGACATTTTCAGGATGCGCGAGCCTTTGTCAGTCCAGACTCCGGCGCTGAGACCATAGGGGGTGTTGTTGGCTTTTTCGATGGCCTCCTCCGGGGTGCGGAAGGTGAGGATGGAAAGCACGGGGCCGAAAATTTCCTCACGAGCGATCCGGTGGCTTTGGGAGACGTTTGAGAAGAGGGTGGGGGGAAAATAGTAGCCCTTGTCCGGCAAGGTGCAGGCGGGCTGGTGGATTTCTGCTCCCTCGGCAATTCCGGCGGCGACAAGATCCTGGATGCGGGTGAGTTGCGCCTTCGAATTGATCGCGCCGACATCGGTATTTTTGTCGAGCGGATCGCCGGTGCGGATGGATTTGAGGCGGATTTTGAGTTTCGCGAGAATCGTTGAGGCGATGGATTCCTGAACGAGCAACCTTGAGCCGGCGCAGCAGACGTGGCCTTGGTTGAAGAATATCCCGTTGATGATGCCTTCGACGGCTTGGTCGATGGGTGCATCATCGAAAACGATGTTGGCCGCCTTGCCGCCGAGTTCGAGGGTGAGGCGTTTGCCCGTCCCAGCGAGGGCGCGCTGGATCGCTTTGCCGACATGGGTGGAGCCGGTGAAGGCGATTTTCGCAGCGAGCGGATGATTCACGACGGCGGATCCAGTCTCGGCCGCGCCGGTGACGAAGTTGACGACGCCCGGCGGCAGGCCCGCGTCTTGTAAAATAGAGGCGAACTTGAGCGCGGTGATCGACGTGGTTTCCGCAGGTTTGAGAACGACGGTGTTTCCCGTGGCGAGGGCGGGAGCGATCTTCCACGCGAGCATCAGCAGTGGAAAATTCCACGGGATGACCTGACCGATCACGCCTAACGGGGCAAGCGTCCTTCCCGGTGTGACGTGGTCGAGCTTGTCCGCCCAACCCGCATGATAGAAGAAATGCGCGGCGGCCATCGGTACGTCGAAATCGCGGGATTCCTTGATCGGCTTGCCGCCGTCGAGGGTTTCGGCGACGGCGAATTCACGCGCCCGGTCTTGCAGAAGCCGGGCAATGCGAAACAGATATTTCCCGCGTTCGGTGCCGGGGAGTTTGCTCCAAGAGGCGAAGGCCGTGGCGGCAGCTTGGTAGGCGGCATCGACGTCGGACGCTCCTGCGAGGGCGATTTCCGACAACTTCTCTTCATTGCGGGGGCTGATGGAATCGAAGTATTTTTTGGTCTTCGGAGCGACGAATTTTCCGTTGATGAAAAGTCCGTAGTGCTCGTCGATAAAGGCTTTGGCGGTTTCCGGTGCGGGATCGTATTCCCAAAGATCGCCGAAGAGGAGTTCGCGGGCGGCGGGGCGGGTGGACTTTTTGGCGGGCATGGGAGGAAGTTGGAAGTGAGCAGTGAGCAGATACGAAAATACGGTTCAGTAGTTGCTGGAGGATTCGCTGAAGGTGTAGGGAGCTTGATAAGCGCCGGTTTTTTCCTTCACCAGTTGCCGGACGAGATCGTTGAGGAGGGCGGAGGCTCCGAAACGGTAACGGGTGTTGGTTAGCCAGGCGTCGCCCAGCGTTTCCTTCACGGCGATGAGGAAATGCAGTGCTTGTTTTGCGGTGCGGATGCCGCCGGCGGGTTTCATGGCGATCTCGATGCCGGTCTCGAAATAGTGGTCGCGGATGGCTTCCAACATCACCTGATTGTTGCCGAGCGTGGCGTTGAGATTGGTTTTTCCGGTGGATGTTTTGATGAAATCACCAGGGCGAAGGACGCGCATTGCCAGGAACGAGGCGGCGCGGATATTGTCGTAGGTTTCGAGTTCGCTGGTTTCGAGAATTACCTTCAGCGTAATTTCACCGCAGGCTTCGAGGACGGCGGCGATTTCATCTTGGACCAGCGCGATTTCGCCAGCGATAAATGCCCCGCGGTTGATGACCATGTCGATCTCATCCGCTCCATCCGCGACGGCGGCGCGGACTTCGGCAAGGCGGGTCTTGAGCGGCGCTTGGCCGGATGGAAATGCGGTGGCGACGGATGCGATTTTGACGGAAGTGCCTTTCACCCATTTCGCGGCGTGCCTCACCATCGCCGGATAGACGCAAACGGCAGCGGTGGGTGGAATGTCGCCATCATCGTGCGGACGCAGAGCTTTCTGACAGAGGGATGCGACCTTGCCGGGGGTATCCTTTCCTTCAAGAGTGGTTAGATCAACCATCGTGGTCGCCAGCTTCAATCCGAAAACCTTGGCGTTTTTCTTGATGCTGCGCGTGGCGTATTTCGCGACCCGCTCTTCAATTCCGATCTGATCGACGGGGCCGACCTCACTGATGAGGCGGCTCAAGGCTTGGAAATTCGGCATGGCCATTGGAGATAGATTCAGGGGAAACCGGAGCCCTGCCAAGATTCAAGTCATCCCCTTGGAAAAATCTGCTTGGCGGACAAGCGCGAAAAGGCCATGCATTTTATAGACCTACCCCCTCCATCATGTTCAAAGAGTTCAAGGAATTCGCCCTCAAGGGCAATCTCATCGATATGGCTGTGGCCTTTGTGATGGGTGCCGCGTTTGTCAAATTGTCCACCGCTTTCATCGAGGATCTGATCATGCCGTTGGTTGGAAAAATCTCGGGCGGGATCGATTTTACGAACAAGTTTGTCCGACTATCCGATGCGGTGACCGCGACAAATCTTGCCGATGCCAAGAAGCAAGGTGCGGTGATCGCCTACGGGGATTTCATCACGATCGGCATCAATTTCGTCATCATTGCCTTCGTGATGTTCCTCATCGTGAAGGCGATCAACAAGGCCAAGGCGATCGCCGTCAGGGAAAAAGCCGCTGCGCCTGCCGCTCCTGTCGAGCCGACCGCAGAAGAAAAACTGCTCATGGAAATCCGAGATCTTCTCAAACACAGGGCCTGATGACCGGGCTGCGACCATTTTTGCATGCCGAAATCCGGGCGTTTCGGGTGCGGTGGTTAGCATTTCTGGTGACGCCTAAATTTGTCATTTTAACTGCTTTTCCACTCGTCAGCGCTGCTCTAAGTGCTTAAGGTTGCGACAGAAAATAATTAACGAGCGTGTCTGACTTGGCACGCACATTGCTCTACCCAAATCACCAATCCGCCGAACTATGAAAAAAATCGAAGCGATCATCAAACCATTCAAGCTTGAAGAAGTAAAAGAAGCCCTCGCTGAGGTGGGAGTGCAAGGCATGACAGTTACCGAAGTCAAGGGATTCGGCCGTCAGAAAGGCCACACTGAAATCTATCGCGGATCGGAATACACCGTGGACTTTCTCCCAAAAGTGAAGATCGAAATCGTTGTGGATGACGCGCAAGCGGATGGCGTTGCTGCTGCGATTGTGAAAAGCGCAAACACCGGCAAGATCGGTGACGGCAAGGTTTTCATCTCTACGGTGGAAGAAGCAATCCGCATCCGGACCGGTGAAACCGGCTCTTCGGCGGTTGCGGTGAACTGATTCAGTTCTCACGACATTTTCAAAACAATCACCAATGGCTCCTCACACAGGGGCCATTGGTTTTTTGTGGTTGTCAGTATGGAGCTGAAATCTTCCCCTGTGGCATGCCAAATTGGAAATCATCGGTCGGCCGGGTGCGTCTTGCAGGAATGATCGAAGGGGTGTCATTTCTGCTCCTGATGGGCGTGGCGATGCCGCTCAAGTATCTCGCCGGTATGCCCGAAGCGGTGAAATTGGCGGGTTGGTGCCACGGCGTGCTGTTCATCCTCTACTGCGCGGCGATTTTTTCCGCATGGGCTAACGAGAGATTGTCATTTTCGAAATCAGCGATCGCTTTCGTCGCCTCGCTGATCCCGTTCGGGCCCTTTCTGATTGATCGGAAACTCGCCGCTGACGACGGAATTCCCGAATCCGAAGGCTGAATCAAGCGGTCCGCAGATGCTCGATGGCCTCCCGGAGGTCATCGGCCGTGACGGTGCTGATGACCTTGGCGCTTCCCAGTTTGTCGAGCACGACGAAACGGATGGAGCCTGAGGAAAATTTCTTATCCCGGGCGAGTTTTTCCATCACCGTTTCCGTCGTGATTTCCGGCGATAGAACTAGCGGAAGGTGATAGGTCTTCAGCAGGTCGATGACTTTCGTGCTCTCGTCCCGCGTCAGCCCGGCGTGTTTTTCTGAAATCAGCAGCGCCGCCCGGATTCCCAGGGAAATGGCCTCGCCATGCAGCATCTGGCCATACGGCACCGATGCTTCGATTCCATGGCCGATGGTATGACCGAAGTTCAGCAAAGCACGGATGCCGAGAGTCTCATGTTCGTCCGCCTCCACCACGCGGGCCTTGATCGCGATGTTACGGGCGATCAAATCCGCAGGCACATCGCGGCCGGATGGATCGAAAGCCGCCAGATCATCCAGCATCGCCGCATCGCGGATGGCAGCGTGTTTGATGGCTTCGGCAAAGCCCTCGCAGAACTCCCGGTCAGGCAGAGTACGCAGTGTTTCCGGATCCACGATCACCAGCCGCGGCTGATGAAAGGCTCCGAGTAGATTTTTTCCCTCGCCCACATTCACGCCCGTTTTCCCACCGACCGATGAATCCACCTGCGCCACAATCGTCGTTGGAATCTGCACAAACGGAATGCCTCGATAGAAAACCGAAGCCACAAAGCCCGCCAGATCGCCCACCACACCGCCGCCCAGCGCGACGATTACCGACTTGCGGTCATGCCCGGCCCGAATCATTTCGCGGCACAGCGATTCCACATGTCCCATCGATTTCGAGGCCTCGCCCGCAGTCACCGTGTGGAGCGTAGGACGAAAACCTCCTGCTTCGAGCGAATCCAAAAGTGCGCCGGAGTGAAATCTCGCCACCGTCTCATCGCTGATCACCGCCACCCGATGCCCCGACAGTCCCGCTTGGGAAATCAGTTCGCCCGCGCGCCCGAGGGCACCGGCTTGGACAAGAACATCGTAGGATCTTTCGGCTAAATCGACACGGACAGCAGGCATGCGCGGAGCATGAAACAACCGTTGCGCATGTCCAGTTGATCTCCGGTGCGTTCGGTGATTTCCTCCGTGCATGGAAATCCGCAACCGCGAGCAACAAGCGCCTTTCACCACCAAGGATGGTTCGACCATCCGCAGTTTGTTGGATCTTTCAAACGCTCCAGTCGTGAATCAAAGCCTCGCCGAAGCCACCATTCCCGCTGGCGCGGAAACGGAACGGCACTACCACAAAATCAGCGAGGAATTCTATTATCTGCTCGCCGGGAGCGGCATCATGGAAATCGATGGAATTTCCCAGGAGGTGAAACCCGGCGACGCGATTTTGATTCCGGCCGGTGCCTGGCACCAGATCCGCGCCGTCGAACCGTTACAGTTCCTCTGCTGTTGCGCGCCTCCGTATGCGCATGACGACACCTATTTCGCGTGATCGCAAAAATCACTCGCCCTCACGCAGCTCGCCCGCATGCCGGAGGACGGGACGGGAAGAGTTCTTCTGCCGTGCCTGACCTTGGAGGAATTCGCATAATTTAGCGGCTCCAATGGCAAGCAAAAGCGGTGGGGCGAGCGCCGTCGCCAACCTGACTTGAGAAACCAGCAGGGATCGCACAGGCAAGCGGTGCAAGCAATAGCCCGCCGCGACCGAGACGAGAACCGCCTTTCCTGGCGACTGCCGGACGCGCTGCTCGCATTCCTCATAGCGTTTGATGGCCTGTTGTTTGACATCCGTGAGGAGGGCTTTCACACCCGCTTCGACAGTGGGCGGATTCGTGTTTTGGGAGGGGGCGTTCATTGTTACCAGAATTTAAGGTTGGCGACCAAACGGCCGATGCTTTTGGAAATGTTGGAAACCACATCGCCGGCTTGATCAAGCGGCTCGTCGACATAGCGATCCTGAAATGTCGGAGTGTGCCTGCCAGACATGATCAGGCAACCCACCGCGATGCCAAACGCGAAGGCTCCCACCACGCTCGGCACCGGATTCTTGCGGATCTGTTCGCTCGCGCAGCAAAGGGCGTTTTTTGATTCCTGGCAAATCGATTGGCAAACGACTCTGGCCGAATCGGCAAGTGGTTCGGTGACGCGTTCGATGCCGTCCTGGATCTCGCCGCCTTCTGTATTGATGTTATTCATATGGGTAAATTGGTAAGGATCGGCTAGTTGCCGCTGAAGAAGATTTCTCTCCAGTCGCGGCCGTTCATGGAGAAGTAATCGGAAGGGTGAATCGCACCGGATTCATGTAGAAACCGTTCCAACTCACTATCCGGGATCCAGCGTTTTTCGCCGTTCTCATTCCGGAAACATTGCTCGCCGGGCCGGTTTTCGTTTTGCAACCGCATTGTTTCCAAATGCTCGGCGATGGTCAGATCTTCGTGTGGAGCTGGACCATCGTGGATCATCGTTGTGTGGTGGTGGTAATTGTCGGGGAAGGGAGTGGGAAATGACATGGGATGCTTGGGTTTACGAACTCCCGTTTTGCAGGACGCGTTCCGTTTTTCCCAACACCGTGGAATCCTTTTGAAATGAGGATCTCCATCCCTTCCTCAAAAGGCGGGCGAGGCATTATGCAATTCCGGCTGTGAGGTGCCGTGCAAAATGAGTGTCACTGAATCCGCTTGTCAGACCTGTGGCTGCCGGTGCGATGATGGATCGCAGATGAATCCCGATCTTCAATTCGCCCTGCAATCGCTTCCCCATGGCGCGTCCTTCCGCTTTCTGGATGAAATGGTTTCGCTTGATCCCGGAGTTGAAGCGGTCGCGAACTATCGGGTGAGGGGAGATGAGGCGTTTCTGGAAGGACATTTCCCGGGAAATCCGATGATGCCCGGTGTCATCCTCATCGAGGCCATCGCGCAGCTCGGAGGCGTGGTGATTCAAACCGATCCCGAGAATCCGCCGATGTCCGATCTCCGGCTGACCGGCGTGCGGGCGGCGAAAATCCTGGGAGCTGCGGTTCCCGGAAATCTGTTGGGAATTCGTGCGAAAGTCGAAGGCCGCTTGGGCGGACTCGCGCAGATCGACGGCGAAGTGCGCGGACCCCACGGAATTCTGGCCACCGCAAAAGTCACCCTCAGCGGGACGCTTCCGGGATAAACGAAACACACCCGCAATCAGTTTGACCTGAATGCGGGTGTGACCCTAATCCATGAAATAAACCCCGGAAATTTTATGGGCCGTCAGCATCCGGCGCTGCGGGCTGGTGCATCTGGAATCTCAGGCCATTGCCTTTGAAATTGGTATCGAGATTGAGGCTGTCCACACGCTTGCGGACGTCGGCAGGCGCAGCTGCCTTGTCCTGCTCGGTGTCCCATGGGCCGGTCCATATCACCTTGTCGGCATTGTCACGGATGGTGACTTCCTTGCTGCCGTCGTTGGATTTGATTTCGACGCTGCCCATCGGGTCTTTCATTCGAAAGGTCGCGGCACCACCGGATTGCATTTGGATGCCTCCGCCTGCCATCGCTTTCGGGCCATCGAGAGCTTTTTTCATCTGCTCTTTCAGTTGGCGCATGGCGTCTCTCATCTGCGGGATTTGCGCATCGGCGTCATCGCCGGGTTGGAGATCGAGTCCGCCAAGATTTCCCTCAATGGCTTTGCGGACGCGTTCGGCCATCTCCTTGGGTAGTTCCTCGAGATTGAGCTGATCCATCGGCATTGGTTCGGCCGATGCAACTCCGGCAGGACGGCTGCCGAGGGTGATGTCGATTTTCGATGGCTTGCCCTTGTGGATGATTTCCACGTTCACCTTGTCGCCCGGTTTTTGGGCTGCGATGCATTTGGAAAGATCCTCAGGGGAATTGATCAATTGATCGCCGACGTGGGTGATCACATCGTGAACGGTGATCCCTGCCTTGGCGGCCGGGCCATCCGGCATGAGGGATCTAACGATGATGCCTTCGTCGGCTTTGAGATCGAGATGTTCGCTCAGCATTTCAGGAACGTCCGAAGTGACGACGCCGAGGAATGCGGTGGCCGGAGATTCTGGTAGATTCTTTGGTGCGGCTGGAGGATCAAACCTGAGAGGTTTGATGGCCGGTGTGTCCGCTGTAGCCGGAGTTTCCGCCGTAGCAGCAGGAGGTGGTGGTGCGTCATCCGCCGGAGCTTCCAGCGCGAATGCCGGAGTGATCAGCGCAGCTGCCAGGCTGGCGGTGATGTGGGTGAATGGATTCGTTTTCATTGTTTGCTAACCACTAGCGTGATGGATGGATTCTTTTGTCTATTGAAATTCAGATCCGCATCAATCGGTCTTTGCTGGAACAAGCATGTATTTCACCCGTGGTTGTTCGACTTCCACGGTGCGGCCGCTGGCGTCCTTGAGGGTGACATGATCCGTGTAAACCACTCGCACGACGCGATGTGGCTGGTCGTTGGATTTCCAAACAACACCTTCGTCATGCACTTCGCTCAGGCCACGGTTGAAACTTGCGGGCACGAAGTTCTGCGAGACGTTCGCAGAAACCGGTGATGCGACGTTGTTGGAAACCGGCGGAGCCAACTTCGGTGCATTGTTGCTAGGGATGAGTAGTGCGGACGCGGCGCCGATGATGGCGACTGCGGCGGCCGCACCCCAGATCGGGCGATGTTCGCGTTTCTTGGCTGTGGCGCTGCCTTTGGGGAAAAGAACGATTTTTTCGTTCACCGGGAAGTGGACTCCGGCAGTAATGCTTTCCAAGCTCGCCATGAAATTTGCTGGAAGCTGCGCGGGAGAAATCTGGCTGAGGAAGCTTTCAAAACGGATTTCCTCGTGCGTCAGCTCTGTCCATGTGCCATCAGCAGACGCTTCGAGCCGAGCGAGCAGCGCTTCATCGAGCGGGGCGGCTTGGAGCTTGCGAAGTTCTTCTTCGAGGAGTGATGGATCGTGCTTCATTGGATTAGATGGATAGATCTCCGCGGCGGCGGGCATTGCTGAGACTTTTCTTGAGGGCCTCAAGTCCATAGCGATACCGTGAGGCTGCGGTGTTTTGCGAAATTCCAAGAGTTTCACCAATTTCAGCGAACGTGCGCTCGCCCCAGATTTTCATGACGATGACTTCCGAGAATTTCTCCGGCAGTTCCTTCAGGCGCTCCTCAAGCTGTTCACGTGTTTCGTCGTCTGAGGATTCGCTTTCGAACCAAGGGTGAAATGCTTCGTATTGAGTGTCTTCCGCATCGGCCACGACGTTGTCCTCGCGGCGTTTCCGGCGATCCACACTGCGGCTCAGATCGATGGCGAGGCGGCGGATGGTTGTATATAAATACGGTTGCCATGCCTCCTGACCACCGACGAATTCGCCAGTGCGGACTTTTTCGACAAGCTTGACCAAGGCGTCCTGAAAAATGTCCTTCGCGTCCTCGTGGGAGCGCGCTTGTTGCCGTGCGAACAGCAGCAATTTCGGACCATGTTCTTCCAGCCACTCTCTCCATGCGGAGGCGGCCGGGGGAGATTCAGAAACCGCAGTCAAGGATGTCATTGGTGTAACTTCATCCATAGAGCGATGTGGGGTTGGGAATTTGTTTCCGTTGTTTGATAAAATGCAACAATGCGTCAGCAAGCTGCTGACGCGCGTCGAATGTAGCGGCATCTCTGTGAGTGCCGGTGACTGTGGATTTTTTTGATGGCTAGCTCGTCCTGCGAACTTTTTCAGTCAGCGACGGTCATAGACGCGCCGCTATATTTGAGGTCCGGCAAGCTTGCATACCCGCTTGAAGTGCAGGGGATCGACGGGATTGATCGATAGCCGGGTGCCCTTTTGGCAGACGACCATCTCGCAAAGCACGGAATCCGCCTTGAGGGATTCGAGCGTCAGCATGTCTTTGAATCTACCCACATATTCGAAATCCACAAGCCACCAGCGCGGGTTTTCCGCTTTGGACTTGGGATCGAAATATTCGCTCTTTTCGTCAAACTGCGTGGGATCCGGATAGGGCGCTCCGACGACTCTGGCGATGCCGGTGATACCGGGTGGTTTGGCGTTGGAATGATAGAAGAGAGCGAGATCGCCCGCTTTCATTTCCTTCCACATGTAGTTCCGTGCCTGATAGTTCCTGACGCCGCTCCACGGTTCCTGTTTGACCTTTGCGAGATCGTCGATGCCGAAGACATCGGGTTCGGATTTGATGAGCCAGTGGCGCATGGACTCAGGCGATCGCTTGAACGAGGTTGTCCTTGGGCGAGGGCAGGGGAAGGTGTTCTGGACCGATTTCCAGGCCTTTCGCCGCGCGGACGTCGGCCTCGATGGCTTCGAGCACATCGAGTTCCGGGCGGAAATTCGCCGCATGATAGGAGCTTCGGACGAGCGGGCCGCTCGCGACGTGGCAGAAGCCTTTTGCCAGCGCGATCGCCTTGTATTCGTCGAAAGCCTCGGGGGTGATGTATTCCACCACGGGAAGATGCTTTTGGGTGGGACGCAGATACTGGCCCATGGTCAGCACTGTCACGTCGTGGGCGAGCAGGTCGTCCATGGCCTTCAGGATTTCCTCGTGACGTTCGCCGAGGCCTAACATGATCCCGCTTTTCGTGGCGACCTTGCCATTCACCATTGCCTTGGCCTTTTTCAAAACCGTGAGGCTGCGTTGGTATTGGGCACGGGAGCGGACGAGAGGCGTGAGCCGTTCGACGGTTTCCAAGTTGTGGTTGAAAATGTGCGGGCGGGCATCCATCACCATTTGGAGAGCCCAATCGCGGTCGTTGAAATCCGGCACGAGAACCTCAATGATGGTTTCCGGACTCAACTGGCGGACGGCGTGGATCGTTTGTTGGAAATGTTCCGCACCCCCATCGCGCAGATCATCGCGGGCGACGGCGGTGATGACGACGTGGCGGAGAT
Organism: Luteolibacter sp.; assembly: GCA_039925065.1. Lineage (GTDB taxonomy): Bacteria > Verrucomicrobiota > Verrucomicrobiia > Verrucomicrobiales > Akkermansiaceae > Luteolibacter. The sequence continues at coordinate 20,328 of JBDSZP010000156.1, forward strand.
TCATCCGGCGTGTGGCCTCGGCGACGCGGGCGGGTTCGTCCGATTCCAGCGCGTCCGGTTTCGCGGTTTTCACGGCGCAGAATCCACAGGCGCGGGTACACTTGTCACCGGCGATCATGAAGGTGGCGGTGCCTTGGCCCCAGCATTCCCAACGGTTCGGACACTGCGCTTCCTCACAAACGGTGACCAATTTCAGGTCAGTAATGAGCGATTTGGTGGACCAGAACGCCGGGTTGTTTGGAAGTCTTACTTTGATCCAGTCCGGTTTCTTATCCCGGTGCAAGGTTGGATCCATCTTCATTTTCGGGCCGCAACTGCTCATAACGGCGGGAAACTAGTCCCGCATCCGGCGAGGTGGAAGCGGAAAGTGGTTGTTTCTGGAAACGGAAAAAAATGGGGCATTCGCGCGGAGGCTTTGGACTTGGCGCGGGCGGGCGGGTGGTCACAATCCCGGCAGTGAATTCAGCGCCTCTTGGAATATTTGACTCGGGTGTCGGCGGCTTGACCGTCGTCCGCGCCGTGCAGGAGCTTTTGCCTGCGGAAGACATCCTTTATTTGGGCGACACCGCGCGCCTGCCCTACGGCTCGAAAAGCCCGGAAACCATCCGCCAATTTGCCGACGAGGATGTGCGGTTTCTCATTTCAAAAGGCGTGAAGGCGATCGTCGTCGCCTGCAATACCGCCACGGCCCATGCCTTGCCGCGTCTGCACGAGAAATACCGCATTCCCATTCTCGGGGTGATCGAGCCAGGTGTGGAGGCGGCCCTTTCCAATCCGAATGCCGAGCGTATTGGCATCATCGCCACCCGCGGGACCATCGGCTCCCACGCTTATCAACACGCGCTCGCCCTGCGCCGCACCGGTTTGATCATCCATGGCATGGCAACGCCGCTGCTGGTTCCTTTCATCGAGGAAAACTGGATCGATCACCCGGCAATCCGCACGGTTTTGACGACCTATCTCGATCCTCTTGTCGAAAAAGGCATTGATACTCTAATGCTTGCATGCACGCATTATCCGCTGCTGATCCCGGTTTTACGCGAAATCCTGCCGTGCGACGTCCGTTTGGTGGATTCCGCAACCACTTGCGCGGAGCATTTGAAAAAGGAGCTGACGCGATTGGGGATGCTCACCACCGAGCCGACGGAAGGAAATTTGGAACTGCACCTGACCGACCTTTCCGATGAATTCGAGTCGTTGGCGCGTCAGTTCCTGAAAAAGTCGCCGGGTCGTATCTTTCGGGCTGTTCTGGGCGGGTAATGTTTGTCTTGATATGTTCATGTTTTTTTGAACAAATTGCACCCTATTGCACATCAATCTGTATCATGAAATTATTTGGAACTGACGGCATTCGTGGCCGGGTGAACGAATTTCCGATCACCGCTGAAGTCGCCCTCCGTATGGGCAAAGCCGTGGCCCATGTCCTGCACTCCGGCGAGCCGAAGCGCAACCGCGTCATCGTCGGCAAGGACACCCGTATTTCCGGCTATATGCTGGAAAGCGCCCTCACCAGCGGGCTGGTCTCAATGGGCATGGATGTTTTTCTCGTCGGTCCCTTGCCGACTCCCGCCGTCGCGCATTTGACGAAATCGATGGGAGCCTCCGCAGGCATCATGATCACCGCTTCGCACAACCCGTACGAGGACAATGGGATCAAGATTTTCGGACCCGATGGCTATAAGCTTTCGGACGATCTCGAAGCCCTCATCGAGCGCCACATCATGGGCGACGAACCGGAAGCGCCGCCGTTGCACCCGAAGCTGATCGGCAAGGCTCATCGCATCGATGACGCGCGGGGCCGCTACATCGAGTTTGCGAAACAGACGGCGGACAATATTTCCCTCCACGGCTTCAAGATCGTGCTCGATTGCGGAAACGGAGCGGCCTACTCGATCGCTCCCGTCATTTTCAACGAACTCGGCGCGGAAGTCATCACGATGGCCACCAAGCCGGACGGCCTCAATATCAACAGCAACTGCGGCGCACTCCATCCGGAAAATGCCGGTGAACTCGTCCGCCAACACGGCGCGGATCTCGGCATTTCCTTCGATGGCGATGCGGATCGCGTCATTTTCACCGATGCGAATGGCGAGGTAGTCAGCGGCGATCGGGTTCTCGCTTTGTGTGCGATCGGCCTGAAAGAACAGGGAAAACTCAAACACAACACGCTCGTCGCCACCATCATGAGCAACCTCGGTCTCATCGAGGCGATGAAGGAAAACGGCATCAAGGTAGAATGCACGGCCGTCGGTGACCGCAACGTCATCGAGTGCATGCGGAAGAATGGTTACAATTTCGGCGGGGAAAACTCCGGCCATCTCATCTTCGGCGATCACGTCACGACAGGGGATGGCATTCTCAGCGCTCTCCAAGTCTTGCGGATGATGAAAGAACGCAAAGCCACTCTTGCGGAACTCACCGGTGTGATGCACGAGTATCCCACGCAGCTTTCCAACATGCCGGTTGCCTCAAAACCACCGCTTGAAACCTTGCCGAAGCTCCAAAAACTCATGGAAGAAGCCACCGCTGAGTTTGGCGAAAAAGGCCGCCATCTGATCCGCTATTCGGGTACCGAGAACAAGATCCGCGTTCTGGTGGAGCACCGGGAAAGCGAACAGGTGAAAAGCTGGGTGACCCGGTTTTCCACCGCCATTCACGAGGAAATTGGCTGAGCCATGTCCGACGAAACACCAGACTGCCATCCGCTTTCCCTCACCCGGAAGATCGAGGATTTTCCCATCGCGAACATGCCGCTGTCCGCGCATCAGCTCGTGGCTGTGGGAGGTGCGGATTTTGGATTTCACCCGCATGTCTGGCTCGATCCCGCCGAAATCGCAGGATTGACCAGCACGCTCGTCGATTCCGAAAATACCCCGATTGCATGGTCGGGCATCGCTCCGGATCTTTCCAACGTAACGGTCGCGAAGAACTCCTTCATCATCCGGTATCCGTGGGATTTCCTGCGGGCGAACGAACTTTTCGTCTCCTCGCTAACGAAGGATTCCATCGCGGGCGTGATTCATCCGCTGGCCGTGATCGAAGGTGTCATCCATCTTGGCGAGGGCACGCGCATCCTTCCCGGCGTCTTCATCGAAGGCAACGTGGTGATTGGCGCGAACTGCAAGATCGGCCCGAACTGTTACATCCGTGGAAACACCAGCATCGGCGATGGCTGCCACATCGGCCAATCCGTGGAAATCAAGAATTGCCTGATTCTATCGAAAACCAACGTCGGCCATCTCTCCTACGTCGGAGACTCGGTGCTCGGTGAAAAGGTCAACCTTGGCGCCGGCACCACCACCTCCAATCTCCGCCACGATGGCAAAAACCATCGCTCCATGGTGGGCGGAGTCCTGCTCGATACCGGACGCAGGAAATTCGGCACCATCATTGGCGACAACGTCCACACCGGTATCAACACCTCCATTTACCCGGGGCGCAAACTCTGGCCAAACACCAGCACGCGTCCTGCTGAAATCGTCCAACACGATCATATTTCCTAACTTTCTCTTTCTCAATCTCCACCCCAACCTTCACTTCAACTCTCCATCCTTATGTGCGGAATCGTCGGATACATCGGAAAAGCAAACGCCCCCAAAGTGCTCATCAACGGCCTGCGCCGCTTGGAATATCGGGGCTATGACTCGGCAGGACTCGCTGTCCTTGACGAGGATCGCATCGTCGTCGCCAAATCTGCGGGAAAGGTCGCGGCGCTCAGTGACCGCGCCCGCGCCGATTGGCCGCAGGACTTGTTCGCCCGCGTCACCACCGGCATCGCCCACACCCGTTGGGCGACTCACGGGCCGCCGACCGAAGTGAACGCCCACCCGCATCTCGACCAATCGGGTGACATCGCGCTCGTTCACAACGGCATCATTGAAAACTACCGTTCCCTCCGCGCCCGTTTGGAAGGAAAAGGTCATCATTTCTACTCCGAAACGGATACCGAAGTGCTCGCCCACCTCATCGGGGACTGCGACAAAGGCGATATTTTTCAAGCCGTTTGCGATGCGCTCCATCAGGTGGAAGGTGCGTTCGGCATCGCCGTTCTATCATCCCAGGAGCCCGATAAAATCATCACCGCCCGCCGTGGCAGCCCCATCGTCATCGGCGTGGGGGATGGCGAGAGCATCATCGCATCGGACGCCTGTGCCATCCTCGCCCACACCCAGCGGGTGATCTATTTGGACGACAATGACATTGCCATCGTCACGGCGGACTCCGTCGATATCCGGGACCTGAACAACATTCCCGTCACCCGCGAAATCGCGGAACTCGGCATGGACGCCGCCGCCACCGAAAAAGGCGGTTACGATCATTTCATGATCAAGGAAATCCACGAGCAGCCGGAAGCCCTCCGCAACGCCATTCGCGGCCGCCTCGATTACGAAACCGGCTCCTCGGTTCTCGCCGGTATGGGCACCTCACCGCGTGAACTCGCGGAACTCAACCGCGTGGTCATGATCGGCTGCGGCACCTCGCTTCACGCCGGACTCGTCGGTGAATATGCTTTCGAAGATCTGGCGGACATCCATGCGGAAGTCCAACAGGCCGCTGAATTCCGCTATCGCAATCCGATCATCGGCAACCGCGACCTCGTCGTCGCCATCTCGCAATCCGGAGAAACCGCCGACACTCTGGCTGCCATCCGCGAGGCCAGCCACAAGGGCGCGTTTGTCATGAGTCTTTGCAACGTCGTCGGATCCACCATCGCCCGTGAAACGGGTCGCGGTGTCTATCTGCATGCGGGACCTGAGATTTCAGTCGCTTCGACCAAAGCCTTCACCTGCCAAGTCGCCGTCTTGCTGATGATGGCATTGAAGCTCGGCCGTGGCCGCCGTTTCTCGCGGGAAGAGGGGATCAAGCTTGCCCACGAGATTGGCACGATTCCGGATCTGGTCGCCAAGGTGGTCCTGCAGGACGAGCGCATCGCCCAGATCGCCGCCGATTACACGAAAAACGAACACGCATTTTTCATCGGCCGTGGTCCGATGTATCCCGTCGCCCTCGAAGGGGCGCTCAAACTCAAGGAAGTTTCCTACATCCACGCTGAGGGTTATAACGCCGCCGAACTCAAACATGGCCCGATCGCTCTCCTTGAACAAGGCACGCCTGTCATTGCCCTCGCCTGCGACATTCCCGGCAAGGACAAGACTCTTGGTAACGTGGAGGAATGCCGCGCTCGTGGTGCCCGCATCCTCGGAGTCGTCACCGAAGGCGACCACGAAACGGCCGAATGTATGGATGACTTCATCGCAGTCCCACGCTGCCATCCACTCGTCGCCACCATTCCGGCGGTCGTCGCACTCCAGCTTTTCTGCTATCATGTCGCCCGCCTCCGTGGTTGCGAGATCGACCAGCCGAGAAACCTTGCGAAGAGTGTCACGGTGGAGTGATCGGCTCCCTAACCTCGGCCCGTGGGAAGCGCGGACCGGGGCTTCCAGCCGTCGTGGGGAAATCAGGAAGCTACTTCTGAAACTGGATCGCTCCACGGCCCTTGACCGGAAGTTCCCACAGCGGACACGCGGAACCAATACCGCGAGCCCGGAGTGAGGAACGTGATGGTGCCGAGGTGGCCGGTGCTCACCGAGCCGATGTGCCATGCTGAATCCGAACTGATGGGATCCGGGGCGGATTGGAAAACATAGGTTTTTGCGCCAGGAATCGGATCGCAGCGAAGACTCATCTCCGAAGGAATCACGCTGCGGGTAACCGTGAGATTGTTGGGTTTCGGCAAACTGCCGGGATTCCCGTTCGGCGAATCCACATTCATTCCTGAACTGGCGATGATGGATTCCGAACCACCACTGGTTTTCTGAACATAAGTGGCAAGCCGCGCGAGCGTGTCCCCAAGCAACGCCTCGTTTTTCTCCATCGAATGGGATTGGTCGTCGTCGTCCAATTCGCTGGTGAGACGAGCCAGCAGGACCAACGGCGGGTCCGGGTGTGGAAAATGTTCGTTGTGGCTCATTGCCGTGAAGATCCGGCGTCCGAGCGCGACTTTTTCACCGATGCTTAGATTTCTGAGATTGAGTGCTACACTTGCCATCAAGGGGGGCATCGTGGGTTTGACGATGGGTTGGCTTCCTGAGTAGAGAAGCAGTGGTCTTTTTATGAAGACTCGTCTGGTAGCGTCAATGGGATAGATTTGACGGAAGTGTCACATACGGAGAATAGACGCCCTCGTCCATTCATTGAGTGGCAACGCCGACAGAAATCGACGGCATTCCCTCTTTTGCTAAACCGTCACACCTTGAATAAACCACCGCGTTTTCCGCCCAGAACGGCGGCTCCCATGATGGCAACCGACAGGAAAACCATCGCCCATACTCCGAGCGCCGCAGCCAGTTCCGTGCCATTTCCCAAAGTGCTGAGCAGCGTGTAGATCGCCTTGGTGATCGGGTAGTGCTGCGCCTGTTGCGCGAGGATCAGACTGTCGCTCACTTCCAACATGGCGAAGGCGAAAGCCAGGATCGAACCTGCCGCCAGGTTCGCGCCGATGAGGGGAATCGCCACCCGCCGCAGCGTCCTTGCGGGTGTGGCACCAAGCGATCTGGCCGCTTCTTCCAACATGGGATTGCTTTGTTGCAAGCCCGCAACCGCCGAGCGGACGATGTAGGGAAGTCGCCGGATGGCGTAGGCGATGACGATCAGAAAAAACGGATTCTCACCCGGGCCGACGAGGAAATGAAACGCCTTTCCTTCCTGCGAGAGCGCGAGGTAGCCGAAGGCCATCACCAATCCGGGAACCGCCAGTGGCAGCATGACGACGGCATCCAGAACTCCCCTGAATTTCAAATTCGAGCGGACGACGACCCACGCGACGCAGAGCCCGATTACCAGAGCGACCCCAGTGGCGGCGCCCGCATAAAGCAGGCTATTCTGAATCGATGGAACCACCAGGCCATTTCCAAGCGCTTCCACGTAATGTCGTAAGGTGAGCGAGTCCGGGATCACCGTGCCATACCAGCGACCGGAAAACGACAGCAGGAGCACTCCCAAGTGTGGAATCGCAGCAAAAGCAAAAACTCCGAGGAAAAACAAACCGCACGCTGCGGATTTCAAACCGGTGAGGCGCAGTGAGTTCGAACGCCCTTTCGGCCGAGGCGCAGTGCCGAGCGGCGAGCGTCCCATTACCAGTTTTGAGAGCGCGAAGACCAAAGCGGCCACGATCAGCAGCACGGCGGTGAGGGCGTAGGGAATCGGGTTTTTATCGAGTCCTTTCAGACCATCGAAAATCTGCACCGGGGCGACCCGGGCGTAATCAAAAACCAGGGGAACGCCGAGCTCGGTGAACGCCCAGATGAACACGATCGAAGCCCCCGCAAACACACCGGGCATCGCCAGCGGTAGAGTGATCCGGAAAAAACGTTTCCAGGGCGGACAGCCGAGATTTTCCGCAGCCTGTTCCATGGCGGGGTCCAGGTTTGCCAGAGCGGCGGCGATGTTCATGTAAAGAATCGGATAGAGATGCAGCGCGTTCATCACCACGATTCCCACGAAGCGGCCGTGAGCCAGCCAATCGTAGGGCAGATTCGCATCCATCAGCCCGGAATCGATGAGCAGCGCGTTGAACGCTCCATTCACACCCAGCATTTGTTTGACTCCGACGGCACCGACGAAAGGCGGAAGGATCATCGGTGCGAGCACGAGCACCCCCAGCGCAGGTTTTCCGATGAAATCGTAGCGATGCGCGACCAATGCCAGCGGAAACGCGATGGCCAGGGTGGCAAACGTGCTGGTGATGCCGAGGGCAAACGCATTCCACAATCCTTCTCGATAGATCGGATTCCGGAAAACAGCGGAAATGAAATCGAGCGTGAAAAAGTGCGAACCGTCGGCCTTTGTTCCTTCAAACGCCTGCTTCACCACCATCCCGGCCGGATAGATGAAGAAGACTGCGAACAGCAGGCTGACGATGAGCGTGATGGTGATGGCTGAGCCGCGTTTCATCAGTGGGAGGAGACGGTTGAGGATTTGGAACGCGCGATGGCTTCGGCCTTGCGGTAATTCGAGCGGAACCACCCGCCTATTTGTGCTGCATGATCGGCCCCTTTGAGTGCGTCACTGCCGTCGAGAATCGGATCGCCCTTGCCGGCTTTGGCGTAGCTCATGATTGAGACATCGGAGAAAACGGCGAGCGCATCGGCCGGCATCCCCGCGTCACGGATGGCTAGCCACGCGGATTTCATTTCCTCATGGGAATCGATGCACATGACTTTCACCAATTGGCGCAACGTGTTGAAAGAGGCTCCCGTGAGTTCTCGCTGATAGGTGAAATTGCCGGGATCCTCGTAAGGATGGGCGTTCGGCATCGTCGAGTTCGCGAGATTTTCCGGAGTGTAAATGTCGCGCCGGATGGGCGTGCGGTGGAGCGCCCGATCCCGTGGCCCATTGGGAGTGCCCGGTTTTCCAAACCAGAGCGTTTGTGCGGCAGGGCTGAGGCAATATTCCACAAAGCTCTGGGCAAGCTCGGGGTGCGGCGCGCCTTTGAGAACACCGATAGGATCCGCGCTCAAGGTCGTGCCTCCTTGGGGGGCAATCCACACGACGCGCGGCTTGCCATCGGTGGTTGTTAGGTCTGCCGCATAGGAGCGACCATAGAAATCGATGCACATGCCGGCTGCGGCATTTCCTTGTCCCACATCTTGGGGGATTTTCGAGGCACTGTCGGTGAAATAGCGGGCGTTTGCCGCCATGCGTTGGATTAGTTGGAGGCCTGCCGTCCAGCCCGCGTCGATGGCTGCCTGGCGGTCTGCTCCGGGAACCGCCAGAGCGCGTTGGATTTCTCCCTGAAGCAGCAATTCGAAGGCACGTGCGACGGAACCGCTTTTCGTGGGATCTGCGAGGGCGAGTGTTCCTGCGTAGCGTGGGTCGCCAAGATCTTTCCATGCGCTTGGAGCCGGGATTTTCAGGCGATTGAGAACCGTTGGATTATAACAGATGCCGAACTGCGACATGCAGGTGCCGACCCAGACATGATCGGCTGGAAAATAGCGTTCGCCGGTGAACGTCTCGGGGATCGGGCCGTCTTTGACAAACAGCTCGGGCTGCGTTTTGAAAATATCGAGCGGAACCAGACGATCTTTTTTTGCCTGACCCGCGAAGTCCGGTTCTCCGCCGCCGAAGAAAATGTCCACCCCGATGCCAGCGCGTTTGGTTTCCTCCGCAGCCTTGTATCCTGCGTCCAAAACCATCCGTATTTCCGATGTCCCGCCGGGAGTGCGCCAGTCGATGTAGATGGAGCGGCCGGTTTTCTTCTTCCAATACGCGGCGAAGGCTTCGCCATATTCCTGGCGGATGGATTCGTTGTGAGGTGTCAGGATGACCAGCGTGTCGTCGGCATTCCGCGGATTCGTGGTGGCCGACTGTCGGCGCAATGCCAGCGGCAGGGCGACAATCAGGGCGAGCAGTCCGATGATGATCCAGGCGCGTTGTTTCATTCCGGGGCAGGGGATCAAGGTTTCAGAACGACCACGTCATCATGTCGCACATGCAGGGCGATGCGATCCTCGCTCGGTTCACGGATGATGTGCGGGTTCATTTCCACCACCTGTTGTCGTCCGGCGGCGGTCTCTATCCAGTATTGAATGCGTTGGCCGAGGTAGCTGCGCGTGCTGATTTTTCCTTCCACAGTATTGTCACCGTTTTCCTGATGAAGCCGCCATGCCTCCGGGCGGATCGAGAGTTGGAGAGCATCGCCAGCGGCAGGGGACCAGTCGGGATCGGTGAGGCGTCCGACGATCGGACCCATCGCGGTTTTTGCCAATGTGAAGCCCTCGCGGGTTTCCATGGCTTCGCCGGGGATCAGGTTCGTTTCACCGATGAAATTCGCCACATAAGCACTGAGCGGGGCTCGGTAAATTTCCTCGGGCGCACCGATCTGTCCGATTTTTCCCCCGGTGAGCACGGCCATGCGGTCGGCCATGGCGAGGGCTTCTTCCTGATCGTGGGTGACGTAAATTCCGGTCAGGCCGTTCTCCTTCACGATCCGGCGGATTTCCTGGCGCATTTCCACGCGGAGTTGGGCGTCGAGATTCGAGAGCGGCTCATCGAGCAAGAGGCACTTGGGTTTCACCACCAAGGCGCGGGCGAGGGAAACGCGCTGCTGCTGGCCGCCGGACATCTGGTCGATCGAGCGACCGCTGAAACCGGGGAGCTGCACCATTTCCAGCGCCTCCTCGACGCGGCGTTTGATTTCGGGCTTCGATACCTTCCGCTCTTCCAGCCCGAACGCGATATTCTGGCCAACCGTGAGGTGCGGCCACAACGCATAGCTTTGGAAAACCATCGCCGCCTCGCGTTTGTGCGGTGGCATTTTGGTCACATCACGGTCTCCGAAGTGAATCGAGCCGCTGGTGGGTGTTTCCAAACCGGCGATGCAGCGGAGGAGAGTTGTTTTTCCACAGCCCGACGCCCCTAGGAGGAAAAAAAGTTCGCCGCCCTTCACATGCAGGCTGATCCCATCAAGAGCGCGGATGTTTCCGAAGGATTTGACGATGTTTTCTGCGATAATGGCTTCCATGGCGGGCGATTGCCCATGCTTCTGCTTGAGCGGTGGGAAGCAAGCCGGAAGCGGAATAAATGCCTCTGAACGGCTGATGAACTTTTTTGTAAAGATTCTCTTGCAAACCCCGTGGCCGGACCTTAACAAGTGCGCCCACCCAACGGGTTAAAGCTCGGATGGCGGAATTGGTAGACGCGCTAGACTAAGGATCTAGTAGGGAAACCTGTGGAGGTTCGAGTCCTCTTTCGAGCACTTCTCGTTGATAATGTGGAACTTAGGAGCCCGGCTAACGCCGGGCTTTTCTGTTGGGGGATTTTCGCTGTGTCCAAGTTGTGTCCATTTCTGCGCGAGCCTCACACATTGATGGCTTTGGACTTTTTTCGATCCGGGTTTCTCGTAGTCCAACGGCGTCCTTGCCGAGAACCTCGGGGCATACAGCCGCTACTTCTCCGGGCAGAGATCCTTCATGCGCGAGGCCGACTGCAAGGTATGCACCAATTGCAAAAGCTGCGCTCATTGCAAGGGCGGCGGCAAATGCGGAAAGTGTCCCAGTATCCGGCGAATCCGATCCGTTTGTAGCCGCGTTCGCGGATCTTATCGAAGGCAAGCATCGTGTTTGTGGCTTGTGCGCTGGTAACGTAGTGAAAAGGGGGGGATTGCTCTCGTCGTCACCGGAAACAGCATAATTTGCCGTTCAGCTGTGGAATTAATAGTCAAAAGTCGGTTTTCCTATTTGGAAATGGAGTCGTGAGGGTTTCAAAGGGGGGCTGGCTCAGAATCGTCATTCCAGAGCAGGCAGCAACTGAAAGCCTCCAGAATAGGACCCGCCAGCTGTAGTAATTTCTAGCAAAATGATTTGTGAGCCGGAGGCGTTAACACTGCGTTCTAGAGCAGGAGGGTGCCCGTTATTCTGAGGTGCTGCCGGAGACTTTTGCCCGCAGGATTCACACACACCGGCCTCGAACCTGCCGAAGCTGCCAGGTCACGCTGCCCGCTTGGCCAAAGCACCGTCTCGATGCGCAACATGGCCGGCCTGACCGCCGTGTCCCGCGACGGCAAGCAAGCGGCCGGCTGGTTTGTTTGGACAACGGCGGGTTGGCGGCGGTAGGGGTGGGACGTGTTCAAGCCGCGCTTCCGCCTATTTATCCCGCTGCTGGTTTTTGCCTGTGCCGTTGCGACCGTGCCACAGGCCAAAAGTGCCCCAGTGGTTGCGCCGGATGTTTCGATTCCAGTGTCGGAGGACTATGTCTTGCGCTCCTGGGGCGTGGACGAGGGATTACCCAGTAACCGGGTGACGAGCCTCACGCAGACACCCGATGGTTATCTCTGGGTGGGGACGTTGGGTGGGTTGGCACGGTTCGACGGCGTGAGGTTCACGACATTTCACGCGGAGAACACTCCGGGCCTGGAGTCGGATCGGGTGGATGCACTGTTCACCGCTCGTGATGGCAGCCTGTGGGTGGGCTTGGATCGGAGAGGTGTCGCCCGACGGGTCGGGGATCGATTTCACGTGATCGCGCCGCTCGCGCCGCTCGCGCCGCTCATGACGGGGTGGACGACTTCGTTTGCCCAAGAGGCTTCCGGAGCGGTCTGGTTCGGCTACGAGGATTCGATCAAGGTGTCACGCTGGATGGATGGTCAGCTCACCGCCTACTCCAAACAGGATGGCCTGGCCGTCGGGAATTGGGGATCCCATGACAACGAAGTCGCTTCAACGGCCAACGGAACGATCTGGTATGCCAACAGGGCCGGCTGCGGTCCGTTTGACGGGAAGCGTTTTCAATCGATTGATCCAGCGGGGGGCGGGTTCGTGCATCTGGCGCGAGCCCGGGATGGCGGGATGTGGGCGATACGTGGCGATCGGCTCGTGCGTTACCATCCGGATGGCTCGCGGGAAACCGTGGCGGGTGCGAATACATTTTCCGTGCAGGTGATGATGGAGGACTCCTCGGGGACTCTTTGGCTGGGGACGAACAATACCGGCCTGATGAGGTTCCGGGACCGGAATTGGGCGAGGGTGCCGGTGGAGGGGGGCGCGGTGTTGTCCGTCTTTGAGGATCGCGAGGGCGACATCTGGGTGGGGACACAGTCCGCAGGGGTGAGCCGTCTGCATGCGCGTCGGTTCCGCCTGCGGCAGACCAAGGATGGATTGCGCGATGACGATACCTGTTCCGTATGCGCGGACAATGAGGGGCGGCTCTGGCTGGCCGGGCGCAACAACATGCTCGTGCGTGCGACCGACGCGACCAATCGCACGTTTGCCGTTCCGAGCGGCTGGCCTGACTGGCCGAAGGGCATCATGACAATCCATTCCGATCCGACCGGCGGAGTGTGGGTAGGCACCGGGCAGGGCCTCTTGCACTTGAGTGAAGGGACGTTCCGCCGTGAATCCTTGCGTGATCGCGTCACTGCGTTGCTGGTGGACCGGACAGGGGATTTATGGGCTGCGGTTGTCAAAGGTCCGCTCGTCCGTCACCAGGCCGGGCAGGACCTCCGTATGCCTGAGGCAGGCGGGTTGATCCGTGTGATTTCCCTGGCCGAAGATTCCGCCGGTCGGATCTGGGCGGGAACGGAGGATGGGTTGGTTTTCCAGAAATCAGGAGAGCAATTTGTTCCGGTGCCATTACCAGGGGCTCAACCCGGAGACGGCATTCGGTTCATCGTTCCAGATGGCCCGGACACGGTTTGGATCGGTGCGTCGGGAGGCGGGCTCTACCGCTGGCGGGATGGCCGGATCAGTCGGTTGCCAGGCGGCGCAGGCCTGCCCATGGATGACCTGCGTTCGCTGATCATTACGGCTGACGGGGATTTTTGGGTGGGCACGACGAGTGGCTTGCTACGTGTGGCGCGGGACGAGATCGAGCCTGTCATGGACGGACGTCAGCCCTCCCTTCACTGCATCGCCTATGGACGTGACGACGGGTTGCCTTCGACCGAGTTTTCGCTGGGGTTTCGTGGGGCGACGACCCAGACGCCCGATGGTCATCTCTGGTTTGCCACCGCCCGCGGGGCGTTGGAAATCCTACCAAAACAAAAGGCTTCGCCAAGGATCGCAGCGCTGCCGGTGTTGATTGAGGAAATGCGGGTG
>JBDSZP010000157.1:0-6521 GCA_039925065.1 Luteolibacter sp.
TGAACTCGTCATTGAACTCGACGGCGGCGTCGGAGGCGAAGGCGAGGTTCCGCTTGTAGAGGGCGTTTTGGACGCCCATGACGCCGAGGCCGATGGGGCGGTGGCGGGTGTTGGCGGTTTTCGCGGCGTCGGTCGGGTAGAAATTGATGTCGATGACGTTGTCCAGGGCGCGGATGGCGACGGTGATCGTTTCCTTGAGCATCTCGTGATCAAGCGCGCCGTCACGGGTGATGTGGGTATCGAGGACGACGGAGCCGAGGTTGCAGACGGCGGTTTCCTCGTAGGAGGTGTTGAGGGTGATCTCTGTGCAGAGGTTCGACGAGTGGATGACGCCGCAGTGGTCCTGCGGGCTGCGGACGTTGCAGGGGTCCTTGAAGGTGATCCATGGGTGGCCGGTTTCGAAAACCATTTTCAGCATGGATTTCCAGAGCTCGAGAGCGGGCATTTGGCGGGACCAGATGGTGCCGGTGGCAGCGAGGGCTTCGTATTCGCAGTAGCGTTGTTCGAAAGCGTTGCCGTAAAGGTCGTGGAGATCGGGGACTTCGTTGGAGCGGAAGAGGGTCCAGGTGCCGCGCTCTTCCATGCGTTTCATGAAGAGGTCGGGGATCCAGTTGGCGGTGTTCATGTCGTGGCACCGGCGGCGCTCGTCACCGGTGTTTTTGCGGAGGTCGAGGAAGTCCTCGATGTCGTTGTGCCACGTTTCCAGATACGCGCAGCCCGAGCCGCGGCGTTTTCCGCCTTGGTTGACGGCGACGAGCTGGTCGTTGTGGAGCTTGAGGAAGGGAATGATGCCCTGGGATTCGCCATTGGTGCCCTGGATGTAGCCGCCGGTGCCGCGGACGGCCGTCCATGAGCCACCGAGGCCGCCGGCCCATTTGCTGAGGAAGGCGTTTTCGGCGATGCCGCGATACATGATCGACTCGATGGAGTCGTCCACCTTGTAGAGGTAGCAGGAGGAGAGCTGGCTGTGGAGGGTGCCGGAGTTGAAGAGGGTGGGGGTGGAGGAGCAGAAGCGGCGGCCTTTGTAGAGATTGTAAAGGCGGATGGCCCAACCTTCGGCGTCCTTTTCCTCCTTTTTGAAGAGGCCCATGGCGACGCGCATCCAGAAGAATTGCGGGGTCTCGATGCGGCGGTGTTTGTTGCCGGTTTTATCGACGATGAGGTAGCGATCGTAGAGGGTCTGGATGCCGAGGTAGTCGAAATCGAGGTCGGCGGTGGGATCGAAGGCGTCGGCGAGTTTATCGAGGTTGTATTTGTCGAGGAGCTCGGGATGGAGGCGTTTGATGGCGACGCCGTGCTTGAGGTAGGATTTGAAGGCGACTTTGTGAGCTTGCTTCAATTTATCGATGCCGTCCTTGAGGATGCTCCAGTCGAGGACTTCCTCGTAGATGTAGGAGAGGAGGATGCGGCCGGCGAATTTCGCGAAGTCGGCGTCCTTCTCGATGAGGGCCTTGGCGTTGAGAATGACCGTGTTTTTGAGGTCCTTGGCGGAAATCTGGTTGCCCACCGAGCGGCGGAGTTCCCGTTCGATTTCGGCTTCGGAAAGATTCAGATCGAGGCCGATGGAGGCGTAGGAAATGCGCTTGCGGAGATCGGTGCCGTCCCAGAACGAGGAAACCCCATCGTCGCTGATGACGGTGACCATCAGCTCCTGGTTCGGATCCTCGGCGAGATCCTCTTCTTCCTGGCGCATGCGGGCGCGCTCGTCGCGATAACGGACGTAGTGGGTGGCGGCCTTGAAGTGGCCTTGGCGCATGAGTTCTTCCTGGACGATGTCCTGCACGTCCTCAATGTGGACGAACGAGGAATCGCCACGGCGGATGCGGTCAGTCACGCCCTTGGCGACTTCGACGGCGGGCTCGGGGTTTTCCTTGATGGTGAGGAAGGCCTTGCGAACGGCGATTTCGATCTTGGTCTCGGACCATGGAACCACGTTGCCATTGCGGCGGATCAGGCGGACGGGCAGGGAATTCGGGCTGGTGTGGACGTCCACGGTGCCGGTTTTTTCCATGGACCGGCGGAAGGCGAGGGATTTCGCGACGTCGTAGGCTTCATTCTCGAGCAGCGCTTTTTCGATGAGCAGATAAAGGTCGCCTTCGGAAAGGCGGAGACGGCCGTCGGCTTTCAGAGAATCCTTGAGGAAAGCGGCAACCGAGTGGGCGACATCGGAAACAAACTTGCGGTTGACGTCGGAGAAGATGGATTTTTCATCCTCGCGGCGGGAGATGAGGAGGTCGGCGAGGGAGTCACCGATGGCATCGGCAACGTCTTCGAGGGAGAAAAGGGAATCGGTGTTACCGCGGGTGATGGTGATGTCCGTGACGGGGGCACGTTTCTCGGTGGAAAGGACTTCGCGCCAGTTGAAGCCGCGGTCGGTCAGGCTGAAGCGGTCCGTTACTACCTGCTTGAGGGCGAGGTCTTCGTTGAGGTTCAGGGAGCGGTACATAATTTCGGAGCGTGGGATTCTGGAGAAGAGAGGGGACTTAAGGGACGAATAGGACTTATAAAAATTGAACGGGCGGAAATGCCTGTATCACAGTTCATCGTCGTCGACGGAGGCGAGGGCGGAGGCTTTCTGATACTCCGTGACGCGTCCTTCGAAGAAGTTGGTTTCCTTTTTGATGTCCATCATTTCGGCGAGCCATGGGAATGGGTTGGAGACGGATTCGTTGAGGGGATTGAGGCCACAGGAAATGAGGCGGCGGTCGGCGATGTAGTCAATGTAGGTTTCGAAATCGGCGGAGTTGAGGCCGATGGCGGAAACAGGAAGACAATCGCGGATGAATTGTTTTTCGAGGCGGATGCCTTCGGCCATGGTGGCACGGAGATCCTCGCGGAAATCCTCGGTCCAGACGTCCGGGTTTTCATCGACGAGATCCATGAGGAGGTTCCGGAAAACCTCGATGTGGTTCGACTCGTCGCGCAGGGTGTAGCGGAACATTTGGCCGATGCCGGGGAATTTGTTCTGGCGGTAGAGGCTGAGGATCATGCCGAAGAGCCCATAGAACTGGGTGCCTTCCATGACCTGGCCGAACATGAAGATGTTTTTGGCGAGCGCCTGCTTGTTTTCCGTGATCGTGAGATCGATATCGCGGCGGAGGGCCTTGCTATTGGAGACGACGAAGTTGTTTTTCGCGGTGATGGATGGGATGTCCTCGAACATCGCCTCGCACTCGTGGGGATTGATGCCGAGTGAGGAAATCATGTAAACGAGGCTGTCCGCATGGATGTTTTCCTCGTGGGCGTGGCGGCCGAGCACGAGTTTCAGCTCGGGGGCGGTGACGACCTCGCGGACGACGTGGAGCACGTTGTCGCCGACGATGCCTTCCGCAGCGGAGAAATAGCCGATGCCCATCTTGATGATCCAACGCTCGACGTCGGAAATTTCATCGGAACGCCACTGCTCGACATCCTTCTGCATCGTGATGTCCTCGGGCTCCCAATGGTTGTTCTTCATCGTTTTGTAGAGGTCATACGCCCACTGGTATTTAAGCGGGAGGATGTTGAAGAACATGGTTTCCTTGCCGTTGATCACGCGCTTGCCAGCGTAGGCGAGCTCGGCTTTTTCACGGTCCAAAACGAAGGTTTTATTTCCGAGAGAGACGGTGGTGGTGGCGGCGGAAGGAGTGGTGGACATAGTGATAAAACGACTTGAAATGGGGTGCCTTTGGGCCTTTGGCGACAGGCGCAGCGTCGGAGAGATTGATAGCAATTGCCGGGCCGGGTCAATCCGATTTTGCTCATGTAGTATCCACAAATTATTCACAATACAAGATGTGGTGGTTTGTGGTTAGTGTTTACTATGTAAAAAGCAAGTAGGATCTAGGACTTCCGGCGGTCCGGAAAAGTATTGGGGCGCAAGTCTTGGGGGTCGTAAATTTTTCCCTTTGAGTTAGAGGAAGGGGGCTGTGCGGAATTTTGAAAAAAATATTTAATTTATCCAAAATATCAAAGTTTGCCGAGGATCCGTTCGCGTAATGCTTTGGAGATCCGTGGATAAAATTTTTCGAAACGCGGGGAAAAGGAGAGGGGATGCGAGGTTTGGGAGTGGTTTTGATGAAAACCGGAGTTCGCGCGTTCGAGTGGGGCGTGAAAAAGCTGCTGGGGGGGGCGCAAATTTTGCGAAGCGCCGCCAAGCCGGTAATCAGCGACAAGGGAGTGCTTCGGCTGTCCGGTCTCGGGCGAAATAAATTTCGCGGTCCGTATTTTCCGGTCCGTCTTAGAATTTCCAGTCGTGCTGGTCGAGCTCGCAGATGCAGGCGGCGAGGAGGCGGATGCACTCGGCGATGTCGTCCTTGTGGCAGGATTCGATCGTTTGGTGGATGTGGCGCGTTGGAATCGACACCGCGCCGACGATCGAGCCGCCGGCGACCATGCGTTGGAGGCTGCCGGTGTCGGTTCCTCCTGCGGCGAGGATTTCCGGCTGCCACTTGATTTTGTGGCGTTTTGCGGCGGCTTTCATGAACTCGATCATGCGGTAATCGCAGATGACCGAGGAGTCCATGAGCTTGATGGCCGCGCCTTCGCCGAGGGCGGTGCAGCGTTCCTGTGGGGTGGAGCCGGGGACGTCGTAAGCGATGGTGGTATCAAGTCCGAAGCCGAAATCCGGTTGGATTTTCAGCGCGGCGGCTTGAGCTCCACGGAGGCCGACTTCTTCCTGGACGGTGAAAACGGCATAAAAGTCGTAGGCGGGCTTGCGTTTTGCCTTTTTCAGCTCCCGGAGAGTTTCGATGAGGACAAAGACGGAGGCGCGATTATCGAGGGATTTCACGTTCACACAATCGCCGAGCTCGATGAGCGGGGAAAACCGGGTGACGAAATCCCCGACGGCGACGTGTTTGCTGACTTCGTTCTTCTGGAGGCCGGTATCGATGAAGTAGTCCGTGATTTTCGCGGGCTTGTTTTTTTCCTCCTGAGCCATGATATGGACCGGTTTCGAGCCCATCACGCCCATGACGTCCTTACGTCCATGAATGATAACCCGTTGGGAAGTCAGTGTTTTCGGGTCGAATCCGCCGACGGGATTGAATCGGACGAAGCCCTTGTCATCGATGTGGGTGACGATGAAGCCGATCTCGTCCATGTGGGCGGCGGCCATGGATTTTTTCGCGGAGGATTTGCCTTTTTTGAGGGCCATGACGTTGCCCATGTTGTCGATGCTGATGTCATCCGCGAGGCCTTTCAGCTCGGCGAGGACGAGCTTGCGGATTTCTTTTTCCGATCCCGGAGCGCCGGGGGCTTCACAAATGCGGGCAAGCAAGGGGATATCGATCGACATGATGCTTGAAAAGCTAGCGTGCGGCTCCGGTCTGACGAGTGAGAAATTCTAGCAATCGGAGACCCGTAATTGCGACTTGGCGGCGGGCGATCGCAGGTTACATTCCGGCCATGAAAAGACGTTTGACGATTGATTTGGGCGGCCTGCCTGAGGAAGGAAAGGCATTTTCCGGAGAGTTGCCGAAAGAAATTTTCGACCTTCCGGAAGACGATGCGCAGGCGACAGGCCCGCTGGAATACGATCTTTGGGCGCAGCGTTTCGGCTCGGAATTGCTGCTGACCGGAACGCTCTCCGCGCCGTTTGAATTCACCTGCGTAAGGACGTTACACCCTTTTATTCAAACGATTCGGGTGGACGCGGCCATCTCCATCGAGATCGAAAGGGAGGCGGAAATCGACGCTTCGGACGCGCTGCGCGAGGAGGTCCTGATCAACTTCCCGGTGGACCCGAGATGCGAGGAAGGGGACGTGCCGCAGAAGTGTGAAATCGATTCCCGATATTTATCAGTGGACAAGTCGGCGGAAGATGGGCTACCCACTCCGCCCCGCGCCGAGAGTGACGACCGTTGGTCTGCTCTCGACATTCTCAAGGACCTCAAGGACCAACCCTAACTAACTTAAGACCATGGCCGTACCAAAGCGCCGCCAATCCAAAAGCCGTCAGAAAATGCGCCGTGGCGCAACCCGTTGGCGTGCACCGATCTTCAAAAGCTGCCCTGAGTGCGGCAGCCGAGTGCCTTCGCACATCGCTTGCCCATCCTGCGGTTACTATCGCGATCGCCAAGTGCTCGACGTTGAAGCTCTCTGAGGCTTCCGCGTGATTCAATTTGAAAATGCCGCTCAGGGATTACCTTGGGCGGTTATTTTTCGTTTCATTACCCGTTCCTAACAAGCATCTTTAAATTTCCGCATGAAAGTCGCCCTGGACGCCATGGGTGGGGACAATGCCCCCGCCGTCAATATCGGAGGAGCCATTGACGCTCTGCGTTATTATCCGAAGTTGAAACACCTGTATCTGGTGGGCGACAAGGCGGTTCTGGAATTGGAATGTGCCAAACAGGGGCTCGATCTGAACGACCCGCGGGTGAGTATCGTTCATGCTTCGCAAGTGATCGGCATGGCTGAGCCAGGTGCGAAGACCGTGCGAAAGAAGAAAGACTCCTCGATCAACATTGCCATGGAAATGGTGAAGGATGCTCGTGCGGATGCCTTTGTTTCCGCAGGAAATACCGGCGGTGCGGTGG
>JBDSZP010000158.1:0-55579 GCA_039925065.1 Luteolibacter sp.
GTCGTGGCTCAGCTTGAAGGCATCCAGCACGCGCTTGATTTCCATCCATGCTGGGGGATTTCCTTTGGAATACCGGGGCAGGCTGCTCCACGGGAAATCCACCAGCTTCCCCTTCGCGCCGCCTGCCAATCCGGCCCGGGCGGGATTGAGATGGATATAATCCGCCACCGATTTGAAGTAATGCGCATCCGCCGCACTCTCTCCCGCCACGGGCACCGACTTGTACCGTCCCTGAAACACATGGCCCCGGCGCTGATAGCGGCTGTTCCACGCCTGGCTGAAAGTCCCCAACAGCACCCGCATGCCCGACGAAAGGTTCGCCTCGGGGGTCTCGAGGAGCAGATGAAAATGATTGCCCATCAGGACCCAGGCATGCACCCGCCAGCCGTGACTTCCGCAGACCCTCTCCAGCCAATACAGAAATGACTCGTGGTCCTCCTTCTGGATGAAGAGCTGCTTCCCCCCGTCTCCCCGGGCCATCACATGATACACCGCACCGGCGTATTGAAATCTCGGCTGCCTCGCCATGGGCGCAATCTGCGCCCCAGAATCAGCAACGTCAATCTCTCAATTTGAATAATCTAGGACTGACCCCGTTTACTGACCCCGTTTACCGGTCAGTTTGTTACCGATGTCCTCGGTTCATACCAAAAGCGCTGCTACAAGCACCAGCCTATGGAGTGTGGACACTCATGTCCGCCAGCCAATGGTCTGCGAAAGAGGAGTGCCTTGGCTCCCCGCTTTCTCGTCTCATTGGCCCACGACAGGAGTGTCATGGCTCCTTAGCTTGGCCGGTATCTGAATCCTTAAAGGCATTGAACCTGAGGGCGATCTTCGTCGAAGGGCAATATCGAGAACCCAGTGGCGGCGGATGAGCTCGCCGAGCTTGGCTGTTTTCGCTGTGTGGCCCATCCGGTCCGTTTTGAATCAAACGTTGTTTGCCGCGTTGCCGATTGTATGAAAATTCAGGCCCGTTTCGCCTTGCTGCGGGCGGTGGAGTTGGGGAAGCTTCAGGCCAAGATTTCCCATGACCGCTCCTCCGTCAGTCAATGTCGCGCGCCTCACTTACCTCCTGATTTGTCAGGCTGCGGGTGCGGCAATCGTGCTGAGCACGAAATCAACGCCGTTTGAGGTCCCGATGTATGTGGGAATTCTCGGAGGGCTGGGAGTGGCTACCCTTTTCATTTGGATCGAGTCCTTGATGAAGGGCTTTACGCTGCGCGGTTTTTCCACTGCGGCGTTCGGATTAGGGGTCGGACTTTTCTGCGCTTGGCTGCTCACGCGGGTGGAAATTTCAAAACTGCTGGAGCTGGCTTTCCGCGACACACTCGAAAAGGAAGCGGACGTCGATGCGCGGAATCTGGTGAATTCGTTGAGAATTTCGATCGATGTCACTCTCTACGCCAGTCTCGGATTTCTGGGCTCGGTGCTGGCTTTACGGAACAATCGCGACGATTTCGCATTCATCATTCCCTACGTCCGTTTCCGCCAGGACTCCTCGACGGGGCAACCGATCGTCCTCGATCATGACGCGGTTATGGATGGGCGGGTATTGGGAATTCTGCGCTCGGGGTTTCTCCACGGGCGCCTGATCATCCCGCGCTTCGTCCTGGATGAACTGGAAAGCATGGTGAAATCCAACATCAACGGCACCCGCCAACGTGGCCAGCGCGGACTCGATTGTCTTGAGCAATTGCAAAAGGCCCCTGACATCCAAATCTCGATCCACGATGCGAAGGAAATCGGAGAAGGTGAATCCATCAACAGCCGGCTCATTGAAACCACCCGCATGCTCGGGGCCCGCCTGATGAGCACCGATGAAAATCTCACGAAAATCGCCAAGCTCCAGGGCGTGGACGTCCTCAACATTCACGAACTGGACGAAGCACTGAAACCCAGCGTGGCCGTCGGCCAGAGAATCCGCATCGCACTGGTGCGGACCGGTAAGGAAGATCATCAGGCGGTGGGCTATCTGCCAGATGGCACCATGATCGTCGCCAATCACGCCGTTTCAAAAATCGGATCAACGGCGGAAGTGATCGTCGTTAGCACGCTTCACACCAACAGCGGCACCATGGTTTTTGCGGAGCTTTACACAGCGGGCTGAGCGTTTTCAAAAAAGAAAACCTCGGCCGCAGGATCGCGGAGGGAATCGACGAAGCGCTCCCACTCGCGGCGTTCTTCAGCCGTCGGGGAAACCGGATTCTTCCCGCCGTCCACGTTCGCAACGAGAAATTTCACAGGCACCTGCTGACCCGCGCTGGAGCGGATTTTCGAGTGCAGGGCGAACATTCTGGCAGGAGAAAGCGACCAACCTTCCGCTAACAACACAACTCCCGCAGGCGCTTTCGCAAGAGAACGCGCCGCTTCCTCTTCCGCACCGGAATCGAGAACGGCGACCGGGTACCACGCGGCAGGATGAACTCTCAAGCGGCGCAGAAGAAACGGACGCAACGCTTCCATCGTTAGACCACAGCCGCCGACGTCCAGCACCAGCACGCCATCAAGCGGCTTTTCGTCCGTGTCAATGCGGTCCACTCCGGTGAGTTCGCGCCAGAGCGCACGATGGCCGCGGCCTTGGAATTCCAAACTTGCCAGCGCCTTCCGCCCGGCATTCCAAGCCAGCAACCAGAGAATCGCCCGCGGCAGCAAGCCCCAGACGAAGGTGGCCATCAGTAGAAATTCCCACCACACCGCAGGACCTGTCGGCAGTTCATGACCGGGCAGCCAACACGTCGCCTTGATGTCGGTCGCATTCGGCACGGCGGCCGGCCACCACGCGGACCATGGCAGCGAGAGGAAATGCGACAGTTTCTCCAGTAGCGAAAACATCGCCAGCTCCGTCGTCGTTTCCCAAAAGAAGCCGATGTGTTTCACCAGAACCAGTCCAGCCAAGCCCGTTAGGATCCCTATATTGAAAAACACGCCAGCCGCCTGCACCAGCCGCGCGATCCGCCACAGCACCGCCGCTCTCGGCGATCCCCCGCCGTTCATCAAATTCTCCCACCATGCGTCATCGCGGTTGCCGGAAAAACGCCGTGCCAGTTTCCCGACCACTGCCTGCACGCCGCTGAAACCCTCCGCCGCCCGCCGCCTCATCAGCCATGCGAAAATCGCGAGTAACAGGATCAGCCACTGGCCGCCGATCAGGATCGCCAGAAAAAGCACCACGTTGATTCCGCCCTTCCCGCGATCCAGCAAGCCTAACACTGAAGAGATACCGGCCAGAAAAGTCACCAGTACCAAGCACGCGCCCACCATCGCGAGCGCGCTCGAAAATTTCCTACCTGCGGAGTTTTTCCCAACCTCCGCCAACCATACGCGCAGTCCGACCCGCCGCGCCGCCGCTCCGTCCAGACCTCGGGTTGCGGAAATCACCGCTGTGCGGACAGCGGGCGAACAGCCGGTGGACGTTGCGATTTCCTGCTCAAAATCGACCAGGCTCTCCAACGTCCACGGCGGCGGCTCCTCGGGCATTCAGCCTCGTTTCGCGATTTGTTTGCGGAAAAGCGGCACCAGTTCGGTCGTCATCCATGCGTTTGCCGCATCGAGACCACCTTCCAGATAGAGTTTTCCGATCGATGCTTCCACCCGCGTCGGGTTGCCGAATGCGCTGAGAAATTCATTGGAAGTGAGGCGGGTAAACCATTCCCCATCCATGGCATTCCGTTCATGCAGGACAAATTGGCGGGCGAAAAGTGCAAGCACGGCATCGCCCACCCATGCTGCTTCACGTTCTTTGCGGAGTTCTTCGTCTTTACGGCTCACGCGGAGAGAATGCACGATCCTAGTAAGGTCGCACGATCTTTTCCATGCGCTCCCTGGCAATTTTATCGCGGAGGCGGGTTTCCGAATCGACGTCCCAATATCCCGGCTGGAGTTCGAGGAAAACGGAAGAATACGGGAGAGCGGTCGTTGTCCGGATCACCAACACGTCGAAACTGCGGTTGGCGTCTTCGAGCAGCGTCAGTAACGATTGCTGGTCCAGCTCCGTAGTTTCATGGCCGTGGAGCGCTCCCTGCATGCGTTTCCGCAGGTCATCCACGCCCGGTGCGAAGTCGTTTTCAACCGAGCGGATTTCACGGGTCACATAAACCTGCGGCCGGACATTTTCCGTTTGCTCGAGTGCCTTGAGCACGTAATCGAGCGCTTCCGGGACCTCGCACGAGGCATTCACCTGGCGGACGCCCGGCCTGCTTTGCGCAGGAAACGATGCCTCGGCGATGACGATCCAGTTGCGATATCCCAATTGCCCGGCCTGACGATCCACCGCTGCCTGCCATGTGTTGTCACGCTGCATGTTCGCACAGCCCAGCGACAAAAGAGCCACTCCGAGTGCGATGAAAGTGCGACAAACAACCATGCGTTTTCAATAGGCACTCAACTGTCTGCTGTCAACGTGCGCCCCATGACATTTTCACTCCCGTCTGGTAAAAAAGGTGATTGCAAAACGCCTCCGAGACCGAGGAAACGAGCGACAGGTGGAGATGGCTATTCGGGGGATTTCACGTATGCTTTCGCTTGATGAACATCGGCATCCCACGCGAGATCAAGGCACAGGAAAACCGGGTGAGCATGATTCCCGGATCGGTCGCGGAACTGGTCAAACGCGGCCACCAGGTGTGGGTCCAGCGTGGTGCCGGAGAAGGGGCGAGTTATCCCGATGCGTTGTATGAAGCCGCTGGCGCGAAAATGACTGACGATTCAGCCACCGTTTTCGCGGAGTCGGAACTCATCGTGAAAGTAAAGGAGCCGCAGGCGGCGGAGGTGGCGATGCTCAAACCGCACCATGTGCTGTTCACCTATCTCCACCTCGCAGCGAACCAATCTCTCACGGAAAGCCTGATGGCCAGCGGCTGCACGGCGATCGCCTACGAAACCATCGATGTGAATCACCGGCTTCCCCTGTTGGAGCCGATGAGCGAGATCGCCGGGCGCATGTCCGCCATCGTCGGCTCCTATCATCTGGCGAAACACCAGGGTGGCCGCGGATGCTTGTTAGGCGGAGTGCCCGGCGTTGCTCCGGGGCGCGTCGTCGTGCTCGGCGGGGGCACGGCCGGAGTAAATGCGGCGCGCGTCGCCACCGGCATCGGCGCGGACGTCACCATTCTCGAAGTGGACTTCGAGCGCATGCGTTTTCTCGATATCACGATGGGCGGGGCGCACACGGTTTATTCAAACGAGGCAAATCTGTCCGACCTGCTGCCACGAGTGGATCTGGTCATCGGCGCAGTCCTTGTCCCCGGTGCCAAGGCCCCGAAACTCATCACTCGCGAGATGCTGCGGATGATGCCGAAGGGCAGTGTTTTCGTGGACATCGCAGTGGATCAAGGCGGTTGCTCGGAAACAACGCGAGCCACCACCCATGACAATCCCACCTACGAGGAAGAAGGCGTCCTGCACTACTGCGTCGCTAACATGCCGGGGGCCTATTCCCGCACCGCCACTCAGGCTCTCAACAACGTGACCCATCCGTGGACGATGCTCATCGCCGAAAAAGGCCTCGCCGGTGCCAGCCAGGTCCGCAAAGAGCTGCTCAGCGGCATCAACACGATCGGCGGAAAACTCACCTGCCGCCCCGTCGCCGATGCTCATAACCTCCCGTACGTGGCGGTGACCGGCGAGATGCTCTGATCATCAACCGGGTTGCTGGCGTGGTAAATGCAAACGCACCCGCAAGCCGGGCGAGCCGTCCATCAACTCGATATCGCCGCCATGCCGCCGGATGATCGATCTCGCGATCGACAGGCCCAGCCCGACGCCGCCAGTGCCGCGGTTCCGCGAATCCTCCAGCCGGACAAACGGATCGAAAACTTTCTCGCGATCCGCAGCGGCGATGCCCGGGCCGTCGTCCTCCATGAGAATTTCCAAATTTTCATCGGATGCGGAAAGGCTCACCCGCGCCCGGCTTCCATAGCGGACCGCATTTTCTATCAAATTCCGAAAAGCCCGCCGCAGCGAATCGGGCCGACAGTTACAAGGGATGCGGTCGCCTTCGGTAAAATCCACCTGCCAGCCGAGTTCGGAAAGATCCGCGCACAGGCTTCCCAGCAAGGCACTCATGTCGATGGACCGGGTTTCCTCGCTCGTCGCATCCTCACGGGCGAATGCGAGCGTGGCTTCCGTCATCGCCTTCATTTCATCCAGCCCGGAAATCATTTTCTCGCGGGTTTCCTGGTCTTCGACAAATTCGGCCCGCAACCGCATGGAGGTGATGGGAGTCCGCAAATTATGGCTGATCGCCGCGACCATCCGGGTCCGATCCTGCACGAAGCGCCCGAGTCTTGATTGCATTTGGTTGAACGCGATCGATGTGCGCCGGATATCGTCCGCTCCATCTTCGGGCAGCGGCGGAACTTCCTCTCCACGACCGAGGCGCTCGGCAGCATCCGTCAGCCGCCGCAACGGACGGCCCACCCGCCGGGCCACAATAACAGACACCAGCGAAAGCAGAACGGCGGTGAATCCAAGCGATACGTAATACAACGGCGGCGGACCGGACGCAGTGCCCGGCTTCGCATACACAGCATTGAGCCAGAGCCCGTTTTTCACCGGTACCGCGAGCCCGAAGGCGTTCCATTTTCCGAGGCGCATCATCTGCGCGGGAGCATCGCCGAACGGATTTTCTGCGGGAAGTTTCTCCCAGCGTGCGTCCGTTTGGATGGTCAGATCGGACGCTTCCGGCGGGCGGGGAGATTCCAGTAAACGGCTGCTCGCGGTTTTCTGCCAGTTCACAGGGTCACCCGGAGTTTCGGAGCTGAGCCAGAACCGGACGGAGGCGGTGCTGGTGGCGCGCAAAATTTCAGGATGCAACGGAGGATCCACCGTATCCACCAGCCTGCTCACGGATGCCGAACGGGCGAGGAATTCATCGCGCCTCAGTTCCTGCACCGTCCGCGCTTGCTCTGCCCGATAGATGAAGAAATACAACACTTGGGAAAGCGCCAGCGCGAGCAGCATGAACGCGACCCACTGCCCGGTAAGACTGCGCATCCAGAAGCGTTTCATACCGGCACGGGCCTTCCGGTGAAGCAGTATCCATCGCCCCAGTGCGTTTTAATCAGCATCGGGTTTTTCGGGTCATCCTCGATCTTGCGTCTGAGGCGGCTGACCTGATTGTCAATGCTGCGGTCCCATACATATGCCTCGCGCCCGCTGGTGAGATCGAGCAATTGGTCACGGCTGAGGATCTGTCCCGCATGCTCCACAAACACCATCAACAGCCGGAATTCCGCCGAGCTCAGCGGCACGGCAACACCGTCGCTGCCACTGATTTCCTGCCGCGCGATGTCCAGACTCCTGTTAGCAAACGAAAGCCTTGTCTGCTCAGGAAGCACCGTCGCACCGGATGAGGAGCCGGACTGGCAGCGGCGGAGCACCGCGCGGATCCGGGCTAACAATTCGCGCGGATTGAAGGGTTTGACCAGATAATCATCGCCCCCCAACTCCAGCCCGACGATGCGGTCGGTATCCTCCGCCATTGCCGTTAGGAAAATCACCGGCAGCGATGTGCTGGCCCGGAGAAACCGGCAGAGCGACAGCCCGTCCTCCCCCGGCATCATGATGTCCAGCACCACCAGATCGAACGTTTCCTTTTCCAAGAGACTCTTGAATTCCTCCGCCCCGTTCGCCGGGGTGACGCGAAAACCATGCAGCCCGAGATATCGCACCAGGAGCCCGCGGATTTCCTGATGGTCGTCCACGACGGCAATGTGGGGTGGGGATTCCATGAAACTGTTGGCTGAAACTAGCATCTGCCCCACCGGACGGCGCGAACAAATTTGTCGCAAAGTGTGCCAGCCCACGGCGCTTTGCTACAATTTGATACAATAAAGGCACTGCGCGGACAAGCCTTTCCACCCGGCTCGTGTTACATAGCATCTGCCGACGCCGAAACGACCGACTATGAAAAAACGCTGGATATTCCTGCTTCTCCTACTGATTGCCATCGCCGCCGCTATCTGGCGCGCCAGAAACAGTTCTTCCACCGCGGTGAAGCCCGCCGAAAAACAAGCAGCGACCGTCGTCCTCGCGAAGGTGGCCGAAAGCGATGTGCCCGTCTGGCTTACCGGCATCGGCACGGTGCAGGCGTCCAACACCGTCACCGTCCGCCCTCGCACCAGCGGCGCACTCGACAAGGTCAATTTCACAGAAGGTGCGATTGTGAAGGAAGGCGATGTACTCGCTCAAATCGACCCGCGCCCCTATCAGGCGGTTCTCGCGCAGGCGGATGCGAAGAAGACCCAGGACCAAGCTCAGCTCGCGAACGCCGTGCTCGCCGCCGAGCGGTTCCACACACTTTCAAAAACCGACGCTATTAGCAAACAGGAGATGGACCAGGCGGACGCCTCGGTCGCGCAACTCACCGCGTTGGTGAAAGCCGACAATGCCGCAGTCCAAGCCGCGCAGCTTGATCTTGACCTGACCACCATCCGCGCACCCATCGCAGGCCGCACCGGTATCCGCATGATTGACGCGGGAAACCTGGTCACTGCGAATCAATCCGCCGGGCTCGTCGTATTGACCCAAATGCAACCGGTTTCCGTGATCTTCACATTGCCCGAACAGACTCTGGCCACACTTTCTCCCCATGTGCGCCCCGACGCTCCGCCGCTGAAAGTCCAAGCGCTCACGGACGACGGCGATGTTCTGGCCGAGGGCTTGCTGGAGCTCATCGACAATCAGATCGACATGTCCACGGGCACGCTGCGGTTGAAAGCCACTTTCAAAAACGAGAATCTGGCACTTTGGCCCGGCCAGTTTGTTTCCTCCCGCGTCCTTGTCGAAATCCGGGAAAACGCGATCACGGTCCCCACGGAAGCGGTCCAACCCGGCCTCGACGGACAATTCTGTTACGTGGTGAAATCCGATCAAACGGTTGAGCCGCGCCATGTCAAAACAGGCCTCGTCATCGACGGCACCACGTTGATAGAGAATGGACTCAAGGCTGGCGAATCCATCGTCGTGACCGGCCAGGGTAAATTGAAACCGGGTGCCAAGGTGGTCGCCCAGAAGAAAGCGCCATGAGCATTTCCACACCATTCATTAAGCGGCCTGTCGCCACAGCGCTGCTCATGATCGCGGTCTTTCTGGTCGGATCGGTCGCGTTCCCGTTCCTATCAGTCGCCCCGCTGCCACAGGTCGAGTTCCCAACGATCCAGATTTCCGCAGGGCTGCCAGGAGGAAGTCCTGAAACCATGGCGTCGTCAGTCGCGACGCCTCTGGAAAACCAGTTGGCCAAGATTCCCGGCATCACCCAGATGAGCTCCACCAGCGGGCTGGGCAATGTTTCGATCACGATCCAGTTCAATCTGGATATCAGCATCGACGCCGCTGCGCAGGATGTGCAAGCCGCCATCAGCGCTGCCGGCGGCCAGCTTCCCAATAATCTCCCGAGTCCGCCGAGCTTCCGCAAGGTCAACCCCGCGGACTCGCCGATCCTGATCCTCAGCCTTATCTCCGACGTCCTGCCACTAACGGAAGTCAGCGATTACGGCAGCACCGTCATCGCCCAACAGATCTCACAGCTTCCCGGCGTGGCCCAAGTCGATATCATGGGCGAGCGGAAGCCCGCCGTCCGGGTGCAGGTGGATCCCGCAAAACTCGCGTCTCTCGGCCTCGGCATGGACGATGTCCGCGGCGTCATCGCCTCCGCCACGGTGAATTCCCCGAAGGGCAGCCTGAACGGCCCCAAACAAAGTCTTTCCATCTATGCGAACGACCAGATCCTCGATGCGGCCCCTTACAATGATCTGATCATCGCCTATCGAAATGGCGCACCCATCCGGATTCGAGATGTGGGGCGTGCGATCGAAGGTCCGGAGCAATCGAGATCTGCCGCGCTGGTGAACAACCAACGCGGCGTCGGCCTGATGATCCGCAAGCAGGCGAACGCCAATGTAATCGAAACGATCCGCCGCATCCGCGAGGTCCTGCCACAGCTCCAGGCAGCGATTCCGCCGGCGATGAAAGTCGAGATTCTCAGCGACCGCAGCCGCACGATCCGGTCCTCGGTGGAGGAAGTGGAGTTCCATCTCGTGCTGACGATGGCGATGGTGACGTTGGTCGTTTTCCTTTTCCTCAGGGACGGCCGGGCCACCGTCATCGCCAGCGCCGTGGTTCCGATCACCATCGTCGCCACTTTTGCCATCATGTATGCGCTCGGCTTCAGCCTGAATAATCTCTCACTGATGGCGCTGACGATATCGGTTGGATTTGTCATCGACGACGCGATCGTGATGCTCGAGAATATCTATCGGCACATCGAGGGTGGCATGAAACCGATGGAAGCGGCATTGAAAGGCGCGGGGGAAATCGGTTTCACCATCCTGTCCATCACGCTTTCCCTGATCGCCGTTTTCATCCCAGTGCTGCTGATGGGAGGAATCGTCGGAAGGCTGTTCCGTGAATTTGCGGTAACTGTCACGGTTGCGGTGCTGGTGTCCGGATTCGTCTCACTGACTTTCGTTCCGATGATGTGCGCCAAGTTTCTGAAACACCACACGCCATCGGATGCTAGAACGCTGCGCGGCAAATTCGACAATCTGTTGGAGCGCTTTTTCCAAAGCATCGAACGGAGCTACGAGAAAATGCTCCGCTTCGTGCTCAGGCACAACCGGCTCACCCTGTTATCGCTCGCGCTGACCCTCGGCCTCACCGCATTCGTTTTCGTCAAAATGCCGAAGGGCTTCTTTCCCCAACAGGATACCGGCATGATCAGTGCCACGGCGGAAGCATCGGCTGACATTTCCTACGACGCGCTCTACAAGAACTCGACCGACATCGGTGCGATCATCGAGGCGGACCCAGCGGTTCTCGGATTACAAAACCGCATCGGCGGCGGTGGCAGCGGATCCAATATCAGCCGCTATTTCATCACCTTGAAAGACCGGGGCCAGCGGGTATCCGCTCCCGAGGTAATCGCAAGACTTCGCAAGGCGACATCGTCCATTCCAGGTGTGACGGTTTTCTTCCAAGCCCAACAGGACCTCAACGTCGGTGGGATGATTTCAAAAACGCAGTTCCAATACACGCTGCGCGACGCTGATCTGGACGAGCTGAACACATGGGCTCCTCGGATTGCGGAGCGATTGAAAAAGATTCCGGAACTTCGCGACGTCGCGTCCGATCAGGAGTCCACCCCGCCCGCACTGAACATCGAAATCGATCGGCAGGCTGCTTCCCGGTTCGGCATCACCACCGAGGCGATCAACACCGCGCTCTACAATGCGTTCGGCGAGCGCCAGGTCGCCCAGTTCTACACTCAGGTCAGCCAATACAAGATCGTCATCGAAGTGCCCCCGGCGATGCAGGCGAACCCTTCGACCTTTGATAAACTCTTCATCAAATCCCCGCTGACTAACGGACAGATCCCGCTTTCCTCGTTGATCAAGTTCGATACCAAGTCCACCAAACCTCTTTCGGTGAACCACCTCGGCCAGTATCCCGCAGTGACGATTTCCTTCAACCTGGCACCGGATGTGGCGCTGGGCGATGCCGTCACGGCGGTGGAGAACGCCAGTGCGGAGATGGGGATTCCGCCGGGCCTCACCGGTTCGTTTCAGGGCACCGCGCAGGCATTCCAGTCCTCGCTGAAATCACAGCCCTATCTCATTCTGGCGGCGATCATCACCATCTATATCATTCTCGGGATGCTATATGAGAGCTTCATTCATCCGCTCACGATTCTATCAACGTTGCCGTCCGCTGGTCTTGGTGCGCTCCTCACGCTCTGGGCCTGCGGTTATGATATCGGAGTCATCGCGATCATCGGGATTCTGCTACTGATCGGCATCGTGAAAAAGAACGCGATCATGATGATCGACTTCGCCATCGAAGCGGAGCGTGACCGTGGCTTGGAACCGTATGAGGCGATTTTCGAAGCCTGCATCAAACGTTTCCGCCCGATCATGATGACCACGATCGCGGCGATGATCGGCGGCATTCCGCTGGCACTCGGTCACGGCGACGGTTCGGAACTCCGCCAGCCGCTCGGCTATGCCATCGTCGGCGGGCTGGTACTCAGCCAGGCACTCACGCTGTTCACCACGCCGGTGGTCTATCTGTTCTTCGACCGTCTGAAAGCGCACAAAAAAGCGGGTGTCAGCGCAAAAGCGCTGACACCCGCCGAAATCTGACAATTCACATCAACTGCGCACCCGCTTCGGCTAGCTCCGAACGCTCGCCGCGGTTGAGTGCGACGTGCGCGACGAAGGGCTGTCCTTTGAGCCGGTTGCGAGTGTAAACGAGACCGTTGCTGCGGCTGTCCACGTAAGGATTGTCGATCTGCGCCGGATCACCGACGAGCACGAGTTTCGAGTCGCGGGACATCCGGGTGACGATCGTTTTCGCTTCCTGCGGCGTGAGCTGTTGGGCCTCGTCGAGGATGAAGAAACGATTGGGAATCGAGCGGCCTCGAATGTAGCAGAGCGCTTCGATTTCCAGAATCCCTTGCTCCATCAGAAGCTCGTAAGGTTTTTTCGCGGCGACCGGCGGAGCACCTCCCGCCTTCTGCTGTTGCTTGCGGCGCGGGCCGAGCGGCGTGTTAGGACGCATGAGAAGATCAAGCGCGTCATGGATCGGTTGGAGCCAGGGACGCATCTTTTCATCCAGCGAGCCGGGAAGGAAACCAAGCTGATCCCCCATCGCCACGACCGGGCGGCTGACGGTGATGCCGTTGTATTTCCGGTTGAACATTTCATGAAGTCCGGCAGCCACAGCGACCAGGGTTTTTCCAGTGCCGGCGTGGCCATAACAGGTAACGAGGGAGATTTCCGGATTCAGGAGCGCGTCGATCAGACAACGTTGGCCGAGGTTGAGCGGCTTGAGCGATTGGCCGTCCGGAATCTTGAGGACCTCGGGGAAATTCAGCCGGACGAAACTCCCCGTCGCAGAGAGCCGCGCCGGGATGGTTTGTTTCTCGCCAGCACCCAGCAGGACGTATTCATTGATCGCCACGCCGATGATGCGCTCTTCGGAAATCGCCAGTTCTCCGCTACTTGCGAAGCGGTGGAGCTCGCTGGGATCGACCTCAATACGACGAACCTCGTAGTTGGAAACCTCGCGGGCATCGACCTTGTCATTCAGATAGTCCTGGCACTCGATCCCGACGGCGCGGGCCTTGAGCTGCATGTTGATATCCTTGGTAACAAGCACGACAGGCGCCTTGTTATATTGCATGAGCAGCAGACAGGCCGCGAGAATCCGGTGATCGACGCGTTCGCGATCCGGGAAAATCCGGTGAAAGCGGTTGAGAAGATCGGAGTTTTTCGCGCAGCTCGCGGGATCATAAATCACCAACCGGACGGTTCCCCCACCCTCGGTGGCAACGCCATGGGTGACCTTTTCCGCACAGGAAAACATTTCGGTCAGACGGCGATGGACGCGGCGGGCATTCGCACCGCGCTCGGTTTGCTCGGACTTGAATCTATCCAACTCGGACAGGACATCGACCAGGATGCAGAGGTGGTTTTCCTTGAAACGCTCAAGGGCTGCCGGATCGTGCAGCAGGACGTTGGTGTCCAATACGTAGTTTTTAACGAGCTGGGAAGGAGCGGTGAGGCCGAAATCCGCAGGCTTTGGGTTGTCGCTTCCGGCTCGTTTTCGCCGGGAAATTCCTTCATCCAGTGGTGTTTCCTCAAATAGTGCTGACTGCGCTTCCTCGGTACGATGAATCATCGGTATGGGTGGGGGTGCTGGGATTTTGACGGGGGAAAGGGTGCATGCATAACACCAGCCCGTCGCCAGCATACGCAGTGCCAAGTCGTGACAACGAATCTTTAATCCACTTAATCAAGATAACATAACTATCTCCATTCCTGCGGAAATGACAACTCGAATTTAGTGAATTATGCGTAACCCTTTTTCGCGAGAGCCGCTGCAAGGTCTTTCCGCAAGAGTTTCCCCAAGGACCCGCGGGGGATTTCCCGAACGAATGCAGCCGGACGGAGCCGGCGGAACCCGGGTGCGTTTTTCGCGTAAGATGAGAGGGTGGATTCCACCAGCGATGCATCGCAGGCGGACTCGAAAACCGGAACTAACACATTCCCGGCACGTTCATCGGGAAGAGCGACGATCGCGAATGTTCCGGCGAGCAACTTTCCTGCTGATAGGATAACGAGCTCCCGCTCGATCGCCTCGGGATCGACGAGTTCACCCAGAACCTTGACGAGCATGTCGGCGCGTCCTAACGGAGTGATTTCACCATTACCTAGCACAACCCGATCCGAAGTGAGATGCCATTCGTTTTCGCGGGGAAAAAACCGCCATCCACCGCCAGCCATCATCACATATCCGGAGAACAACGCTGGCCCGGAAATGCGGAGCAGTTCTTCCGTGGTGACCTCCGCCGTCCAGATCGGAAGGATTGGAATTGGCGCAGGCTGATAGGGACATTTCAGATGATCCGGGGTCTGTGTGGCGATTTGTGAAGCAGCTTCGGTCATGCCGTAGCTCGCGAGCACTGGCCAACCGAGATCGCGTGCCGCCTGACCGGTGGGGGCGTCCAGATGGCCGCCGCCCACGACGATCACCTGCAATGTTTCCGGTGCCTGCAAATTGGCCGTCACCAGATCGTGAACCTGTGTCGGGACCAGTGACGTATGAGTGACTTGTGATTGCGCAAGCCATTCTCTGAACGCGCCCGCTTCCCAACGTTTTCCAAAGATTTCCAACCGACATCCGGCATTGAAAGCACGCGCGCCCACTCCGAATCCACCGACATGATGCAGCGGCAGCGCGAGTCCCCAACACGATCCGGCAGTGACCTGCAAATGCCCGTTGACCGCCGCCGCCGAGGCGAGCAATGCGGACTTCGAAAGCGCGACCCATTTCGGCGTGCCGGAGCTCCCGGAGGTTTCAAAAAGCACGCATCCTGACAAACCTTCATCGTCCGGCAGCTCACCAGAAAATCCACCCGCAGCCAGCGGCTCCGAACTCTTCCAAAACGCCTCGGATGTTAGTAAAGCCGCGTCCATGGCAGGGCATCCAGTTGATCGTCAAATCCCAATCCGGTGCCGGCGGGGGCCTTGAAATTCGGCGACCATGGGCCAAGCGCTTCGGTGAAATCATTCGGCTCGAAAAGGTGGTGCGTTTGCAGCCCGCAAATGCCGACCAAACCGGGAAATTGCAGTTCCAGCCGCGCCGCTTCCCACGCAGCAAATGCCTGGCCGAACGGATGATCCATGTAGCTCGTCATGACGACACGCTGGCTATAACCGAGCGCCGCCTCCGCTAACAAAAATGGCTCGTCCACCGCCGGCTTGACGACCATCACCTGGGCGGCACCACTGAGCGGCGCGGCCTCAAGATCGACCGCGAGTTTCACCCGCGTTTTTTTCCGCAAATCCGTCCAGGCGGAATCTGAATACGGACAAGGATCTTCCACGAAATCGATGGCCGTCCGCGTCTTCTCGGACAACCCTAGTAGAAATTCCGCCGCCTGCTCCGGGCTTTGCGATTCATTGAAATCCAGCCGCCATTTCAGCGCAGGATATTCAATAGCCATGTCTTCGAGAAATTTCGCCTCGGCGGACAAATCACGCCCACATTTCAATTTCACGATGGTGAATCCGGCTTCCACCGCCAGGGCGATTTCCGCGACATCCCCCTTCGCCAGCGTCGCATGGCTGGCGGGTACTTCCATTTCCTCGAACAACGATTCGTCGAAAACCCGCGCCGCCCGGTCGTACTCCGCGCAACGCAACGCCCGCCGCACGATCGGCCAGCGCCTCGCTCCGGCAAGGTCAGCCAGGCATTTTTCCAACGTCGGATCGCCCAATTCCGGCCACGGGTGGATGCAGCCGAAACCGCCATCCACTTCGATGAGCGCTCCTTCGAACTCACGGCGGTTCGAGATCGCGTTCAAAAATCCGCGCGTTTTCAGGCGGTAGCGGGCGATCATCGGCTTGGCGGCGGTATTTGGCATCATGAAATTGGTCCCCGCTCATACGCCACTTGAAATCCGGGATCAAACGATTCCTCAGCGGGAAATGCCTGCACAAAATTTATCGCCGAACGCCTTGCGCAGTCAGGAGCTTTAGCCACAATCCCGGCTCAACCAGCCATGATCTCGATCCAACGCCTTTTCGGAAAAGAAGACCAGTTCTTCAATCTTCTCGTCGCCAGTGCTGTGGAAGCCCGGCAAAGCATTGTCGCGCTGACCGTCATTCTTCGCCACGAGAAGTCCCCTTCCCTCGGAGAATTCGCCGAAGTCCGGAAAAAGGACAAGGCCATCAAGCAGGAAATCAGCGACTTGCTGGTGAAAACCTTCGTCACGGCGCTGGAGCGCGAGGACATCGAGGAGCTCTCCACGATGCTCTACAAGATCCCGAAAACCTCCGAGAAATTCGCCGAGCGCTACCTCATTTCCGAGGACAAAATCACCGTCATCGATTTCACCCAACACGCTGCCATGCTCGATGAGGCGACCGGTATCGTCGTGGAAATGGTCCAGACACTCCGCAAGGGAATGGACATCGTCCGCATCAAGGAACTCAACGACCGGATGCAGACCATCGAGGGAAATGCCGACAAACTCATGCTCGAATGCCTGCGCGACCTTTACAGCGGGAAGTATGACACCCTTCTGGTCGTGATTGTTTCGGACCTCTACGACCTGCTGGAAAAAGTCTTCGACCGCTGCCGCGACGTCGGCAGCGTGGTGAAACAAATCGCTTACAAAAACTCCTGAAGCGCCGACCATGACGCTCATTATCATTGTCATCTTGGTGGCGCTCGCCTTCGAGTTCATCAACGGTTTCCACGACACCGCGAACTCGATCGCCACGGTCGTTTCCACCAAAGTCCTTTCCCCGCGCCAGGCCATCCTGATGGCGGCCGGAACGAACCTCGTGGGAGCACTCATCGGCCATGCGGTGGCGAAAACCGTTTCCTCCGGCCTCGTGGATGCGAAATTCGTCACCACCGCCACCATCATCTGCGCACTGTTCGGCGGCATCGTTTGGAATCTTCTGACGTGGTGGCTCGGACTCCCCTCAAGCTCCACCCACGCCCTTGTTGGCGGACTTTGCGGAGCCACCGTCGCCACTGCCCAAGGCAATTGGAAGTCGATCATCTGGTCGGCGGAAAAGCTCAAGGACGGCAAGGTCGTGATGGAGGGTGTGTTGCATAAAGTGGTGTGGCCGATGATCACCTCACCGATCATCGGACTGGTCGGCGGGTTCATTTTTATGGCGATCCTTTACGCCCTCCTACGAAACGCCCGCCCCATGTGGGTGAACCGTTTCTTCGGCAAAGCGCAGATTTTCAGCGCGGGCTACATGGGATTCGCCCACGGCCTCGCCGATGCCCAGAAGACCATGGGCATCATCACCCTCGCGCTCGTCACCGCCACCACCGCCGGTTCCTTCGAGCACTTGCCGAGCTATTTGAAGTTCCTACGGATGGACAAATCCCCGCTCGCCGAGCAACAGATCCTGACCATCAAAAAAGGCACTAAAGACCCTGCCGCAGCCGAAATCCTCTCCAAGGAAGCCGAATCGCTGGAAGCCGGTGAGTTCAAGGAATCCTTCCACGCACTCGCAGCCCTCGCCTTCGCCGCCGATGGAAAAACCGAGCTCGCCACCAAGGAACGCGCGCTTGCAAAAGCCACCCACCAACAAGCCCTCGATCACGAAGCCGCCCGATTCATCATCAAGGTGCCGATCATCGGCATGATGGTGGCCGCCAAGCCGACCGACTGGATGAAAGCGCTCGATGGCGAAATGGCCAAAGCCACCAAGGACGGCAAGGATCCACTCGCTGCCGCCGCCAGCAAGGTGCGCGACGTTTCACCCGATGTCCCGGTCTGGATCAAGTTCGTCTGCGCCATCGTCATGGCCAGCGGCACCTCCGTTGGCGGCTGGCGCATCATCAAGACGATGGGTCACAAAATGGTGAAAATCCAACCCGTCCACGGTTTCGCCGCCGAGACCACCGCCGCCACCCTGCTCGCCGTCACCGGCAGCTACGGCATGACCGTTTCCACCACCCACGCCATCACCACCGCAATCATGGGCGTCGGCGCGACCAAACGTTTCAGCGCCATCGATGGACAGATCGTGAAAAAGATCATCGGTGCCTGGGTGCTCACGCTTCCCGCCTCCGCCGGCGTCGCCTACTCCGCGATGTGGCTGTGGCTGAAAATCGCGGGCTGATCTGATCTTTTGAGGGGCCAGGGATCAGGAAAAGAGCTTTCTTCCAAACACTGCCATCCTTTTGCGTTTCTTTGCGCCTCCTTGCGGCTGAAGATCTCCCTTCGAATCTCTTTTGCCAGCGCTTTGCCATTTGACTTGGAGCGGAGCTTCTATCATAAGTATTGGGTTTCAAATCCAACCATTATGAAAACGTTCGCACTCCTCGCACTCGCATATTCCGCTGTCGGATTCTCCGCCTCCGCATTGGCCGGCACCACCTATCAGGCGACCGGCCCGGTGCTGGAAGTCACCGATAGCAAGATCGTGATCCAAAAGGATAAGGAAAAATGGGAAATCGCCCGCACGGCTGACACCAAGGTCACCGGCGATATCAAGGTCGGCTCCAAGGTCACCATCCAATACAGCATGACCGCCACCTCCGTCGAAGTGAAACCAGACAAGGCAGCGGCTCCGGCGAAGCCCACGACACCGGCAGCTCCGGCGAAGAAGGCCGATAAGAAACCCTGAGGGGCCGCCATTGAGGGGCTTGGATTCAGGGGCTGGGGGCTAGCAAAGAAGCCTCCTTTCCGACCCCTAACCCCTAGGCCCAAAGTGCCGGTTTGTGTGGCTGTGAACATTCCTGTCCCTGGCGCTGTCCGGAGTTCAGGCCTTCAGCTTGCCTTCGGAAGAGCATGGTAAACCATGAACTCCGGACAGTCTCCAGACGTGCGAGCGCGGCGGGCTTCAGCGAGCAGCCTATTCAGGAACCGCAGCCTCTGCCTGCGGCGGAGTGAAACCAGACAGGGGCCTGACGAGATTGTTAGGCAGCGGGAAAACGCGGTCGTAAATGCCTGGTGCAATCTCGGTGGATTGTGCGTAGGCATCGCGGACCATCTCCAGCTTCGCATCCAGATTATCGATGTGATGGAGAGCGAAGGCCTCCGGCGTGCGCGGCAGGACGGGCGAACCGAATTCATACTGCCCGTGATGGCTGCCAATCAAATGGAGCAAATGAAGGCGGGTCATTTCAGTCGAGGGCTTGAGCGCTTTCCAATTCTCCGCGTCCGGCGTCTCCAACAGGTCATTCCAAAGCTTGTTCACCAGCTCGATGCCAAGCGGGATATGACCTAACATCTCTCCATGAATGCTGTGGATCTGCGCGAAGCCGTCCTCGGGATAGGAGTTTTCCCAAAGTTTCCCGCAGTCATGGAACAGCACCCCGGCCAGCATGAGATCGCGGTTGAGTTCCGGATAGATCGGGCACAGGGCGTTGGCGGAACGCATCATCTGGGCGACATGCTCGACCAATCCGCCACGGCGGGCGTGGTGGTTCTTCCTCGCCGCCGCCGTCCGGCGGAAACGGTCTCCGAGCACGCTGAGAAAATGGGCGCACAATCCGTGCAACCGCGGGTCTTCAAGAGAATCGCAAAGCCGGCGGATCTCTGCGAAGTCGCGATCCTGTTTCTCGCGCGTTTCGGGATCACCCGCTAGAAAATCCGCCACGGCGGTTTCATCGAGGTGATGCCAGGCGAGGTTGTTCGGATTGACGCCGTATTGGTTCTGCGTCCACTCGCCTTCGAGGCGGACGATTTGGCCGTCCAACAGTTTTTCAGCGGCTTCGTGCATCGGCGAGTCCGACCAGATCTTGAGGGAGAAATTTCCCGTGGAGTCGGCGAATACCAGCTCGAAATAGGGCTTGCCGCCCTTCGTCGTGCGCGTGGTGCGGGACTGAAGCTGGGCATGGATCGCCGCGTGAATGGGGATTTCACCGGATTGTTCTTTGACGGCTGAGATAGTGATCGGACTCACGCCGCCAACCTTGGCAGCAGAAACGAAGCTGTCACGCCCCGAGCATCAGTCTTCTGACAGGCTCCCCGAAATGTTAATCCTCACCCCCCGATTCGAAGAATGGCGCGGCTTTTCTCGATCCCCTTGGAATCCGTCGAGCGCTTCACCTCCAGGGAGAATGGAAGCCGCAGCGCGGCCGTGAGATCCAGAAACTCCAAAGAAATATCGAGGTTTCCATTCACACAATAACAATTCCCGTTAATCCGCGAGGACCCTATTCAACGGATTCAGCTTGCACGCGAAGATCCATTATTCAACAAACTAAGATGCAGCGCCGACGCGATTCTTCACATATCCCGCCTTCCTATGTCTGGATCAAAGGCATAGCTATCTTCTGGCTGTTCTTCGGGTCGCTCATCATGATGGCGTGTGCGGGCTTGCTGTTCGTAAACGCCAAACCGCAACCCGTCCTTCCCAATGAGATGACCCCGAACAACGCGTGTCTTCTGTTCGGATTCTTCGGACTCCTGTATACGGTGGTCCCGATCGGACTCCTGCTCCGAACACGCTGGAGCTACTATGGCGGGATCGCCATTTCCTCGCTGTTTCTCCTCTTCTTTCCGATTGGGACGGTACTCGGCATCGTCACGATCAACGCGTTCGGAAAAGCAAAGGGCGCGTTCGGCATCCGCTGAACGCGCGCCATTTCTAGATAGGAGCTGTTCCGGTTCGCTTCTCTTGATTGACAGCTTTCTGTTCCCGCGACCAGCAGAAATCAACCGGCTACGATCCGTGTCCCATCACCAATCGCCCAAATGGGGGGATGTCCTGCCCGGCAATCTGAGCCGCTTCTTCCCCCACAACCGCCAAACACGCCAGGTTCAGAAAGGGAATGACCGATTGGAGAGGCCCCGGCCTTCAAAACCGCTCTTCGTTGGCGCTCTTGTATGTTCAAACCTCTTCCGCTTCTTGAAAAGACAAACCACGAAAAACACCAAAGGCCACGAAAGGAGAGTTCATTTCCCAACAGAATCCCCACCTCTTCATTCGTGCCCTTTCGA
Source organism: Luteolibacter sp. (assembly GCA_039925065.1). Classification (GTDB taxonomy): domain Bacteria; phylum Verrucomicrobiota; class Verrucomicrobiia; order Verrucomicrobiales; family Akkermansiaceae; genus Luteolibacter. Next base: position 20,984 of record JBDSZP010000158.1, read on the forward strand.
GCATTTCGTGATTCTCATACTTCCTCCCTTCCTTGGCGTTTTGGCGGTAAAACCTCTTCGGCGGCTGAGGCTTTAAGTTGAATTCGCCCTAATGAAAATCCCCTAATCTTCTGACGAAACCGGAATGCATACCACCCTATGCACTGACCCTATGCAGATCTCCTTCTCCAACGCCACCCGCTGCGCCTCCACCACCTGATCGATCACTGCCACGTCCTTCTCCGCGAACTGAAACAGCTCGTAATCAAGGCTGGCCCGCAGCTCGTCCAAGATCTCGATCAATTCCAGAATCCTCGCCTGGGAGAAATTCGTAGAGCGTGCGGAGTTCCCTCAGATTACGCGAGCCATCGATGGAAACCGTGGCCCCATCCTTGTTTCAAAATGAGCACCTGCGGATCTTTCGCGATGGTCTCCAGCAGCCCGATGTCTCTGTGGCCGCATGATCGATAAAACGTCTTGCTATCGATCAAAAAAACGACCTTGATGATCGATAAAAACCGACACTATCGATCATGACATGGAACTGGCAACATGCGGCGTGGCCCGAATTTCGATTCGACCTGACTGCCACGGAGTCGCTTGAGCGGGAATTCCTGCTCAAGAGCGGATCGCTGCTTGGTGCCTCAAGCCACCTCTCGGACGAAGATCGCGATCAGATCCGTGTCCAACTGCTCAGCGATGAGGCTCTGCTCACCTCCCGCATCGAGGGCGAAATGCTCGACCGCGATAGCCTTCAGTCGTCGCTTCAGCGTCAATTAGGACTCAAAGAAGATCATCGGAAAGTGTCACCCGCCGAACGGGGGATCTCGGAACTCCTGATCGATGGCTACCGTAGATTCGATGAACCACTGAATGCCGCCCGACTTCTCGAATGGCATGCGATGCTGATGCAGGGTCGTCGCGATATTGAAGTAGGGGCATTCCGCAGCGATGGCGATCCCATGCAGGTGGTGTCCGGTCCCATCCACGATCCGCGTGTCCATTTCGAAGCGCCGCCCGCAGTCAGGGTTCCAGACGAGATCCAAGGCTTCTTCGCGTGGTGGAACCATGACGGCGCGAAGCTGCCTTGCCTTGCGCGGGCGTCGATCGCGCACCTCTACTTTGAGTCGATCCATCCCTTCGACGATGGCAATGGCAGGATCGGGCGGGCGCTTTCCGAGTTGGCGGTTTCCCAATCGCTCGGGCAGCCGGTGATTCTCTCCCTCTCCAAAGTCATCGATTCCAACCGGAGCGCCTATTACGATGAGCTTGCCCGGGCGAACCGTCGGCTGGATGTGGATCGCTGGATATCGTATTTCTCGACCACCATTCTCCAGGCGCATGACCTGAGTCTCAAGAGTGTTGAATTCCTCATCGCAAAAACCCGTTTCTTCGGGCGATTCCAAGAACCCCTCAACCCACGACAGGAAAAGGTGCTGCTGAGGATGTTCCGCGAAGGGCTGGACGGCTTCAAAGGCGGCTTGAGTTCATCGAACTACCGAGCCATTGCGAAAACCACCACCGCCACCGCGACACGGGATCTCTCCGCATTGGTGGAACTTGGCGCGCTCCGCCGGACGGGCGAACGCAAGCATGCACGGTATCATCTGCATCTTGAGAGGTGAGTGGATTGGAAATTTCACCTCGATTTCGTGCGGCAAAATCCCCACCTCTTCATTCGTGCCCTTTCGAGCATTTCGTGGTTTTCTCCCCCTTTCTTCCTTGGCGTGCCTGGCGGTAAAACCTCTTCGGTGGCTGAGGATTCAAGATGAATATTCTCTAATAGAATCCCCCTAATCTTCTGACAGAATCGGAAGACTGACACGGAAAGTCGAACCCTCGCCGGGGACACTCTCCACCTCCACCTTGCCGTGTTGGTTATCCACGATGGCTTGCACGATCGCGAGACCAAGGCCGGAGAGACCACTCGCCGGGCCCCGCGCGGGATCGACTCGATAGAAACGATCGAACAACCGTGGCAGATGCTCCGGAGAAATCCCCGGGCCGTGATCGGAAACTTCCAAAACGGCATGCTGATCGGCGCAATAAACGCTGACGGTTGCCTCACCTCCATTGGCCTGATGGTGGATGGCGTTGGAAATCAGGTTGCCCGCAACGATCGCGAGGGCGCTCGGATCAGCGAGGCAGCGCGCGGACTGGAGCTGGGATTGAATGCGGATTCCGCGTTGATCGGCGAGCGGCTGGAGAAGCTGGATGGTGTCTGCAACGATGGTTGAGAGATCCGCGTTTTCACGGAGGCTTTCCGAGGGTTTTCCATCCTGTCTAGCAAGGATGAGCAGGGACTCGACCAGGGAGCGCATGCGTCCGGCGGCGTGGCTGCAATTGGACAGGATTTCCCGATACTCGGCAGGAGTTCGCTCCCGTTTCAGACCACGCGAAGTTTCCGATAGAATGACGGTGAGCGGCGTGCGCAGTTCGTGTGAGGCATCCGCAGTGAATTCGCGCTGACGCTGGATGGCGGTGGCAAGCCGGTCAAACGTGTCATTGAGGACCTGGCTCAGGCGGCTCAGCTCGTTGTCCGCATCCGCGACATCAATACGTTCGGACAACTTTCCCCCGGCGATCCGCGAGGCGGTCTGGCTGATGGCCTCGATCGGCTGGATCGCCCGTCCGGCCAGCCACCAACCTCCGAGCAATCCTAACATCCAAAGCAGTGCGCCGCTGCCGGTGATTTGCCAGCCCAGCCGGTGAAGTTCCGTCCGGTCGGTGGAGATGTCACGCCCGACAACACTGCGGAAACCACGGGGGCCGCTTTGGACGAGCTCGCGAAAATTTCCACACATCCGGACCTGCTTGTCCTGCGCGAGCGGCGGGAGCTTGGGAAAACTCAGGGATGCGGGAGCATTGGCAGAACGATAAAGAACCTGCCCGCTGCCATCCCAAAAGGCGATGTAAGTGCTGTCCACCGCCTGGGGATCAAACAGATCACGCATCTCCAGCGGAAATTCCGCTGCATCAACGAGACTGAGAAACCGCTGCCGGACCTCGGTCGGCGTTGGCGGGCCGTCATCCTTTTTTTTCCGCGAGGGCATCTCCCAGAAACTCCGCATGAAGGCGTGCTCGAAAGATTCCAGTTCCCGATCAATCCGTTCACGCCGGTCGTCCGCAGCCAACCGGTAGGCCAGCATGCACAGTGCGACGATGACACCCATCAGAATGAGCGCATGCCACAACTGGAGCCGCCAGCGAACGGAGTGGAAAATGAATTTCATTCGATGCAATACCCGTGACCACGGCGGGTGGTGATGAAATCAGGGGTCAGTTTCTTGCGGAGGTTCGACACGTGGACGTCGAGTAAATTGGAAAGCGTGTCGTCGTCGTCATCGAAGAGATGTTCGTAAAGTTCCGTGCGGTTGACGACCGTGCCACGGTGGCGGGCGAGGTATTCGACAAGGGCATATTCGCGGGGTGTTAGCGCCACGGTTTCGCCACGATGCATCACGTTTCGGGCGGCGGTATCGATCACCACCTCCCCGATCTCGATAAGATTCGAAGCCTGGCCACTGCTCCGGCGGATGAGCGCCCGGATGCGGGCTAACAATTCATCACTATCGAAAGGTTTCGTCAGATAATCGTCCGCGCCGCAATCGAGGCCGCGGATTCGGTCCGGCACCGCATCACGGGCGGTGAGCATGAGCACCGGCGTCGTTTTCTCCACCCGCATCCGGCGCAGCACTTCCCAACCGTCGAAAACCGGCAACATGCCATCAAGCACGATGCAGTCGTATTCGAGGGAAAGCGCTTTGAAGAGCCCGTCCCCGCCATCCGCCGCCGTGTCCACCGCATAACCTTCCTCCCGTAAACCGGCGGAAAGGCTGCGGAGGAGCAGGGGATCGTCTTCTATGATGAGGAGGCGCATGGGGAGAGGTTGAGAGTTGAGAGTTGAGAGTTGAGAGTTGAGAGTTGAGAGGAAGAGGAAGAGGAAGAGGAAGATTGATGAATGAATGAAAGCCGGGATAAATCCCGCGGTCCGTTTGTCAATCTATCTATCAACCATCGACTCTCAACTTATTCATGCCTCAAGGCATCGATCGGGTCCAGGCCGGCGGCGCGGCGGGCGGGCATGAAGCCGAAGATGATGCCGATGGCGGCGGAGAAAACGAAGGCGACCATGTTGATTTTCGGATCAAAAAGGAACGGCGCGCCGACCACTTCGGCGAGTGTCGAACATAGGCCGTAGGCGAGGGCGATTCCGCTCACTCCGCCGATGCAGGAAAGCGTCACCGCCTCCACCAGAAACTGCAGCAAGACCTCCCGTGCCCGAGCGCCGATGGCGAGGCGGATGCCGATCTCGCGGGTGCGTTCGGTCACGGAAACGAGCATGATATTCATGATGCCAATGCCGCCGACAAGCAGACTGACACCGGCAACAGCGCCTAACAATGATGTCATCACTTTGGTGCTCGAACTGATCACCTCGGCGAGTTGCTGGGAGTCAAAGACGTTGAAGTTGTCCGCCTCGTTGGCCGTGATTTTGCGGCGCTCGCGCATCAGCGCGGCGACGTCTGCCACAATGTAGGCGCTGGGGTAATCCTGTTGGCCTGAGATCATCACCTGGTTGAAATTCCTCCCACCCTGGCGGCCTGACAGGCGGTGGATAATGGTGGTGTAGGGGGTGATCAGGTTGTCGTCCAGGTCATCGCCGAAGCCGCCCTGTCCCTTCACCGCGGTGACACCAATGACTTCAAGCGTCATGCTTTTCACCCGAACCTTGCTGCCGATGGGATTCACGCCTTCGCCAAAGAGTTCCTTGCGGATGGTTTCTCCGATGACGCAGACGGGTGCGGACTCGGCCACCTCCGCGTCTGTGAAAAACCGGCCGGAGCCAACGTTCCAATTCGCGATCGAGAAATAGTTCGGCGTCGTTCCCTGGATGTCGTAGTTCCGGTTTTCGTCCTGATAGACCACCGGAGAGTTGCTGGAAACGAAAGGCGCGACTGAAGCGATACCAGCCACCTGATCGCGGATGGCGGCCACGTCCTGCAGGCCGAACATCGGAGCACCTCCTCCGCCCCAGCCTTGACCGGGACGAAGGACGAGCAGGTTGTTCCCCATTTTGGAAATCTGCTGTTTCACGGTTTCGGTGGCTCCCCGGCCGAGCGTGACCATCGTGATGACGGCGGCGACGCCGATGACGATCCCGATCACGGTGAGGAATGAGCGCGTCAGGTTCCGCCGGATTTCCCGGATGGCGATGAGCAGTGCGTTGAAGATCATGGCGACCATGGCAGGAAATTCTATTAGTTGACGATGTCGTCGGAAATCAGGCCGTCGCGAACGTGGATGATACGACGGGCGCAGGCGGCGACCTCGTCCTCGTGGGTGACCATGATGATGGAAATGCCGCGGTCCGTATTGAGCCTGCGGAGAAGTTCCATAATTTCGACCGTGGTTTTCGAATCGAGATTGCCGGTGGGTTCGTCGGCGAAAAGGGTGTCTGGTTTGGTGACGATGGCGCGGGCAATGGCGACGCGCTGCTGTTGTCCACCGGAGAGTTCGGCCGGAGTGTTCCGTTCCTTGTCGGACAAGCTGACCTGGGCCAGCGCTTCGCGGGCCATCTCGTGGCGTTGTTTTCTGGAGTAGCCTCGATAGAGAAGCGGAAGCTCCACATTCTCAAGGGCCGAAGTCCGGGCAAGCAGGTTGAAGCCTTGGAAAATGAATCCCAACGCGTGCCGACGAAGCAGCGACCGCTGATCCTTGTTGAGGCGTTCCACCTCGATGCCCTTGAAGCGGTAGGAGCCGGCAGTCGGAGTATCGAGACAACCTAACAAATTCATGAGCGTCGATTTCCCCGAGCCGCTGGGGCCCATAACGGCGACGAATTCCCCGCGATTGATCGTTAGATCCACTCCACGCAGGGCGAGGAATGCGGCGTCGCCCGAACCGTAGCGCTTGGTCAGACCTTGAAGCTGGATGAGCTTTTCGGCGTTCATTCGGTCTTCGGTGGCTTGATGCTGATGATGAGGGGCGTGCCTGCGGTTAGGTCGCCTCCGCTGATTTCAGTGACGCGGCCGTCGGTGATGCCGGGGACGACCTTGATTTCAGAAGGCTCGCCATCCTTGAGAGTCCAGACCTTGGGGGTGGAATCCGATGCTCCGGCCTTGGGTGGCGGAGCACCGCGCCAGCGTCTTCCGCCGCCGGGGGAAAGGCTTTGGACGAGGGTGCGTTTGGTGGGGTCCGGTTTGCCGATGGCCGCAGCGGCGACGGGATCAAAGCGCAGCGCGGAGTTCGGAACGACGAGGATATCCTTCTTGTCCACGATGGCGATGTCCACGGTGGCGGTCATGCCCGGGCGAAGCGAGAGATCTTCGTTAGTCACCTCAAGCTCGGTGCTGTAGGTGACCGCCGTGTTGGAGTTCGCGCTGCTATTGGACGTGCTCGAGGTGGAGCCGGTCCCCACTGCTCCGAACGCCACCTTCTTGACCTTGGCAGTGTAGCTTCGGCTCGGCCAGGCATCGACGCTGAAAGTCGCCGTCTGCCCAACCTCGATGCGCCCGATATCGGCTTCGGATACGTTGACGAGCAGTTCCATTTTTTTCAAATCCTCGGCGATCGTGAAAAGCGTGGGAGCCGTGAACGAGGCAGCAACGGTCTGGCCGACTTCGATGGAGCGGGCGAGCACGATGCCATCGACCGGGGAGCGGATGATGGTTTTCGCCAAATCGCTTTCAAACGCACGGACGTCGGCCTCCGCTCCCGTCACCGCTGCCTGGGCGCTTCCCAAATCCGCCGTGGCACGGGAAAGCGTGGCGCGGGAGGTTTCCATGGTGGCTCGCGAGGGCGTTTTGCCTCCGCTGAGTTCGAGGAGCTCCTCCTGGCGTGCGAGCGCCGCTTTGCTTTCCGCGACGGTGGCCTCGGCCTGGTTGACCCTGGCTTTGGCGGCGAGCAGGGATGCGCGGCTGCGTTCGGTTTGCTGGTCGAGCTTGGAGGTATCGAGCTTGGCGAGGGTCTGGCCTTTTTTTACCTGATCGTTGGTGTCCACCAGCACTTCCTTCGCGGTGCCGGAGAGCTCGCTGCCGACGATGATCTGGTTCGTCGGAGCAAGGTTGCCTGCCGCCGTGACGATGAGCGCGATGCGGCCGGTCTTGGACTCCTCCGTCTGATACTCCGGCTTCTGCTCTCCATTCTTGTTATGCCCCAGATAGTACCAGACACCCGCACCGATCAGGGCGACGGCGATGGTGATGAAAATCCATTTTCTCACCGGGCGTGAGGCTCCGCTGGCGACGATGGTTGCGAGATCTTCTGAGGAATCGTGCGATGACATTGAATTTGATAGATGATGGAAATGATATCACGAGCCGGCCGACCAACCGCCGCCGAGGGCCTTGTAGAGCTGGATATAGGCGATGGTGCGGTCCGCGCGGACGGAGAACAGATTGGATTCCAGACCGAGGAGCGAGCGCTGCGCATCAAGCACGGATATGAAATCGATCTCTCCCGTCTGATAGCGCTGGCGGGCGATCTGATCCGCCTCGCGGGCGGCGGCAGTTGCCTTTTCGAGAGTCTCCAACCGCTCCGCAGTGCGTCGGCAGGCGATGAGCGAGTCCTCCACCTCGGAAAGCGCGGTGAGAACCGTAGAGCGATAGGCTTGATAGGCCTGCTCCTCGGCGGCGCTCTGGGCCTCGATGTTCGAGCGGATGCGTCCGGCATCGAAGATCGGGCTGCTGATGCCTGCGATGATTCCTGCGGTGGCGGTTTCCGGATTGAAGAGCTTTCCGGAGCGGAGCGTATTCAGTCCGAGCGAGCCGGAAAGGTTGAGCGATGGGTAGCGCTCGGCATCGGCGGCGTGGGTGCTGGCGGCGGCGGCAAGTAACTGATAGCCAGCGATGCGGACATCGGGGCGCTGCCGGAGCGTGTCGGCGGGAATACCAACGGCGAGGCTGCCGGGGGGATTTGGAATCGCATTTTTTCCCGAAGCGAGCATGCCATCGAGAGCGCCGGGCGATTGTCCTGCCAGAAGTGCGAGGAGATTACGGTCTTGCGCGATGGATTGCTCCAGCGAGGGAACAGCGGCGCGCGCCTGTTCGAGGCTGCTGAGCGCCTGGCTGGATTCGAGCGAATCCGCCTCGCCCGCTTGCGTGCGCCAACTGGCGAGTTGATTCGTTTCCTCGCGGGTTTTGATCGTGTCGTGAAGCACCTTCAGGCTGGCTTCGCCCACGCGGAGATTCGTGTAGGCGATGGCGATTTCCGAAGCGAGGGCGGCTTGGACCGAGTGGAAATTTTCCTCACTGGCACCGAGCTGGGCGGAGGCGGCCTCAACGGCGCTGCGGTTCTTTCCAAAAAGATCGACCTCCCATGACGCGTTGAGTCCGGCGGAGTAGGAGGTGTTCGTATCGTTTCCGGAACCGTCCCTTCTTGCGGCGCTGGAATTAACGGATGAAGAGCCGCTCAAGGATGGGAAAAGCGAGGCTTTCTCGGCATTCCGGCGCGCACGGGATTCCTTGATGCGGGCTGATGCGGATGCCATGTCAGGGCTGTTTCCCAGCGCATTCGAGATGATGCGTGAAAGCGTGGGATCTTCGAAACGGTTCCACCAGCGCGAGAGATCCCGGCTCGGCGAGGCGACAGGAAAATGGGAGGCGTTTTTCCAATCCGCAGGTAGGGAAATTTTCTGCTTGGTGAAGGACGGAGGCCCGGCACAAGCGCTCAATCCGGCGAGAGCGAGACTGGGGAAAAGGAAAAATCGTGCGGCGTTCATTGAAAATATGGATACGACTCTAATTGAGCAAACCTTTAGAAAAGATGAAGGGAATGATGTTTTTTCACGATCATTGCCGGCTCCAGAGGGCGCATCGTTCCTTGACGAAAGATCGATCGCGATCAACCCGCATTCATGGGCGCTGATCAGAAATCCAGATAGATTTCCGTGCGGCGGTTCGCGCGGCGGCCCTCGGGATTGTCCTCTCCGCTCTCGGTCACATTCGGCCTGCGGGGCTGGCTGTCGCCTTTCGCAACGGTCACAATCTGCGCCGATGAAACACCTGCCTTTGTCAGAAAATCACGAACGACATCCGCGCGGCGGGATGAAAGGCTGTTGTTATATTCCTTCGTCCCCAGCGCATCGGTGTGGCCGCTAAGGGTGATTTTTTTACCAGGATCCGCGCGGAGGATCATGGAGACGATCTCCAACTGGCGGCGGGTGCGCGGGTTCATCGCGTCTTGGTCGAACTCGAAATAAAGCGCCAGCGTGTCGCCACCGGAGGGGTTTTTCACCAGCGGCGAGTAGTAGAGATCGCCACCGGCCACACGGCGGGCGTAGTCGGCGAGGAGCTGGTTCAGGTTGATTTCGGACACAACCCAGTTAGATCGTGCGAGCGACTGGCTCATGGTGATGGAGAATTGGGCGCTCTGCGAACCATCGGCGGATTCCACATTGGCGAGGTAGCCGACGGTGTTCGGGCGCTGAAACATGGCCCGCAATGGTTTCGCTTTGCGCAGCCGGTATCCGCCTTCTTCGAACAGGATGCAGAGGCCCGCGATCTTCGCATCAGAGACCGTGGCGGAATCCACAAAGGCGTGGGCGAATTCGAAATCCTGCCTGAGCACGGCTTGCAGGAACGCATCCGCCACGCCTAACGAATCAGGGGAAACCGCCTTCGGCACCGGTTGGCCCGGTGCGGGTGGCAGGGTGAGTTTTTCCACGAACCATTTGCCCTTGTCGCGGCGGAGATCGAGGAAAATGCGGTCACGGCCGGGCTCCTGGCCAGCGAGTTCGAGCGCCCAACGTGAGCGTGCATTGAGTTCAATTTCGCCCACTTCGCGGACGCCGTCCGGCTGGCGGAGCTTGAGCCGGGAGGAGGAAAGCGCCTTGAGCCGTTCGACGGTGGCGGGATCCAAAGCGTCCTTTCCGATCAGGCGTCCGACTTTCGCAAGATCGCCGGCTTCGAGCGCCTTGCCGATCTGTGCGACCAAATCGCCGGGGTCCGCAGCCGAGTAGCCGACGCCGAGATCCTTGAGAACCGTGGCCGCGTCCTCAGGCTTGCCAGGTGCAGTTAGATCTCCGATCTCCGCCGGCCCGGGTTTAGTTACGGCGGATTCCGTAGTAGAAACCGGCGGCATGGCGGGATGCACGCCCGGGCGGATAATCAGTATCACAACGGCCGCTACCGCGAGGACGGCAGCGAGGCCGAGAAAAAAGTAGGGAAGCTTGGAGCGTTGCATGGAAGAATCGAAGTAAACGTGGGATGGATTAGGGAAATTTCACCTGCCCGTATCATTCCTGACGCGGCAGTGCGGGAAGATTGACCCGCTGGATCTTGCCGTCCCGCAGGACACTGAGCGTGGTGTCCTGCACGGCGGCGGAAGAGGCCAGATTTTGGTAAAATTCCATGGCGCTGCCGATACGCACGTTGTTCACGGCGATGATGAGATCGCCCGGTTTGAGCAAATCACCCGCCAGCGCCTTTTCCGCCAGACCGGTGACCACCACGCCGCGGAACCCGCGCATGCGCTCGGGGACGGATAGATCACGCACGACGATGCCCAGGGCTTGCAGGATTTCCTCGGGATCCCGCGTGCGGCCTTGGACGCCGGGATTCGCAGGCGCTTGCGTCGGCGTGCTCGTGGCACCGCTTTCCGCGATGGTCGCCTTCAATTGCAACAGCTCGCCATTGCGCCAGATATCAAGCGTCAGCACATCGCCGACATGGGCGCGCTGGACGATGGCGAAAAGCTCGGCGCGGCTGTAGATCGCACGCCCATTGACCGCCCTGACGACGTCCAAACGCTGCAAGCCGGCTACCTGCGCGGGCGTCCCCGGTGGAACCCCCGTCACAACAGCGCCTTCCTTTTCCTCATAACCGAGGGCATTGCGGACAGAGGGATCGAGGTCGCGCATTTGCAGCCCGAGAAATCCACGTGCGGATGGCTTCCCGCGTTCGAGGATCTGGAAAAGTGCTTCCTTCACATCGTTCGATGGGATCGAAAAGCCGACGCCCCGGAAGCCGGGATTTTCCTTATCGGGAGAAAAAATGGCGACGTTGATGCCGATAATTTCGCCGCGAAGATTCACCAGCGGTCCCCCGGAATTTCCCGGATTGATCGCGGCATCCGTTTGGAAAAGGTCGCGCTGGGTATCGGAAAGCGAGCGCTCTTTCGCCGAGATGATGCCTTGGGTGACGGTTTCTCCGAGCCCGAAAGGATTTCCGACGGCGAACACCAGTTGGCCGACTTGCGCCTGAAGGGAATCGCCCAGTTTCAGCGGGACAAAGGTTTCATTCGCATCGATTTTTAAAACCGCGATGTCCAGTAACTCGTCATCGCCGATCAGATGGGCGGCGTAAGTTTTCCCACCATGCAAGGTCACCTGGATCTGTTGCTGTCCGGCGATGACGTGGTGATTCGTAACAACGTGACCCTCGCTGGTCACGATCACTCCGGAGCCCTGACCCTGTGTGGAAAAATCCCTAACGTGCGTCCTGCCCCAGAGATCCTGCAACCGCTCGGTGCGGATGCCCGCCGTATCGATACTCACCACGGATGGCACCACGGCCTGCGTCAGGCGGGCGTATTCGTCATTCAGCCGCGAGAGCAGATCGACATCGGCGAGTGCCAGCGGAGCCTTGTCCGGCAGCGTGTAGGTCTCAGGCTGAAACTCGCCGCCCTGCTTTGAGAAAAACCGAGACCAACTCCGGAGGCTCCCGTCGGCACGCCACGTCCTGACCGCCGAGACAGCCACGAAGGTGCCCAGAAAAACAATAATCAGAACGAAAATTCTACGGAGGGCGCGATTCATCGGAGGCGATTGGGTGACTCAGGAAGAATGCCCCGGAATCGCCAACTTCCAAGCCCGGAAAAAGGCGCCCATTCCTTTCATTTTACGGTAAAATTTATTTATTCTTCCGCCTTGGCGCACCCCCTCTCCGTTCTGTAATGACGTGGGTTATGCGAATTTCTGCCGCCCTTCTTTGTGCCGCGCTCACGATCAGCCACGTCCATGCGCAAGCACTCTCAGACGCAGACCGCGAAGCATTGTTAGGCAATCTTGAAAAACTCCGCGAAAACGTCGATTCCCGCAGCGACGCCCGTTTCAGCCTGGCCGTCGCCGCCTATCACGAGGCGATGAGCACCGACGAAAAAGCCCTCGAATTCTACCTGCAATGCCTCGAAAAGGTCGAGTACTCGGACATGAAACGGAAGGACAAGGACTTCCGCGACTGGAAGAAAAAGGAGGAGGATAACCTTGCCAAACCCGCTTTCCGGCGCGCACTCCGCCATCAATTGCGCTGGCTCTGCCTCACGCTGGAAGCCGCCTCCTCCAAACCCGATCAGAAGTCCCTGGTGGAGCGGGCGAAGGTCATCGTCGTCGATGTCTTCAACGACCTCAAGATGATGGCCGATCAGGAAAAGGTGCTCACCCAGCCCGCCACCGCCACCGTTTTCGCCAAGGCCTATGGCATCGACGGCATGAAAGCGGAGAAGTGGCCGACCAGTCCGCTGAATCTTGATCAACTCTACGAACAACTGTTCCTGCCCCCTTTGCGGAACCCCGCGCACCTCGCCGAGCTGCGCGCCGCATGGATGAAGCGCATCGAACAGGAACTGGCGATCCGGACCAACATGGCGCGGTACGCCCGCAAGTTGTTGCAGGAGCAGGAGAAAGCGCAGGAAGCCTATCAAAACCAGAACTCCCCGAACGAGCAGAACGCCAATTTCAACGAGGTCAAGATCGGCACGATCGAGTCCATGCACCCGCCGGAATACCAGCAGTTCCTGGAAAACGGTGTGCCCGAACTCCTCTGGCAGATGGAAGTGGACCTGTTCAAAAACGGCGATGAAAGCAGAGCCGCAGAACGCATGGTCGCCCATTTGCAAAAATACCTCGACCACAAGTCCGCCGCCCAGTGGAGCGACGAGTTCGCCGCACTCCTGAAAACCCACAAGCCGCCCGCCGCATCCCGCCCGTAGGCCGTCTTCGCGCTTTCTCCCGAAGAAAAAGCAATAGGACCGATGGGAGCCATAGGACTGATGGCCTCTTTCTTGATTTTTGATTCTTGATTCCGGCCTCTCCCCTCTGGCCTTACCCAAGGCTTTACACCGCCCCCTGCCCTCCTGCATCTTCGCGCCCCTTTCATTGTGGCTGGCGCGTCTCGCGCCAGACCGTTGCAGGGGCGTCTCGCCCCATCTTTCCATTATCCGACCATGACTTCCGCCGAGATCCGCCAAAGCTTCCTCGATTTCTTCGCCGAGAAACAACACACCATCGTTCCCTCCGCCTCGCTGCTCCCGCAGTCGCCCGGCCTGCTGTTCACGAATGCCGGGATGAACCCGTTCGTCCCCTATTTCCTCGGCGTTGAAAAAGCTCCCTACTCGCCACCGCGCGCCGCAGACACCCAGAAGTGCATCCGCGCCGGCGGCAAACACAACGACCTCGAGGATGTCGGCTACGACACCTATCACCACACATTCTTCGAAATGCTGGGGAACTGGTCGTTCGGAAACTATTTCAAAAAGGAAGCCATCGCCTGGGCTTGGGAACTCGTTGTCGAGCGCTGGGGCCTCCCCGCCCACCGCCTTTACGCGTCCGTTTACGCGCCGAAAGAAGGCGATCCCGGAAATTTCGATCAGGAAGCCTACGACATCTGGGCCGCCCTTTTCGTTTCCAAAGGCTGCGATCCCGCCGTCCAAATCGTCCACGGCAACGTCAAAGACAACTTCTGGATGATGGGCGAAACCGGCCCCTGCGGCCCCTGCTCCGAACTTCACGTCGATCTCACGCCCGAAGGAAATCCCGTCACCGGCCGCAACCTCGTCAACAACGACTCCGACCTCTGCATCGAGATCTGGAACCTCGTTTTCATCCAATACAACGCCGAGGCCGACGGCAGCTTCCGCGAGCTGCCCGCCAAACACGTTGACACCGGCATGGGCTTCGAGCGCGCCTGTTCGATCATCCAAAACACCAAAGGCTTCACCGATTTCTCGATCAAGCCCAGCAACTACGCCACCGACGTCTTCCAGCCGATCTTCCGCAAACTCGAAGAACTCAGCGGAAAAACCTACGTCAACATCTACCCCGAACTCGGTGCCGATCGCGCCGCCTTCACCGAGGAGATGAAAACCGCGATCGCGTTCCGCGTCATAGCGGATCACCTCCGCACGCTGAGCTTCTCCATCGCCGACGGCATCATGCCCGGCAACAACGGCCGCAACTACGTTCTCCGCCGCATCTTGCGCCGCGCCGTCCGCTACGGCCGCCAGCTTGGTTTCTCCGGAGAAAAGCCGTTCTTCGGCGCACTGGTGGAAACACTCGTCGGTGAAATGGGCGGAGTTTTCCCGGAGTTGAAAAACCGCGAAGAAATCATCCGCACGACGCTGGAAAACGAAGAAACCAGTTTCAATCAAACACTGGATCGCGGAACGTTGGTGTTTTTGAAAGGGATTGCTCCCGATGAGTCTCTGGTCATTGGTAGAGGTATTAAAACTGGAGAGAACACCTCCATGGGTGCCTATGGAATGATCACGGGGAAAGGTTTAGTAGTAGATCCGGAGAAAGGCGCCTTCTTTGGAGGAAAGAAATTTGATTCTACAAAACTTGGTGGCGGAGTTGAACTTAGTCAGTCTGAGTTGCGGAACATTTCTGGCGAATTGGCATTCGAGCTTTATGACACTTTCGGATTCCCGCTCGATCTCACCGAACTCATGGCCAGCGAGCGTGGACTCACCGTTGATGTCGAAAATTTCAACAAACGAATGGAGCAGCAACAAGAGCGCTCCCGCGCCGCTCAAAAAACCACCGTCGTCCGAGCCCTCGACATCTCCACTGAAGCCGTCACGGAATTCACAGGCTTCGAGAATGACACCGTCGAAGCCACTATCCTCGAAATCCATCCGCAGGAAGACGCGCTCTTCGTCATCACCGACAAGACCGTCTTCTACGCCGAGATGGGCGGCCAATCCGGCGACACCGGCACGCTGGTTTCCAACGGCAGCGAAATCGAAGTAACCGGCACCCAACAGATCGGCAAAGCCCACGCCCACATCATCTCTTCATCTTCCATCTCCGATCTCCAATCCCCAATCGCGCCAGGCGACAAAGTCGTCCTGCGCATCGACGAAAAACGCCGCCGCCCGATCGAAGCCCACCACACCGCCACCCACCTTCTCCACTGGGCGCTGCACGAAGTCGTTTCCCAAGACGCCGCGCAGCAAGGTTCCTCGGTCGATGAAAACCGCCTGCGCTTCGATTTCAACAGCGCCGCCGTCACGCCCGAGCAACTCGCCGCCATGGAGGAAAAGGTCAACGCCGCCATTTCCGCCAACGATTCGGTGAGTTGGAAAGAAGTCCCCCACGCCTCCATCAAGGGCCGCCCGGACATCATGCAATTCTTCGGCGACAAATACGGCGACCTCGTCCGCGTCGTCCAGATCGGCGGCGAGCGTGGCGCGCTCAACGGCTACTCCCAGGAACTCTGCGGCGGCACCCACGTCCGCAACACCGGCGAGATCGGCCTTTTCAAAATCAAATCCGAAGGTGCCATCGCCTCCGGTGTCCGCCGCATCGAAGCCGTCTGCGGAGAAGCCGCTTGGACCTACCTCAACGAGTCGGTCGAAAAATGGGACCACGAGCTCAAAACTGCCCGTGCCAAACTCCACGCCGCCAACGAAAAGCTCATCGCCCTCGGCGAAGAAGCCGTCACCGTGAACGATTTCCCCCACATCATGGGAGCCATGCTTGTCGAGCGCGCGGACATTTCCCAGATCAACGCCATCTTCGCCCACGGCCAGCGCACGCTTGAGGAAACCCAAGCAGCCGCAATCGAAGCCGAGAAGCGCATCAAAAAGATCCAATCTTCCCAAGCCGCCGCCCTCGCCGACGAATCCCTCGCAGAGCTCATCGCACTAGGTCAGCCCATCATCGTCTCTTTCGAGTCCGACGCCTCGCTCCTCCAGGAACTCCAGAACGGCCTCAAGAAAAAGCAGTTCGCTGGTCCCGCCCTGCTCATCGTCGATGACGGAGAAAAGCTCCACCTCGCCACCCACTGCGGCCCGGACGCCCTCGCCAAAGGCCTCAAAGCCGGCGATCTCCTCCGCGACCTCGCCGCCATCGCCGGCGGCAAAGGCGGCGGAAAACCCGACCAAGCAAGAGGAGCCGCCCCCGACCGCTCGAAGCTGGAAGAACTCAAAACCACTGCGGCCACGAAGTTCTGAGCGACGTCAAGCAATGCGCCAAGGAGCGCGTTCATTCTGAGCGCTGAGTGCTGCGGACATCCTGTCCGCAGCACTCCTCCCGCCCGACAGAATGTCGGCCTGACTCAGTCGACAGCATGTCGACGCTCCTTTCCCACAGCGTGAACCGCCCTTCGCCCAATTTCGCTTTCAACGGATTCCTTCTGATATACCGCAGCACATTCGCAAAGTGTTCCGCATCGCGGATCAACGTGTCCCGATAGTCACGCTGCCAGATCGGCCCCTTGCCCAGAACCCTCGCGGAATGCCCCTTCCAAGCTTGGATCAGTTTATCAACCGGCACAGCGGGACTGAAAAGCACATGCACATGATTCGGCATGATCACCCACGCCTCGTGCCGGACCCGCTCGCCGTCGAAGCGCATGCGGCAATCCGCCAGCACCTGTCGCGCCTCGGGATCAGCGAAAAGACACGAGCCCATCCCTTGATCCAGCCAACGCTCGATTCTTGCGTTGAAATTCCGGTGGTATTCCACCTCGGTCTCCGCCGTCCACGGCCGCGGATGCGCCGCCAGCCATTGCGCACGTTCCTCCTTCCAGTCCCTAATCAGCATGAGCGGCAACGCATCTCCCAACCGGAAAGTCACAAACTGCAAGGCCCCACCCTGCTGCCAATGCGGCAGCTCGCCGCCCGACTTCTGAATTTCCGAATCGGGATTCAAATAGTTCATAGGAACACCATTGAAAATGGTCGCGATGGCGATCAAGCCAAAAGAAGTCAAAGGGCGCGTTAAAGGAGCGCGTTCATTCTGAGCGCTGAGTGCCGCGGACATCCTGTCCGCCGCACTCATCCCGCCCGACAGAATGTCGGCCTGACTCAGTCGACAAAATGTCGACGCCCCGCATCGTGCGCTATCCAGGCAGAAGAACAGTCATGAAAATGTCATAACGGATCGCCGGGTTTCCGGAGGATGACGCCGTGGAGCTTGGCAAAGTCCCGATCAAAAGAAACCACAGGCCGCCCGTCCCGGATCGAAGCCGCAGCCAGATAACAATCCACGAAGTCCAACTTGCTTGCACCGAAAAGCTTGAGGGCATGAAGCATGTTTTGTTGTTCGCTCGAATGGAATCCGGGGCAGGAGATCAGATGAGCGAGCACTTCCGCGGTTTTCGAGCGGGGATGTTGATAAAATCCGGTGAGCACGAAAACCGCCTCTGCAAGAACCATGGGTAGCACGGCAAGCCGCACTTTACCCCCGTCCGCCGCCTCAAAGAGATGGGTAACCTGATCGGCTTGATCTGCGGGCTCGCCAGTGATGAAGCGCAGCAGAACGTTGGTATCCACCAGAAGCGGCGTCATGGCAGGCCCTCCCGCGCGGCTTCCGCTACCCATGCCTCACGGGATTTCGCTCGCGCTTCTTCAAATGATACTCCGGATTTTCCAGCGGGCGGCTTGAGAGCACCAAAAACCGCCATCGCTCCGGGTTGCGGGCGAATCACTACCGAATCACCCTGAATTTCATAAACGATCCGGTCGCCTGCTTTCAAATGCAGGGCACGGCGAATGGGAGCAGGCAGCGTGGTCTGACCTTTGCTGGTGATGGTTGAGTGAGTCATGACATTTTCCTTACCTACGTATGCTAGCCTTACTTTTGAAAATTGCAAGGAGCTCATCTGAAAGAAAGGTTGAATCTACTGCGGCAGCGGCGCGGAGCCATCCAATCACTCCCGTCTTCCTTCGTGCCTTCTTCGTGTCCTTCGTGGTTTCTCTTCCTCTCCCTGCCCCGCCTGGCCGAAAAAAAGGCCGCCCGTGCTGACGGGCGACCTTTGTTGTTATGCAGCTTACCGAAAGAAACCGATTAGAAATGGTAGCGAAGGCCACCTTCGATCAGCACGTCATCGCCCAGCGATGCGCCGGCGAATTTGGGATCATCAAAATAGATCCAGCGGGCACCGCCGAAGACTTCGAATTTCTCGTCGACGTGATAGGCGAGGCCCGCAAAAACCTGGCCGGTGAAAACCCAGTCATCATCCGATATATCAAAACCCGGGAAAGGTGAGTTGATATCGGCATCGACATAGCTGGCTCCCGCGCCGCCACCGATGTAACCACTGAGCCCGCCGGAGATCAGATGCTCGAGCTTCACGTTGAAGGTGAGAGGAACGATATCCATGTGCGATTGCTCATCGCCACCCAGAGCGAAGGAACGGTTGATATCGTCGTGGTTTTCGGTCCAGCCGACCTCGCCAAACAGGGCGACGCTCCAGCCGCTGAAGGACCAGGGAGACTTGGCACCGATTTGCAAGGTGTACATATCCTCCTCGAAATCGAGAAGATAGCCGCCGGTGGCACCGGCAAACCAAGTCCACATTTCCGGAGCCGGGGGTGGAGGCGTGGATTCAGTCATGACTTGTGAAGTTCCCGCAAGTGCGGGCGCCGCAAGCATGAGCGATAGTATAAGTGTGTTTTTCATGAGTTCGCGAATTAATGGTCTGTCGTTTGGTTTCAAGCACCCGGCTTCCGATCATGTTGGCGATCTTCAAATCCGAACGCATCTTATCAGGCAGGAACATTCCCCGCAGAAACCCGGCCCCTCCCCGAACTCACACTTGCGAATTCGAGAGAAAACCGATGATTCTGACAGGAATGGACCTTTTCCATAGCGCCCGGTTTTAGCAGATGGAGAACGGCGAAGGAATAGAGGATCACCCGCAAGGCTACTAGGAAACTTGCCTAGTAGCCATCGGGCAGACCGCTATTCAATTCCCCCTCTGCGGAAGGAAAGGCGGCCCCATCTCAAAACGGATAGCTCGACCGGCGGGCGTGTTCATCGGCCCACTCGTTAACCATGCTGCGGGAGGCGGCGTTGTTACCTGAGAGGATTTCCAACATCTCCCGATGATAAAGAAGTTCCTCACGGAGTTCCCGTTTGATCGTTACCGGACTGGCGAGCGTCCCGTAGTAGGGATTTCTGAAGCGCCGGAGCGTCCCATATTGCGGCTCGTCCGGCAGGTGGTGCGTGTAGTCCTTGAGATCGGCGATCTGTTCCTTGAGAACCATGCAGTAAACCTTGAGTTTCTGGTCGCCGGCGGTGGCGAGGTTGGTGGCTTCCTCGCCGAGCCATTCCATTTCGAGTTGGAGCATTTCCCGCAGGTCGTTGGCGGCATAGGCGGTGTTGAGGCGCTGCATCCAGCCTTTCTTGTGCTCCTTGAGCAGCGGGTCCGGTTCGAGATCGGGATGGAAGGCTTTGGCGAGTTGTTTGAAGAGGGATTTGAGATCGCGGTTTTTGGCGTCCTCCTGTTCGAGGCGTTTGCGGTCCTTTTCGGCTTGGGCTTTGGTGGGTTTGCGGCGGGGTTTATCGGCGGCGGCTGTGGAATCGGCATCGCCTCCCCGTGCTGCGAAAGCCGCGCGCACGCGTTCGTTCGCGATGCGTTCGAATTCCTCGGGATCGCCATTCGGGTCCAAATCACTCAGGTCCAGATCGAGGCCGGCTTCGCGGGCCGCTTGTTCCATCATTGCGCGCATGAACTCGAATTCCATGTCCTCGCTCTCTTTCATCTGCTGTTCCTCGACGCTGGGACCGAGTTCCTCAACGACGGCCTCCAATTCGGCGATTTCCTCCATGGTGAGGCCCACGGGATCGGCCAGCAGCTCACCTGCCTTGCCACTCAACAAGTCGCCGAGCCAGAGCCGGCGTTTGGCGCTGAGCTTGAAGGTTTGCAGCACCTTGCGCCCTGTGAAAACGAGGTCGCGATTCACGCGATTGATTCCCTCGACGAGCGGCATGAGCTCACGGATGGAAATGACAAGCGCGTCGTCCAGCCGTGCCTGCTCGCGGGCGTGGCGGGCCTTGGCGGTTTCGAGAGTTTTCATGAGCCGGTTGAATTCCAACTGCGTGCGGCTGAGAGGTGCCTCTTTTCCAGGGCGAATAACGAGGCCCTCCTTGTGGGGCACCGTTTGATTCCGGGTCTTTCGATTCATGCGGCGGAATTTTCCTGACGGTGCGTGCGAAGTCAACCCGATGAGCCGGGAGGACAGCCACCGCCTCAGTTCCCGCCCATTTTCTCGGGCCGAATTCCATGGAAACTGGCAATTTTCCTCCAGATTTCCGCAGAATATCCTGTTAACCCCAAGTGCGTATTGCACGCGCGGCCGAACTTCCCCAAAGTCCCGCCGCCTGTTCTCCGTCGTGCTTCCGTCACGCCTTTCAGGAGAATCGATTGGCAAAAACCAACCAACTCCCATGCCTCTCACGATCAAACCAAAATCCGAATGCACCTTTGACCAAATCTCGCTGGGCGAAGTCATGCTCCGTCTCGATCCCGGCGAAGGCCGCATCCGCACCGCCCGCCAGTTCGCCGCCTGGGAAGGTGGCGGAGAATATAACACCTCGCGCGGTTTGCGGAAATGTTTCGGCTACAAGACGGCCGTGGTCACCGCGTTCGTCGATAACGAGGTGGGCCATTTGATCGAAGATTTCATCATGCAGGGCGGCGTGGCCACGGATTTCATCCAATGGCGCGAGGACGACGGCATCGGCCGCAACGTCCGCAACGGCCTGAACTTCACCGAGCGCGGCTTCGGCGTGCGCGGCGCTGTGGGAAATCCCGATCGCGGGAACACTGCCGCCTCGCAGCTCAAGCCGGGTGACATCGATTGGGATCACATTTTCGGCAAACTCGGCGTGCGCTGGTTCCACACAGGTGGCATCTACGCCGCGCTTTCGGAAACCACCGCCGCCCTCACCGTGGAAGCCGTGAAAGCCGCCAACAAATACGGCACCATCGTTTCCTACGATCTCAACTACCGCCCATCGCTCTGGAAAACCATCGGCGGCCTCGCGAAGGCGCAGGAAGTGAACCGCGAGATCGCGAAATACGTGGATGTGATGATCGGCAACGAGGAGGACTTCACGGCATCGCTCGGCTTCGAAGTTGAAGGGGTGGACCACAACATTTCCTCCATCGAGCTGGATGCCTTCAAGGCGATGATCGAGACCGCAGTGAAAGAGTTTCCCAACTTCAAGGTCGCCGCCACCACGCTGCGCGGCGTGAAAACCGCCACGGTCAACGACTGGTCCGCCATCCTCTGGCACGACGGGAAATTCCACGAAAGCCGCAAATACCCTGACCTGGAAATCCTCGACCGCGTCGGCGGTGGTGATTCGTTCGCGTCCGGCGTGCAGTTCGGCTTCATGGAATTCAACGACGCGCAGAAGGCTGTCGAATACGGAGCTGCTCACGGCGCGCTCGCTTCCACGACACCCGGCGACACCTCGATGGCCACCCGCAAGGAAGTCGAAAAACAAATCGGCGGCGGCGGCGCACGGGTCGTCCGCTGATTTCACAAAGCGGAAAAATCGCTACTTCAAAAAAGAGCCCGCTGTGCCACACAGCGGGCTCTTTCGGTTTTTAACAGGTCTTCCAAAATCAACCCGTCACCGGCGTCAAGGTCGCCGATTTGGGTGAGCGGTGATGCTTGCCGGGCTCGGGGCGGTTTCCGGGATGAGTCATCGCATGGATCAACGCCAGGTAGTTGATCATGTTAGGATGAGCGAGAGGTTCGTGGCGGGTGGACTGATTGCGTTTTTTCATAATAATAAGTAGAGAGTTCCTTTACTGGGGTTCCTTTGCAGGCGGCGGGCCAAATTTCTTCGGAGCAATCAAGCAACTGATTTCAAGCACTTTACAAAAGATCCAACCCATCTGGCTCTGATTCCCGTCCCTGCCCGGGATTGCAAAATTTCCTTCATCCGGTGTGGGATCGTGCCTATTTCATCCCGCCAGGTCGGCCGCTGCCCCCCCTTGATAAATCGGGTTTGCGCACGATGGTGACCGCATGACCGTCGCCGCCCTTCAGCCTTTTTTCGACGCCAAGGGCTGGCAGCCGTTCGAATTTCAAAAGCGCGCTTGGAAAGCCTACCTCGCGGGTAAATCCGGCCTGCTCCACGCGCCGACCGGCCTTGGAAAAACTCTCGCCGTCTATCTCGGCCCGCTCGCGGAAAGCCTTTCATGCGAGCCGGGTTGCCAGGTCCTGTGGCTGACTCCGTTGCGGGCTTTGGCGGCAGACACCTTGCGCGCTCTCCGCGAGCCGCTTGAATTCCTCGCACCGCATTTCGAAGCCGAGGCCCGCACAGGCGACACGCCCGCCGCCCTGCGCGCGCGCCTCCGCAAGAAGCTCCCGCACACGCTCGTCACCACGCCCGAGTCGCTTTCCCTGATGCTCACGCACTCCGATTTCGCGGAAAAGCTGGCCGGTCTCCGGTGCGTCATCGTCGATGAATGGCACGAGCTGCTAGGAACGAAACGCGGCGTGCAGACGGAACTCTGTCTGGCGCGTTTGCGAGCCTGGTTTCCCGGAATCCGCATCTGGGGTCTTTCCGCCACTCTGGGAAATCTGACAGAAGCGAGGCGCACTTTGTTAGGCGACGCGTTCGATGGATCGGCCGAAGTCACGGCTGACATGAAAAAACCTCTGGTCATCGAGACGCTCATTCCCAAGGAAATCGATCGGTTTCCTTGGGCGGGCCACATCGGCACCCGGCTTTCCAGTCAGGTCGCCGATGAAATCGAAAAGGCGAACGTGACCCTGCTTTTCACCAACACCCGCTCGCAAACGGAAATCTGGTTTCAGGAGCTCTGCTCGATCCGGCCGCGCTGGAAAGACAAGATGGCCATGCACCACGGGTCGCTCGATCGATCAGAGCGGGAGCTGGCGGAAAATGGGCTGCGTGACGGTTCTCTGAAATGCGTCATCGCCACCTCCTCGCTGGATCTCGGCGTGGATTTTTCGCCGGTGGACCAGGTCATCCAGGTCGGCTCGCCCAAGGGAGTTGCCCGGCTGCTCCAACGTGCCGGGCGCTCGGGACATCAGCCGGGAAACGTCTCGCGGATTGTGGGGGTCCCGACGAATGCTTTGGAACTCGTGGAGTTCGCCGCGGCGCGGGACGCCGCTGCGGCCCGTCACGTGGAAAGCCGGAAACCGCTTTGCCAGCCGCTCGATGTGCTCGTCCAGCATCTCGTTACCTGCGCGATCGGCACACCGTTTCCACCGGATGAAATGCGACGGGAAATCCAATCCACGCACGCTTTCGAGCACCTGACGGATCTGGAATGGCAATGGGCGCTCGGTTTTATTTCCAACGGCGGGCATGCTCTGGCCGCCTATCCCCGCTATCGCAAGGCGCATTTGATCGATGGCCGCTACACGGTGGATGACAAGCGCCTCATCCTCCAGCATCGCCTGAGCATCGGCACCATTTCCAGTGATCCGGCGATTTATATCCGATTTGCCAACGGTCGCACTCTGGGCACGGTCGAGGAATCCTTCATCGCAGGCATCCGCATTGGGGGAAATCTCGTTTTCGCAGGCCGCCACCTGACTCTGGTCCGCCTGCACCAGCGGACCGCCACGGTCAAACCCGCTGGAAAAACGACCAAGGGCCGCATCGCGATTTGGGGCGGTGCCAAGATGTCCCTCTCGACCGAACTCACCCACGCGATTGCCTTGCGTCTCTCGCAACGACCCTCCTCCCACCTTTCCCCGTGCCCGGAAATGAAAGCGATCCAGCCAATCCTCGACATCCAGCGCCGCTGGTCCCGCGTTCCCTCGGATGAATCACTTTTAGTCGAGTTCACCCGATCGAAGGAAGGAGAGCACCTGTTTCTTTTTCCCTTCGCGGGTCGGCTCGTCCACGAGGGGCTCGGAACATTGATCGCGTTTCGCATCGGCCGCGAGACCGGCCAATCCATCCAAGCGACCCAGAACGACTACGGTTTTTCCCTCACCGCAAAACGTGGTCTGGTGCTTGACGAGAAATCCCTCCGCCGCCATCTCAGCCCGGACGATCTGCTGGACGACCTCCTTGCCTGCATGAATACCGCCGAACTCGCACGCCGGAATTTCCGCGAAATCTCCCGCGTCTCCGGCCTCATCCTCCAGCAACCGCCAGGACGGCAGGACCGCTCCCGCCGCGAGCTTCAATCGAGTTCGACGCTCCTCTACGAAGTCCTCCGCCGCTACGATTCCGATAACCTGCTCCTCCGCCAGTCCGAACGGGAAATCCTTGAAAAGCAGCTCGAATTCACCCGCCTCAACGAAGTCATTCATGAACTGCGAAACCGGCCTTTTCACCTCGTGGAAACCGAACACCTCACGCCCATGGCATTTCCTCTCTGGGCTGACCGCCTTCAATCCACCCTCGTCGCCGCGGACGCCGCCACCCGCCTTGCGGACATGCTGGACGAACTCAACCAAGCCGCCGGAGTGGACAAGAAATCCGGCCCGACTGTTTCCCGCCCGCTCCCCGAATTTCCGGACACACGCTCTTACGAACTCAAGCCGATCCGCCGCCGCCATGGGTTTTGATTCTGATCCCAACTCCCCACCCCGGGCATCTTTTATCCAGACTGATCCATGAACCCGATTTCCACCCATCTGTCCGTCTCATTGCTGGCCGAAGGAGCGGCATTCCTAACAATTTCCTCCACTCTCATCGTGGCGGACATCCATCTGGGGAAATCCGCGGCGTTCCGGGCGAAAGGGCTGCCGGTGCCCGAAGGCGACACAGCCCGGGATTTCGCCAGGCTGATAGAACTCGCCGGAAAATGCCGCGCCTCCCATCTCGTGATCGCGGGCGACCTTTTCCACTCGCCTTCCGGAATCACCCCCGAGCTTGAGACTGCGCTGGGCGACTTCATCCATTCCCTCGGACTCCCCGTCACTCTTGTTTTGGGAAATCACGATGCGAAAATCCGGCAATTACCCGCAGGGCTCGAGGTGCTCCCCCATCTCGATCTGGAGGGAAACATCCGCGTGATTCATGATCCACATCACGCCGAAGGAGAACAACTCAGCATCTCCGGTCACTGGCATCCCGTCGTGAAAATCCCGGATGGCAAACGCACCTCGCTGCGCTTGCCCTGTTTCCTTTACCGCAACAACACGCTCGTTCTCCCCGCTTTCGGCAGCTTCACCGGCGGGGCAATTCTGGCAGCCGAGCCGAATGACCGCGTGTTCATCGCACTGCGGGATCAGATCGTGGAACTCCCTTCCACACTGATTTCTTGAAAAAAATGGCGGCTTGAGGCTGCTGTCCGCACAAGGACGGCGGGAATTTCCTGCGTGCCTTTAATCCGTGACTTTGCTGGTGCTCCTGTTGGAATGATGGCTCATGATGAATGAACAAAATCCCTACGCAGCACCTAACACCGACCCCATCCCAGCTCAGGAATTCGGTGGGAACCCTGGACTCGCGGATCCCGGCGATCGTTTTGTGGGATCCTTCGTGGACGGCTTGGTGGGCATCGCGATTGCCGCCCTGATTTGGGGCGGGTTGCTTTTCGCCGGCGTGATTCACTCGATGGAGGGATTCGACGGGGGGTTTGACCGCATGGGAATCGGATACGCGATTTTTTTCACCATCGTCCACTTTTCATTATTGATGGCCATCCAGTGGAAATTCCTGAAAGCGACAGGGCAGACGATCGGGAAAAAGGTAGCCAAAACCCGGATTGTGACCATGGACGGGAAAAAACCCGAAATCACGGATCTCGTTTTCAAGCGGTATGCATTCGTAAGCCTGATCAACACTATTCCCGTGGTCGGCGGATTTCTGTCCCTCGTGGATTCATTGTTGGTTTTCAGGAAAGACCGGCGCTGCCTCCACGACTTGGTCGCAGGGACACAAGTAGTGAAGGTCGTCCCGGACCAGCCGATTTCCTGATGGGGTGAAGATTCCCGGAAATTGTCGGCAACCGGCTTCAGCCAATCTTGAAATTTCCTGCGTTGCCATTTGGCGGAATATGGCTAGGGTCCGCCCCTTTCCCACCTACCATGACTACAGCCGAAAAGTATGCGCAACACGTTCTTCCCACTTACGGGCGGTTTCCGCTTGTCCCTGTGCGAGGTGCCGGTGCCCGACTTTGGGATGATACCGGGAAAAGCTATCTCGATTTCTGCATGGGCATCGCCGTGTGTTCGCTCGGCCATTGCCATCCGCTCCTGGTGGAGGCGATCCGCCATCAGGCAGGCGAGCTGATGCATGTTTCCAATCTCTATCAAAATCCGCTTCAGGCGGAACTTGCGGAGGAAATCAACACGCAGCACGTCCGGCTTCCGGGTAAGGTGTTTTTCTCGAACTCCGGCGCTGAGGCGAACGACGGATTGATCAAATCCGCACGCCGCTTCGGAAGGAAACGCCCGCAGGCCGATGGCTCGCAGCGCTATGAAGTGATCACGTTCTTGCAATCGTTCCACGGCCGGACGCTCGGCGCCATGTCGGCAACGGGCCAGGCGAAGATTCACGAAGGCTTCGATCCGCTGCTTCCAGGTTTCCGTTATCTTCCTTTCAACGACATCGGCGCATTGGAAAATGCAGTCCGCCCGGAAACCGCGGCCATCCTGCTGGAACCAATCCAGGGCGAAGGCGGCGTGAACATGGCGACGCCGGAGTTCCTCCGCGCGGTGGCCGACCTCTGCAAGAAGCACGACCTGTTGTTATTTTTCGACGAAGTGCAGGCAGGCTTCGGTCGTTGCGGCGACGCGATGGCCTGGCGGATGATCGCGCCGGAGATCAAGCCGGACGGCATTTCATGGGCCAAAGGCATGGGCGGCGGCGTGCCGATCGGCGCGTTCTGGCTGAGCGATCGGTCGGTGGCGGAAGACGGCACCGCGCTTTCCTCCCTGATGGGTCCGGGTTCGCATGGCTCGACCTACGGAGGAAATCCACTCGTCTGCGCGGCATCCCTCGCCGTGCTGAAGGAGATCCGGGAAAAGGAACTGGCCGTAAACGCCATTCTTCAGGAAGTCCGGATCCGCGAAACCGTGAAGGCCTGGAATCTTCCCATCGTCACGGATGTGCGGGGCCAAGGCCTGCTTCTCGGCATCGCCCTCGATCCGGCTCTCATCCCGACGCCGGAAGGGAAAACTCCAGCGCTCGTCGTCGTGGACAAACTGATGGAACGCGGTCTGCTGGTCCCACCGGCAGGTCCGAACACCTTCCGCTTGCTGCCACCGCTCAATGTCACCGAGGCCGAAATTGATGAGGCGCTTGCGATCATCCACTCCGTCCTTGAGGGGCTGGGGGTCGGAGGCTAAGGGCATGATCGCCTCATTAAAACGTCGCCTCGCAACTTCCTGATCCATTCTTTCTCTTCACCCCAGGCCCCCAGCCACTCCATCTTGATGAAAAATCTCCTCTCTATCGAAGAACTCAGCACTAAGGAAATCCAAGCACTGTTGGACTCCGCTGCTTATCTCAAACGCCAGCGCGGGCGGGACGGGCAGCAGCTTGCCGGACAAACGTGGGCGCTGATTTTCACGAAGTCGTCCACCCGGACACGCGTGTCATTCGAGGTCGGCATCCGCGAGCTCGGTGGCTTCCCGATGTTTCTATCAAAAAACGACATCCAGCTCGGACGCGGCGAGCCGATCAAGGACACGGCAAGAGTGTTAGGCAGAATGGTGCACGGCGCGATCATCCGGACCTTCGCACAGCAGGACGTGGTGGATTTCGCGGAATACTCCGGCATCCCGACGATCAATGCCCTCACGGACGACGAACACCCGTGCCAGATCCTCGCGGATCTTCTGACGATTCAGGAGAAGCTCGGCGGCTGGGAAGGCAAGAAGGTGGCGTTCATCGGCGATGGTTTTTCCAACATGACCATTTCCTGGATGTGGGCGGCGAAACACCTCGGCTTCGAGCTGGCGGTGGCTGCCCCCGTTTCCTGCCAGCCGCCTGCGGAATTTCTCGCAAAACTGAACGCGCCGAATGTCTCCATCACCGCATCTCCCTCGGAAGCGGCAAAGGGAGCCGACGTCATCAACACGGATGTCTGGCTTTCGATGGGCCAGGAAGATCAGACCGAAAAGGAGCAGGAGTTCGCCGGATTCCAGGTGAACGCGGAGCTTCTCGCCGCCGCCGCGCCGGGCCACATCGTGCTGCATTGCCTCCCCGCCTATCGCGGCAAGGAGATCAGTGAGGAAGTGCTGGAACTCCACGCCGATACGATTTTCCAACAGGCCGAAAACCGCCTGCACGCTCAGAAGGCGGTGCTGGTCGCGCTGGCCAAGCGCTAAACCCGCACTTCACAACAGAACCTCCAGTTCGTGACAATACCCCATCAGCTATCCGAATAGCTTGACCGGGTCCACCGCGCATTGAAGCCTGCGGTCCGATGAATCCACGGAAGTCCCCCCTCGCAGCAGCCGCTCTTTTAGTCTTCCTGACTCAATCTGCCTCGCTCGCCTCTTATCATCTCGAACGCATTAGCCCCGTTCTCAATCAGCCCACCTACCTCACCCAGGCTCCCGGCGATCCTGCCAACATCCTCTATTACACCACCCGCATTAACGGCAATAGTCCCGGCTACAACGCGACCAATCCTATGGGCAGCGTCTGGCGGTATGACATCAATACCCGCGTCTCGACCGAAGTGCTTAGCATGTCCAGCCGAAGCACGGTCGCCGACGATGGCATCCAATCGATCGCGTTCCATCCTGATTTCAACTCTCCAGGCGCCCCGGGTTACGGAAAACTCTATGTTTCGAGTGCCACGCAGGGTACGGTCGCTTTGAATCGCGTGGAGGAATTCACACTGCTGGATTCCAACGGAGCATTCAAAAGCGTCAGCCAGGTTTTCAGCACCGCCCGGATCATCCTGAGTTATAACAACAGCAGGGGTAACAATCACACCGTGGACTGGATCGGCTTCAATCCCAACGCATCAGGTGCGGAGCGCAACTATCTTTATATCTCCACCGGCGACGGATCGTTTGGCAACATCTACAACTACGGATATAGCCCCGACGGACGGCCTTCGCAAAATCCCGGTGACGTGAAAGGAAAATTTCTCCGCGTGGATATTTCCGGAGGTGACGACTATCCCACGGATGCGAGCAAGAACTTTGTCATCCCGCCCTCCAACCCGATTCCAACCTACAACCTTGCCCACCCCTCCAAGCGCATTTCCGGTCTCGGCGAAGTCTATGTGACCGGCGTACGCAACGCTTACCGCGCCAGTTTTGACCGTGCCAACAGCGACCTCTACTGGGGCGACGTTGGCGAGAATGCTTACGAAGAGGTGAGCTTCCTGAAGGCCGGCAGCAATGGGAGCGGCCCGCCCGTGGATTTTGGCTGGCCGCAATCCGAAGGCACCCACGACAGCACTATCAGTGGTGCGCCACACACCACTACCAATCCGTTCACGGGCGCGCAATCACTCTATCCGCTCCAGGAGTATTCCCATTCCATCGGTCACGCGGCAATCGGGGGTTACGTCTATCGCGGCCCCATCACCGAACTCCAGGGCAAATACTTCTATGGGGATTTCGTCGCAGGAAAAGTCTGGATGCTCGACTTCGATCGCAATACCGATCCCACCCTCTTCGCCGGCACCAATGGCACCCTCACCGACGTGACCGCCATTTGGAACGCGAAGATCACTGATCCGACGACTCCCGACTATGCGGGCGATAATAGCATCGCGACGCTTGGCGGCATTGATCACGTCGTTTCCTTGGGCGAAGATAACAACGGCAATCTTTACGTCGTGGATTTCGGTTACGGTTCGGGCTTCTCCGGTCAATATGCTGTCAACGCAGGCGAAATATTCATGCTGGTTCCCGACGAGTATCCTCCCACCTTGACTTGGACAAAGAGCGAAGGAGGAGGAGGCCTGCACTTTTCATGGTTCGGCAACTACAAGCTACAGACTCAAACCAACGATGTTTCTTCCGAGAATTGGAGCGACTACCCGGGTGGCGGGATCAGTCCCGTCGATGTGCCGTTCGACCCGGCGCAACATGCCGTGTTCTTCCGCCTGATGGGACCGCCTTGATGACGCCAAGCGCTAAACCCGCACTCGCATTCCGCATGAAATCCGGTATGGTCCGCCCGTGATCGCTCGGCAGAAAATCAAGTATCCGGTTTCCCCATCCCTGCGGCAGTATCTCTATCACTTCGACCGCCAGCGGGACATCCCGAAGGTCTATGACGAGCTCTGCCGTTTCACCGGGGCGATTCCCTACGAGGATCCTTCCGGGCGCGAAACGCTGTGGCTCACGGTGATGTATCCGCCGGAGGTTTTCCGGGAACTGCTGCCGCGGCTGACGAGTATTTACACGGAGCTGAAACTCGGCCGCGATTCGGAGCAGCACGAGCACCTTCGCGTGGACCGGATCGACTTCGGGGATTTCGGAAATTCCAAACCGTTCCGCATCCGGATCACGAACCTTTTCAACGACAACTCGGACTACTACTACGTCAAGCAGGCCGACGCCTCGCGCATCTACGGACTCGAGCTGGAACACATTCTCTCGCCGAACCGGATCAACTACCTGATCAACGGCAACACGCTCATCGAAGAACACATCGCGGGCGTTCCCGGCGACGCTTTCCTCCGTGACTATCTTTCCCAGCCGGGACTCAACAAGGTGCGGATTGCGAAGGAGTTCACGAAATTCACCGAACGCAGTTTCATCCGTCTGCTAGGCGATATGCGAAGCGTGAACTACGTCGTGGACATCACGCCGGATTTCGAGGAGGTCCAGTACCGGGTGCGGGCGATCGATTTCGACCAGCAGTCCTACGAGGGAAATGGAAACGTCTATCTGGCCTTCCGTTTCAACTCGAACCGCCTCATCACGCGGCTGGCCTTCGAGGTGCTGAACCGCAAGAGCATCGATCAATACGTGGCCGAGGAACACGCGCAGATGGCCCGCCGGGCAAAGGTCGAAAGCGGCCGGCTGCGGGCGCTCCTCGGGATCATGCGCCGGGAGGACATCGCGCCGCTGCATCACGTGGACACCTTGGCGCGGGAGCTCGACCGCATGCACATGACCAGTGGATTCGGCGATTGCAAGTCGATGGGCGAGCTCACGGCCATGCACATTTCCCTCATGCTCGACATCAAGCCGACGACCGTTTCCTGGGACGTCCCCACGTAACGGAGCGAAAATTATTTCGCCACTGCGGGAAAGCTCACCCAAGCTCCCGCCATGAAACGCCTTTTCCTTCTCGACGGCATGGCCCTGGTTTACCGGGCCCATTTCGCGTTCATCCAGAATCCGATCCGCAACTCGAAGGGTATCAATACTTCGGCGCTTTACGGCTTCATCAACACCCTGCTGTTCATTCTGGAAAAGGAAAACCCCACGCATATCGGCGTTGCTTTCGATACCTCCGCCCCCACCCCGCGGCATATTCTCTACCCAGCTTACAAGGCGCAGCGCGATGCGATGCCGGAGGAGCTTGCCGCCGCCATTCCGCATGTGAAGGACCTGTGCCGCGCGTTTCATATCCCGGTTCTGGAAATCGATGGCTACGAGGCGGACGACATCATTGGCACTCTGGTAAAGCGTGCGGAGCTGGATGAATTCCAATCGTTCATGGTCACGCCGGACAAGGATTTCGCGCAGCTTCTATCCGAGACGACCTACATGTGGAAACCCGGCCGCAAGGGCACGGATCACGAAATCATCGGCCTTGCGCAGCTTCAGGAAATCTGGGGAGTGAGCGAGCCGCATCAGATCATCGACCTGCTAGGCCTGATGGGCGACGCTTCGGACAATATCCCGGGCGTCCCCGGCGTTGGACCGAAGACTGCGCAGAAGCTCATTTCTGATTTCGGATCGATGGAAAACCTGCTAGCCAACACCGCCACGATGAAGGGCAAGCAAAAGGAAAACCTCGAAGCCTACGCCGATCAGGCGCTGCTTTCCAAGGAACTCGCCACCATCATCCTCGATGTGCCGATGGAAGTGACTTGGGAGGAGCTGCTGCTTTCCCCGCGCAACGACGAAGCGCTGAAAAATCTCTTCAACGAATTCGAATTCCGCACGCTCTCGAAACGGCTTTTCTCCGGCAAAGGCGAGGAATCGGCCCAACCGGTGGAAACCGTGGCACCGACGATTTTCGAAACGTTCAAAACCATCCGCGACGTCGGACATACCTATCACCTCGCCAATACTCCTGAGCTTCAGCAGCAGCTTTTCGCCGACCTCGCCCAACAGAATTCGTTCTGCTTCGACATCGAGACCACCGGATTGGACCGCTTCACCTCCGGACTGCTAGGCATTGCGTTTTCCTGGAAAGCCCACGAAGGATGGTATCTGCCTTATTCGGATTCCCTGCTTCCCGCTCTCAAAACCGTGCTGTCATCCCCTGCGGAAAAGATCGGCCACAACCTGAAATTCGATCTCTCCATCCTGCTTCATCACGGCATCGAAGTGAGCGGGCCGTTTTTCGATACGATGCTGGCAGACACGCTCGTCGCCCCGGAACGCCGTCACTCGATGGACTACCTTTCAGAAATCCTGCTAGGCTACACTCCGGTGAAATTGGCGGACATTTCCAAACCTGCAGCGGAGCTTGAGGCCGTATCATTCGATCTCTTCGCCCATGCGGAAAAAACCAAAGCGTCCAAAGACCTCGACATCGCCTCCATCCCGATCGCCATGCTGGCGGAATATGCAGCCGAGGATGCCGACGTGACTTTCCAACTCGCACAGAAGATCCGCCCTCTGCTCGAACAATCCGGCCAGGCGACGGTGCTCCGCGAGATCGAAGGGCCGCTCCAGCCGGTGCTGGTGGCGATGGAAATGGAAGGCATCGCGATTGATCCCGCCGCCCTAACAGCCATCGGTGACGAGTTGCAGATCCAGATCGACGAACTCGTCGGATCCATCCACGTCCACGCGGACCGATCGTTCAACATCGCCTCGCCAAAGCAGTTGGGCGATATCCTGTTCGACCAACTCGGCCTCGCCGACAAGGCGAAGAAAACCAAGACCGGCCAATACAAAACCGACGAGCAGACCCTCGCCACCCTGGAGGGAAAACACCCGATCATCTCCGACATCCTCGCCTGGCGCGAGGCCACGAAGCTGAAATCCACCTACCTCGATTCGCTGCCCACGCACATCGTCGAGGAGACCGGCCGCGTCCACACCACGTTCCATCAACTCATCGCAGCAACCGGACGGCTGGCCTCCACCGATCCGAACTTGCAGAACATTCCCATCCGCTCCGAGGCGGGCAGAAAGATCCGCAAGGCGTTCGTTCCGCGCGAGGGATTCACTCTTCTATCATGCGACTACTCACAAATCGAGCTGCGCGTGATGGCGGCGTTTTCGCAGGACCCCACGATGATCGAAGCGTTCCAGAACGGCACGGACATCCACACGATCACGGCATCGAAGGTGTTTGTGGTCGAGCCGGAAAACGTCACGTCCGACATGCGCCGCACAGCAAAGATGGTGAACTTCGGCATCATCTATGGCATCTCGGCATTCGGGCTGAGCCAACGGCTGGCGATTCCGCGGACCGAGGCGGCGAACATCATCGAGGCCTACTTCCGTGAATACCCGGCAATCCGTCAGTTCATGGATCGCACCGTGCACGAGGCGCGTGAAAACGGTTATGTCGAGACCCTCAGCGGACGTCGCCGTTATTTTCCCGATCTCAATTCCGGCAACCAGAACCTTCGCGGAAATGCAGAGCGCGCCGCCATCAACTCGCCGATCCAAGGCACGGCGGCGGACATGATCAAACTCGCGATGATCCGCGTCGATGCGTTGTTACGGGAAAAGCCGTACAAGACGAAGATGCTGCTCCAGGTGCACGACGAATTGGTCTTCGATCTCGCGCTGGACGAACAGGAGGAACTCGTTCCGAAAATCCTCGAAGTCATGAAGACCGCGCTGCCCCTGCCCGCCGGAGTCCCAATCGAAGTCGAGTCCGGCACCGGTGCCAACTGGCTCGCCGCCCACTAAGGAGATGGGCATGAATCAGAACCCAACTCCCCCCGCTCCCGCGCCGAAACACGGCAGCTCCTGTTTGGTGAAAGGGCTGATCGCACTTGCCATCGTGGCGCTGGTGGCCGGCGGACTTTGGTGGTGGCACAATCGCCCGATCCGCCCGGTGGTTCTGACGCCACAGGAAAAAGCAGCGGTCGAGGCAAAGATGGAGGCGATTCAGAAACCTGCCGAACCGAAGTATGAAAAAGGCTCCAAGGAAATCATCCTCACCGAGCGCGAGCTGAACGGGCTGCTCAATGAAAACACCTCGTTGGGAAAAAGTGTCAGTTTTGAACTCGCGACCAACGCCATCCATGCCCGCGTCGAAACGGATCTGGATAAAGACCTGCCACTCGTCGGCGGCAAACATTTCAAAGCCCGCGCCCGCTTTTTCGTGAGTGATGCTCCCGGCCAGCCGAGTTTCGTCCTTGATGATGTGACGGTCTGGGGGATTTCCCTGCCAAACGATTGGCTCGCTGGACTGAAAGGACGGGATTTGTTAGCCGACGTCCTCGGTGGTCGGAAACGAAAAAGCGGCAAGATCGCCGGAGTCGAGGAATTCAAGGTCGAGCCCGGACGCCTCATCATCCGTCTGGCAGAGTAAGGGAGGTCGACGATTCCGATGTAGCCTCCACGTTCATCGGGAAGCCGGGATTTCCTTTCCCA
>JBDSZP010000159.1:0-31251 GCA_039925065.1 Luteolibacter sp.
GCGGAATTCATTCCGCGCGAAATCTTCTGGGGCTGCCCGGGCGGAATGAATTCCGCGCTCCAGTTGAAGCGACTCAGTCCGCGGCCCGCTTGTTGCGATACAGCTCCGGTCTCACGACTGCGCCCAGTGCCTCGATATCTCCGGTGATCGTATCGCCAAGAAAATGATAGATGCGGGAAATTTCCGGGACGGGATTCGCGACGAGCGTGGGAAAATCCACTTCCAATAGTTCCACTCTCCCGCTTCCCCGCAAGGTCGCGAGCATCTGCCTGACGTGGATTTCCTGAGTGGCGATGAGGTGCGCCTTGTCCGACTTCGGCTGCGCACCGCGATTTTCCAGCATCTTCCACTGGGAATCCACCACCTCGCTAACAGGGCGGCGCATGAATATGATCTTGTAACGATGCTTCGGCGGCAGGCTCGGCAGCAGGGCTGAAATGATTTTGATCGCCCTTCCCCCGGCCTGTTCGATCACGCGCGGATTTTTCCTCAGGGATTTGATTTCCTCCCACTCCCAGTAGCCTTCGAGATTGTCGTCGTCCGCCACTCGTTTGCCATCGTGCATGAGTTCCATGCCCCCGGCTCGAAGGATCTGCATCATCAGCGAGGTCCCGGATCTCGGCAGGCCGGAAACGATGATGAATTCCATCGGCTCAACCTCCGTATCTCCGGCTGCGATGCTCTCCAATCGCTGGGTTTCCAAAAGCCGGGCATCGGCGCGCTGGGCGGCGGACTGGCGGAGATTCGAGAGCCGTTTTTCATGCTCTGTTTGGTTTTTCACCCGCAGAATCCGGGACTGGAAATCAAACCGCTCCGCCTCATCGGGTCGGCCAAGAGCGCGGCAAACCTGTGCCAGATAACGCGCGGCCAGTCCGTTTCCCGGGTTGAGCTGAAGGTTGTTGCGAAGCGCTTTTTCGGCGGCGGACCAGTTCCCGAGCTGGACGAGCGCCACCCCTAGCAAGAAGTGCCCGCGAGGATTTCCATATTGCAGACCGATCACGTCAAGCGCGGCATCGACGGCCTGATCCGCTTTTCCCTGATGGAGAAAACAGCGGGCGAGGACGAGAAAGGCCTGGGCACTCCCGGGGTCCAGCGTGAGCATTTTCGTGGCCGTATCTTCGGCTTCCTGCCAACGGCGCAGGGCGAGATAGGTCTCGGATAGATTGAAAAGCAGTTGCACGTTTTCCGGCTCCCTGCTGCGGACGATGGCGAGATGCACCAGCGCCTTGTGGTGATTTCCCCGCTCCGTTTCGATACTTCCCATCAAGAGGTGGGCGGATTCCGTTTGGCCCAGGCTTTCCAGACAGGTTTGCAGGGTTTTCTCCGCCTCATCGAGCAGCCCCAACTGGAGCTGGGTTTTCGCGAGAATCTGGCTGTAGTCCGCCCGCTCCGGAAAGGATGCGTGGCAATCCTCAAGCAGGGGCAGTGCCATTTCATATTTGCCGCCGTAAAGACAGGCACGGGCGAGGTTCCATTTGTTCTCACGGTTTGTCTCTGCCGCAGCGGCCGTGGGATCGGAGGAAACTTCGTCGATGTAGCCGAGAGCGACGAATTGATCCAGCAGCGCCTTGCTTTCCTCGGTGGAAAGCGAGCCCCGGTTGTGTTTCGGGCCATCGGGATTTTCCCATGTGGGAATCGTGATGATCGGCCGATGCTCGCTGAAGGCCTCGCTGAGCACGCGGCCTTCCATATCCTCGCCGACGGGAAGTCCGAAGTAGTGAAGAATGGTCGGAGCGACATCCAACAGACGTGCTCCGTGAATGAGCGTGTCCTGTTTGAAACCGGGACCACTCGCCATGATCACTCCTTGGGCGCGATGCCAGACGGTAATCCCGGCGGGCACGCTCGGAGTGAATTTCGGCCGCAGGTGATCACTGTGAAACCCGTGATCCGAAACGAGCAGGATCGCCGTATCCGGTCCCGCCAAATGGATCAACCGCTGTAGCATCATGTCGTGCGCACGGTAGGTTCCGTTGACCACGTCCTGATACATTTCGAAATCAGCATCCGGAATGCCCTCCATCTGCGGCGGATGGTAGTGCATGAAAAAGTGCGAGATTTCATCGATGGCGCGGAAGTAAACCGCCATGAAATCCCAGTCAGGATCCATCTCCATCAGATAAGTCGCGGCCGATTGCATCGAGTAGGCTTCCGCAAGCTTTTCCGCGAGTTCGTGCAGGCGGTGATCGCGTTCCTGATCGATCTTATGGGCGTTCGGGACAAATGCGCGGAGGATGTCATCGCCGGTGATTTCCAGCGGACTGACGCGCAGTTCGTTCATTTCCTCGCCGAGATTCTCCGGCCAATAGGTGCCCGGCATCGGCGGCGGCCAATCGGCGGGCGCTTGGTCGGGAGTGAATCCTTTGAGGTGGCAAAACATGTTCGAGACCATTCTGCCGTTGAGGTCCTTTTCGCCCTGCGTTGCGAACCAGCCGACGACGTGGCTTTTCAACCCCTTCTCCCCGAGCATTTCCCAGATCGTCCTGCACTGACGGGTGGCGGCGGAAACCGGAACAATCCGACCGCTGACAGGATCCACTTCGGTGAAACCCTGCACGCCATGATGATACGCCATTTTCCCCGTGGCAATGGACGTCCACAGCATCGGTGAGAGCTGCGGCTCAAGCGTGGCGAGGTTTCCGGAAATCCCGCCTTCCACCAAGCGCTGCACGCCGGGCAGTTTTCCAGCATCGAGCAATGGGTGGATGATCTTCCAATCGGCGGAATCCCAGCCGACGAGGAGCAGGCGTTTTTTCCCAGCCATCACGCAGCAGTCCGTCTGCGGCGGGCGAGCAAGCCACCGGCACCGAGCGCCAACAACGCCAAGCTGGATGGCTCGGGCACGGCATCGATCGCGGTTTTTCCGGCGGAAATACTCAGGGCGGTGTTGTCACTGTTTCTTGCAAGTGCCACCAGATAACCGGTGCCCGCACCATCAAGGAAAAACTGCCCAACCGCCTCATAGACACCATCCGCGCCATTGAAGGAAATGTTGGCGTAATTTTGCGATGAGTTGAGAACCGCTCCATTGATCGGAACATTGGTCAATTTGACGTACTGCCCGTTTCCGTAGCCCCCGGTATCCGGCAGATTCGTTCCACTCGTGAAATAACCGCTGATACCATAACTGAAAGCGGCACGCGCGGTGACCGAATCCACCAGGTATCGATTCCCAGCAGTGAGGAACGCCCCCACGGTGATCCCGGCAGGCGTCGCTGGCGTCGTGCCTGAATTTCTCGCTCCCGGTCCGTAAAAGGTGATCACCGTCGCCGCGTCGGATTGTCCGGCAAGGCAGCTTGCTCCGATCCCAACAGTGAGATACGACGCCAATCGATTCGACTTCTTGGGGTGTGTATTCATTTTCAGCAAGTTATGTTTCCATCACTTCGACTCAGCCTTTTTAAAGACTCCTAATAATCGAAGGATTCAAACAATCATAAATTGCTAGCATCCTGCAAACCCGAAATACATTCCCGCAAAATATGCCGGGATTTTTCAGTGCCGCCCGATCAAGCCCGCCCCGCCACCTTGCGGATCGCAGCCGGATAGAGACGATGCTCGATCACCTGAATCCGCGCGTGCAGCGATTCCGCCGTGTCGTCCGATAGAATCGGCAGGCTTTCCTGAAGAATGACCGGTCCGGTATCCATCCCTTCATCCACGAAATGCACCGTGCAGCCGGATTCGGAGACGCCCGCGTCCAGCGCTTGTTTCCACGATTCCAAGCCCGGAAACGCAGGCAGCAGCGCCGGGTGGATATTGATGATGCGCTCCGGAAATGCATCCAGCAGCGGGCGTTTCACCAAACGCAGAAATCCCGCCAGACAAACCAGCTCCACCCCCGCGGCCTTCAGCCGTTCCGCCGTTTCCCTCTGCGATTCATCAGGAAACTTCGTCTTGAACCCACCGCAATCGATCACGCCCGTCTCGATTCCCCGCTTCTTGGCGCGCTCCAAAATGAACGCGTCCGGATTGTCCGAAAGCACGATGCCGATCCGC
The DNA here is from genome assembly GCA_039925065.1 of Luteolibacter sp. Taxonomy (GTDB): domain Bacteria; phylum Verrucomicrobiota; class Verrucomicrobiia; order Verrucomicrobiales; family Akkermansiaceae; genus Luteolibacter. The sequence goes on from JBDSZP010000159.1 coordinate 4,000, forward strand.
GCGTCGAGCGTTCCCGCATCGATCGCATCCAGAATCGCCTGCATGTTTGAACCAGAACCAGAACCAAGAACGCCGAGAATCATGCCCTTGGTTTAAGTCACCCAACCGCCCTGCCAAGCGCAAAAGAATGTTGAGAGTCCGGGGTTGAGAGTTGAGAGACGGAAAGAAATCCCTCTTCGCTCTCAACCCTCAACCATCGGCCCTCAACTTCACCCGACTTGGCACTTGGAAAATCCCTTTTTCCCCGCTATCAGACAGCCCATGCATGACGCCCGTATCGACGCTCTCGCCCGCCAACTGGTCCGCTATTCCACTTCGCTCAAAAAAGGCGAGAAAGTCCTGATCGATCTCCACGACGTCCCCGACTCCATCGGCCTCGCCCTCATTCGCGAGACCCGCGCAAAGGGTGCATTTCCGTTCCTCCGCATCCATCAGGGCCGCCTCACCCGCGAAATGCTGCGCGGTGCCGAGGACGATCAATACGAGATCCTCACCAAACACCTGCTCGCCGAGATGAAGGACATGGACGCCTACATCGCCATTCGCGGCGGCCACAACATCGCCGAAACCTCCGACGTCCCCGCAGAGCGGATGCAGCTCGCCATGAAACACATGCGCCCGGTCCTCGATCACCGGGTGAAAAAGACCAAATGGTGCGTCCTCCGCTGGCCCGGCGCCTCCATGGCCCAACAAGCAGGAATGAGCACCGAGACCTTCGAGGATTTTTACTTCAAAGTTTGCCTGCTCGATTACAAGGCGCTCGTTCCCTCCATGAACGCCCTGAAAAAGCTGATGGATAAGACCGACCGCGTGGAACTCATCGGCCCCGGCACCCATTTGAAATTCTCCATCAAGGACATCGGAGCCATCGTCTGCGGCGGAAATTACAACATCCCGGACGGCGAGGTTTTCTCGGCACCCGTCAAGGATTCCGTCGAAGGCCACATCACCTACAACGCGCCCACCATCTATCAGGGAATCCCCTTCGATGGCATCCGCCTGGAGTTTTCCGAAGGGAAAATCGTCAAAGCCGAAGCTGGAGCCAAAACCAAAGCCCTCAACCGCATCCTCGATACCGATCCCGGCTCACGCTACATCGGCGAGTTTGCCCTCGGCTTCCACCCCGTCATCCGCGAGCCGATGCGTGATATCCTTTTCGATGAAAAAATCGCCGGTTCCTTCCACTTCACCCCCGGCCAGGCCTACGACGAAGCCGACAACGGCAACCGCTCCCAAGTCCACTGGGACATGGTAAACATCCAGCGCAAAGACTACGGCGGGGGAGAAGTCTGGTTTGATGGAAAACTGATCCGGAAAGACGGAATCTTCCTGCCTAAGGCCTTGGCGAAGTTGAATGGGGAGGAATGAATCGGTCCCATAAGACCTATAGAACCCATCCCCCCGCTTGACGCCTCCCACATTCGTGCAAGTGTTCCACTGAGTCGTCGTTTCCCGACGGCCCGTTTTCACCAAAACGAACCCTAACCTCAAGAAATCATGAAAACTTCATCCCTTCTTGAACCCCCCGCACTGCGCGGGACCAACCTCCTCCATTGGCGCAAGCCATGGACTACCACGCTCGCAAGTTGCGCCGCCGCGATCTTCTGCAGCAGCGCATTCCTCGTCGCCGCAGAAATGCCGAAAATGCCCGAGCCCGTGAAAGAACACGCCTGGCTGCAACGCTTCCTCGGTACTTGGGAAAACCAAGGCGAGTGCTACATGGACCCCGCCAAAACCACCAAGTTCACCGGCTCGGAAACCAGCCGCAAGCTCGGCGGTTTCTGGGTCATCACTGAAGGCAAGGGCGAGATGGGCGACCTAAAAATGTCCAGCCTCCTCACTCTCGGCTACGATACCGACAAACAAAAATTCATCGGCACCTGGGTGGACTCGACGTCCGGCTACCTCTGGAAATACGAGGGAAATCTCAGCGAGGACGGCAACACGCTCACGCTTGAAACCCAAGGCCCCTGCCCCATGCACGACAACAAGATCATGAGCTTCAAGGAAATGGTCGAATTCAAAGGCACCGAAGACAAAGTCTTCACCAGTTGGATCAAAAACGACGACGGCCAATGGAACAAAACCGTCGTGGTCAATTCCCACCGCAAGATTGCTCCTCCCGAATCCATGGAATCCGATCAAGCCAGTAAGAACTGATCATCGACGTGATCAAACCACAACCCACCGGCGATTTCCTCACATCGGGGAAATCGCCTCTTTTTTGCCACATCGCGGCATGGGAGCAAAGGCACTTTCCTTTCGCTGGTCAATGGCGTGGCCGACAAGAGTGTCGGCCCTCCATGGATCGCACGGTTTTGCTTGGCTGGTTTCGTGTCGATGATACGACAGGGGCATGAGCGACACCGCCACCCAAATTTCAGACGACATCAAAACCGCAATGAAGGCCAAGGACTCCACAGCCCTGAACGCCCTCCGTGCCTTGAAAAGCGCAATGACCAACGCCGCGATCGAAAAAGGCGGACTCGGCACTGTGCTGGAAGAATCCGAGGCCCTGGCGGTGGTGAGAAAACAAATCAAGCAGCGGCAGGATTCGTTCGAACAATTTGAAAAAGCGGGACGCGCCGAGCTCGCTGCGACCGAGAAGACCGAGATCGAAATCCTTTCCCGCTACCTGCCCGCCGCTCTGACGGCCGAGCAGCTCGAAGCGATCATCGAACAGGCGGTGGCTGATACCGGTGCCACTGGCAAAGCGGACATGGGCAAGGTGATGAAGCGCTCCCAGGAACTGGCGGAAGGCCGGGCTGATGGAAAACTGCTGTCCGCAGGGGTGATGAAGCGGCTGGCATAAATAGGTCTCATCTCGGATAAATAGGTCCCATAAGACCCATACGACCTATTCCCCGCTACCGGAGAATACCTCAATCATGCAAGTAAGCCTTCGGGCGATAAAGCCAGGCGAAGGGAATGAACACGAAGGTGGCCGCGAGGACGAGCCAACTGAAGAAGCGGAAATAGGCGGCACCTTCGAGTTTCGTCTGCCCACCGATGAACTCGGTGCGCGAGAACCCGGCTTCGGAGGGTTTTTCCACGACTCCTAACGCAGCTTTCCGACGGGCGAGCCAGATGTGCGGCGCGGCGGTGTCGGCGGCGCTGGTTTTTTCCAGAATGATGCCCTGATCCCATTGGGTTTTCGAAATGCGGTCGGGTCCGGCGCTTGAAATCCGGGCGTGGGTAGAATCGATGAGATTGTAAATGAGTGGATTTCCCCACGGGTCACGGGCTCCAGCCAGCATTTCCCGGCCTGCATCGTTCGAGGGAAAATGGTCGGCAGCTTTTGATTCGATTTTCGCAGCAGCGGCTTGATAGATCGCGCGACCGGGAATTTCGATGCTGTCGAGCCGGGCATTTCCGCAACGCGCGACGATGTCGTCATCCGGAGATGCGGAGTAGCCAGGGAGCACCACGGTGCGCGGCGAGGTCTGCCAATCGGGTGGAAGTTTCTGGATGGCAACTTCGAACTGCCCTTCGGCGGGCGATGGAATGGCGATGTAGTGATTCACTTGTGCGGTAAACTGGTTGCCCCCCCAGACGGACAGCCAGAAGAGCGACATGACCCAGGATTTCATGGCTTTCGGAGCCTGGGTGTAGGCGAACTCCAGCCCCACGATGGAGACCATCACTTCCGATGCGGTGATGAGGACGAAGGCAAGAATCTGCCAGCCGATGGAAGGACGCTGCCCGGCATCGATCCATGTCTGGATGAGCGTGGTGAGGCCGAAGGAAACCGCCATGAGCGCCATTCCACTGCCGATCTTCCGCAAGGGAGAGAGCGGAAAAACCCGGTCGATGGCCGGATAGACGATAAAGGTGAAGAGCGGGATGAAGACGAGGATGAGGATGGGATTGACCGCCTGGATCTGGGATGCCCGCCAGGTGATACCCATGAATTTCAAATTCATCTGCTCGGCCTGGAGCACCCACGAGGAGCCGGTCTGATCGTAGAGCGACCAGAAGACGGCGATGAAAACAAATAGCGGAACGAGCTTCCCCAACGCAAAAATGCCGTCCCGTGAAAACACCTCTTTGAAAAATCCAATGCCGGATGCCGGGATGTGGACGAAGCGATGCCGCCCCAGCCAGAACATGAAAGTGGCGATGGCCATCAGCACGCCCGGAACGCCGAATGCCCAGTGCGGCCCATAGTTGTCCAAGAGCCATGGCGTGAGAAGCGTTGAGAAAAAGGAGCCGAAGTTGATCGAAAAGTAGAACCAGTTATAGATGCGCGGAATCAGGTGATAGTTCCGCTTTCCGAACTGGTCGCCGACGTGGGCGGAGACGCAGGGCTTGATCCCGCCGGAGCCAATGCAGATGAGGAGCAGGCCGGCAAACAACCATTGCGGTGAGTGCCCGTAAGATCCCATGCAGGCGAGCGCGGCGTGACCGAGGCAGTAGACGATGGAAAGCCAGAGGATGGTCCGGTATTTCCCAAAGAAAATGTCGGCGATCAGCGCACCTATCAGCGGTGTGAAATAAACCCAACTGGCGAACTGGTGGTAATACTCGACGGCCTGCGTACCGCTCACCGCCCGGCCGCCCGAGCCATCCATGAACGAGAGATACTGCGCGATGAAGACGACGAGGATCGTCCGCATTCCGTAAAAGGAAAATCGTTCCGCAGCCTCGTTGCCGATGATGTAGGGAATGCCGGGCGGCATGCCTTCGAGATCCACGGGAGAGGTGCGATGGGACATGTTTTGTTGGATTTCCTGAACCTATAGCGGACGGTGTGCCGAGATGACGTCGCGGAAAATCGTTTCCAACTCCTCGACGATGGATGGCCAGCCCAACGTCTCCGCCGTGCGACGGGCCTCGCTGCCGAGTCGCCTGCGCAAGGCGGGGTCGAGCAATGTTTCGGCGGCATCGAGATAGGCGGCTTCATCTCCTTTCGGGACCTTCAACCCATCCACACCATCCGTGCAATGCCAGGCGGCGGCGGCGTAATCGTAGGCGACGGTCGCCAGGCCGCTGGCCATTCCTTCGATGAGGACATTGCCAAAGGTCTCCGTTTCGCTCGGAAAAAGCAGGATATCGGCTGAGGCATAACAAACTGCGAGGTCCTTGCCGGTGATGTATCCAGGAAAGCGGACTTCCGGGTGATCGCGCTTCAGGCGGGAGCAAACCGGGCCGTTTCCGACGACGATGCAGACCATTTCCGGGCAGGTTTTCCGCATCCGTGAAAACGCGTTAATCGCGAGGCCGATGTTTTTCTCGGATGACACGCGCCCGACGACCAATGCGACCGGCGTGTCATCCCCCACCCCCCACTCGCTTCTGAGAGAATCGCTACGGCGGCCTGGATTGAACAACCCCGTGTCCACTCCCCTCCCGAGCACGCCGACCTTTTCGAAGCCCGCACGGACGAGTTTGTCACGCGCATCCGGGGACGGCACAAGCGTGCGGGCCAACCGGTCATGGAACCATTTCTGATAACGCCAGACCTGCTTGCCGATCCAATCGACGCCGTATTGTGATAGATACTCGCAGAAATTCGTGTGAAATCCGCCGACCACCGGGATGCCCAACTTGAGCGCCGCCGACGCGGCGGAAAGTCCCAGCGGGGTCTCGATGGCGACGTAGACGATGTTCGGACGACGTTCCTGCCAGCGCTTGTAAAGTTCGCCAGGCATCGGTGCGCCCACTTTGATTTCCCAATAGCCGGGGAGAGGCCATGAAAACACGGTGTTCTCATTGTCTCCATTGGCACGGCCGGAACGGATGATTTCGACATGATGGCCGAGACCGCGCAGGCCATTGCAAAGGCGGCCTAAAGAAAGAGCGACGCCGTTGATATCCGGAACATAGGTGTCCGTGACGACTTCGATGTGGAGCGGTTTGCGGGTGGAGTCCATCGGTCAGCGTGCGAGTTCCACCCAGAGTTTTTTCAATTTCGAGACGGTTTTCAAATGCCACGCGCGTTGGTCGCCGGCAGCACCATCGGATGTGAGGAGGCGCGTCACCTTGAGCGCGGTGGTGAATTCCCCAGTCGCGGGATTCAGATAGCGGGGGTATTTCATCAGTGCTCCGCAGACGAGTTCTTCAAGAGTGAGTCTGCGGATTCTACGCGGACATTCCAAGCGGTCGGTCGTGAGACCCCATCCGGAATAGAATGGCAGGCCGTAGGTGACGACGGGGACGTTTCTGATCAATGCTTCAAATCCCACGGTGGACGTCATGGTGTGGACTTCATCGCAAAGGTCAAGCCAGTCGAGGACATTCCCATCGGTGACAGCTAGATCGGACAGGCCATCGTAACCACTGGGAAGGACGCTGCCGTGGCGTGCACCGGCGACGAGATCCGGGTGAGCCTTGAAGATAAGGAAAGCATCGGGCTCGGCTTTCCGGACAGCGCGAAGCAGTTCGACGTTCGATTTCAGGACCGGGCTGCCGAATGCAATGGATGCATCCGCCTCGACCTGACCGGGAACAAGGATGACTTTTTGGCCACGGGTCTTTTCAGGATCGAGCGTGATCCGATCACCGGACAGGTTGTATTTGGTGAGTCGCTTTTCGCGCAGGATCTGAATCAGGCTGGCGGCTTCGATGAGGTCTTTTTCAGGGAACCCTTGGTTGAGGAGGACTTCCAAATCGGAAGGCGCGGTGGGATCGAAATAAATGCCGCGTGAATCGAGCACCCATGAGTAGGGGAAATTGAATGCAGCGCCGAGTCCCTTGGAGCGGATGAATCCATCTTCCACCCGGATGGCGCGACCTTGGAACGCCGTAGGGATCTCAGGCTTGCGGCCCCAGACGAGAAGACGTGCGCCGCTTTTCCCGAAAGCGGTCTCGGCCTGGGGCATGGTTCCCAGTTGAGTGAGCTGGCCATCGGCGCTGCGAAGGTAGTCAGAAACGATTTTTTTCTTCCACGGTGAAAATCCAACGCTGACTGAGTGCCCGCGGTTTTTGGCGAACATCTCTTTTTGAAGAGCCAGGTGATCAATGATTTCGGAGAGACCACAGGATTCGCCGGAATCGGGATCGAAGTAATGGGTGTATTGAAGATAAGCGGCGCGGAACAGCTCCGGCAGGGTTAGTTTCCGCTCGCGCTTGATTCCGCAGGGCGTGCCACGATCTTCCGTGAGGCCCCAGCCCGTGTGAAAATTCCAACCGTAGGCTTTCACCTTGCAGCCATGGATGAGTCCTTCCATTCCCATGAGCGACGTCCCGACATAGATCTCCCGGCAAAACGAGAAACACTGGGCGGGAGAAAGGTCCGGCGGCAGCAACGTCACGCGGGAATCCTCGAAGACCCACGGGGAAAAGCAGGAATGTTTTCCCCGGTAGCGATGATCCGGATGAGAGCGGACGTAGATCGGCTCGCCAGGGTGCTCATCGAGCGCATCCCGGACCATGCGGTCGAAGTCGGATTCCCGCATGCCTCCATATTCGAGAGAGGTGTCGCCGCGCGTTTGATCGACGACCAGAACGCCGGACTTTTCCGGCAAGGACGAGTTGTTGAATTCGCCGGGATACCAATTGTATTTGGAAATGCCATGCTCGCGAAACCGGTTCATCAGGCCAGCAACATCGGAGCCGGGCCCATCACGCATCCAGCCCTTCGGAGAGCCGGAATTCAGAGCCTCGATCAAGTCGCTTCGGCCGCTGCAATCGTAGTAAATTCCCCGGGAATCAGCGACGAGGCTGTAAGAGGTTTTCGCACCGGGTCGCAACGAGCGGATGAGCCCATCTTCCAAGAGCAGCAACGTCCTGCTATTTTCGGAGGAATCCCGGATCGCCGCTCTGCCGCTGGGGCGGTATCCCCAACCCACCGAAAGCTCCTGACGCTCAAGCTCCAAGCGGTTCACAATGCTCTCCAGAAGTGGATGACGCCAAATTTTACGAAATGGCCATCCGATTTTAAGTCCCTTCCTGTCGTGTGCCATTGATCCGAGCGTCCCCGGTGCGGAGGGCGATTGTCAATGCTCGGTTTACCCCGCCAGTTCGCCTGCTGACGAATTCACAGCGCTCTGGCTACCAAAAGTTTCCACACAATATGAGCAAGCGAAATAATTGTTAATACCTACACCTACAAACCTTTCCAGTGCTTGACAAGGCGTCCAAATGGATCTTGATGGGCGCGGCGCTGAGCAATCTGCCTGTCGTGCAGGTTTGTTTAAAATACCGCCGGAATCCCGAATTTCATATGACAAGAGATTGGTTAAAACCACGCGTTCTGGGCATTATTTGCATTTTACCGATCACCTCGTGCGCGTTCATGTCCCAGACAGGACCTCAAAAAGAGAAAATCCAAGCTGGCGAACCATCCTACACTCTGATCTCCGTCAAATCCCGAGCTGATTTGCCCAATACGGGCCGCACTTTCGGGCACGCCGAGATTCCTCCGCCAATCCGCGGCGGCAGCTACTCCGAAAAGATCCGCGCACGGGATTCCCTGCGCTTCATCATTACCGATCTATCCGAGCAAAGTCCGTTTTACACCAAGAACGAGCCATATTCCTATGGACCCATTGAGGTGCCGGAAGACGGAAAAATCAGCATCCCCTACGTTGGTGAAATCCAAGTATTGGATCACAAACTGGCGCAAATCTCATCCGATCTCGATGAACGGTTGAAGCCTATCTCCAACACAGCCCAAGCCGCAGTCGGCCGCTCGGGACGCATCCCCCGCACCGCCAACGTCATCGGCGAGGTGAAAAGCCCCGGCCCGGTTCCGCTGGAACGCAGCAATATCAGCTCGCTTGATCTCCTTGCTGCATCGGGCGGACCTAGCCAGGCAGAACATCTTTTTAAATACACGTTACGCCGCAACGGTCAGGACTACACGTTCGACTATCAGGGCTTCCGCAAGCACTCATTTCCAATCGAAGAGGGCGACCTCCTTTCCGTCGCGACAGATACGTCGAACCGCTTCTACGTGATGGGAGCGATCAACAGACCCACTACAGTGCCGTTCCCCGTTCCCGCACCGACACTGGCGGACGCTTTGGGTGCCGCTACCGGGCTTGACGAGCGACGCTCGGATCCCTCCGGTGTTTTCGTTTTCCGCAAGGGCGACCCCGACGAGGTATATACCATCGACCTGAAGGATCCTGCCTCGTTGCTCCTCACCCAGCGCTTTCCCATCCGCGGGGAGGATCTCGTCTATGTGACGGAAGCACCACTCGCCCGTTGGAACAGGCTGATCGCCCAACTCCTTCCGGTGACCCAGTTTTCCCAGGCCGCTTACAACTTCGACCGGATCAACCGTTAAGATTCTCACGGCCATGTTCCAGAAGATCGGATTCATCCCAATTGCAGTGGTCGGCGTTCTCGCGCTCGGCTGTGCTCCGATGGGGCCGCGTAGCTACTCGCTTCACCCGGTTAGGGCAGCCGTTGGACTTTCCCATGCCGCCCCTAATGCCCCTGACCTGAAACGCTTGCCCAACGGACATTACCGGGTCCGCCAGCCGTGGACTGTCACCTTGGATGGCCGCCAGTGGCATGTTCAAAAAGGCTACCAGTCCAACGGCATCACCGGTCCCAATTTCATCAAACGAACGATGGGCGATGGGATCGATCATCCGGAAACCTGGGCTGCGGTTTTCCATGACTGGCTTTTCACCCAGCCGGGTATGACCCGTGAACTGGCGGACCGGACCTTCCATGAACTCCTGATTGCCTATGGCGTTTCTCCTCAGAAGGCGGAACTGATGTATTCGTCCGTCAGGGCCTACTCGCTCACAAAAGGCGTCCGTTAATTACTTTTTGCCGAGCCCTTCCTTCATGCCCACCCTCTCTCCCATCCCAATTCCAAAGCATTCGCCTTGGATCAGTCAGTGCCTGGTGATCAACGCTCTCCTCAAACGGGAGGTTGTGACGAAATTCGGCGAGTACAAGCTGGGGTTTTTCTGGATGCTGCTGGAACCTCTGGTGGGGGTTCTCGTCGTCGGGGTGATTCTGGGCACTATCGTAGCGCGCACTGTCCCGGAGATCCCCTACTCCTTTTTCGTCCTCAATGGCATGTTGATTATCAAGCTGCTGACCGGCCCCATGAATACGGGCATGAGCGCTGTCGGGGCCAACCAAGGGCTTCTCGTTTATCCCACCGTTCGCCCACTCGATACATTCATTGCCCGGTTTATCCTCCAACTGCTCAACACGCTGTTCTCCTTTTTTCTATTCTGCATCGTCGCGATGTGGATCGGGATCAGCCTGTCGTTCGATAACCTGCACATCTTGTTTGTCTGCTTTTTCATCACGTGGCTGAGCGGCTGCGGTCTGGGATTGATCTTAGGCGTCGCCGCCGCCCACTTCCGAGAAACAGAAAAAGTCCTCATGGTGGTCCAACGCCCGCTTCTTTTTATTTCCGCAGTGCTTTTCCCGATGTCCGTGATTCCCGCCAGCGCCCAAAAATATTTGTTATACAACCCCGTGGTTCACACCATCGAGCTCAGCCGATGGGCCATGTTCCCCCATTATCACGTTGAGGGGTGCAACCTCATCTATCCATCCGTGTTTGCCATCATCGTCCTTTCGATCGGTCTCACCCTCTTCCATGGAAACCGCAATTTCATGAGCCAGTCCTAACCGACGCTGACCGTATGATCGAATTGCGTAACCTCACCAAATCCTATCCCGTCAAGAACGGCCTGCGCCACGTGCTGCGGGACGTCTCGCTGACGATTCCGAGCAACATCAGTCTTGCCGTGCTCGGACCGAATGGCGCGGGCAAGTCCACCTTCCTGCGCCTCATTGGCGGAGCTGAGCCCGCTGACAGCGGCACCATTCTCACCGACGAGGAGATTTCGTGGCCTCTCGGGTTGTCTTCCGGCTTCCAGGGGTCGCTCTCCGGACGCCAGAACGTCATGTTCGTCTGCCGCATCAACGGGATGGGCATCGATCAGACTCGCCACGTCGTCCGGCTGGTCACCGATTTCGCGGAACTCGGTGAATACTTCGATATGCCCGTCACGACCTATTCCTCGGGTATGCGCGCGCGCCTGAGCTTCGGCCTTTCGATGGCATTCCAGTTCGATGTATATCTGATCGACGAACTGACGTCCGTAGGAGATCCGATCTTCAAGGAGAAAGCCCGGGTCGCGTTTGAAAAAATCCGCAAGCGGGGCTCGCTCGTGTTTGTCTCACACAACCTGAACCTCCTGCGCAGAACGTGCGACGCGGCGCTGTTCCTGCGGGACGGGGTCGCGGATTACTATCCGAACATCGAGGACGGGCTAGAAGCCTACGACGATTACATCCACGAGCACAAAAATCACGAGAACCGGCAAGAGAAGTTCGGACCGGCAGCGATCCGGAAAGCCGAAAAAAGAGCAGCACGCCGGGCCAACCGACTTTCAAAAACAAACAGCCAGGATCCCGCCAAAGATCCATCAATTTCCAATCCATGAGCGCTACCTACATCCACATAAAACGCAAGGCCGGGCTCTCCCAGCTAATACTTCGTTTTCTTGCCGTCCTCTATTTCATCGGTCTTGTAGTCACCCTTTGCTACCTTTGGTTCCTCACCCAGGACCGCTTCGAGAGCAATGCGGCATTCAAGATTTCACGGCAGGATGCCACCGGCGCGCAATCCGGCATGCTTCAACTGGCCCTGCCAGGTCTCTCGGACTCGGGCTCGTCCGACTCGCAATTGGCCATCGGCTATATCAATTCTGCGGATCTCCTGCTGGACTTGGAAAAGGAGTTCGATCTTGCCAAACGCTACAGCGCCCCTTCGAAAGATCTCGTTTTCCGTCTCGATCCGAAAGCCAATCTTGAGGAGCGTCTTGAATATTATAGAAAACGCATCACTGCCCATTTCGATATGGTTTCCGGACTCACGATGGTCACAGTGGACACCTTCGACCCGGCTCTCTCCCAGGAAATTGCCACCAGAGTGCTTGAAAAGTCGGAGGCTTACCTGAACGTGGTCGATCAGAACATCGCCCAGCAGCAACTCGGCTTCGTCCGCGGCGAGGTCGAGCGCACCGCCAAGAAGGTGGAGGAAGTGAACAATGAGATGATTTCCTTGCAGAACGAGAACAATTTCATCAGTCCGGACGAGGTCATCGCCGGCAATCTCAAGGCAGTTCAGGACATGCGGATGGAAAGCCTCAGGGCGGAAGCCGAGCTTTCCTCGATCCTGAGGGATTCGCCAAACTCGCCCCGCATCGATTCAATCCGCAGCCACATCCGCTCGTTGAACGAGCTGATCGACACGGAGAGCGCCAAGCTTTCGGGTCCCGAAAAAGACCGCCTCAACCAGTTGCTCATGCGGTTCAAAGAACTCCAGCTCCGGCTCGAATTTGCCACACGCCTGCGGACAGGGGCTGAAACTCTTCTGGAAAAAAACCGGAACGGGGCCGCCGCGCAGTCCCGCTTCTTCACGGTCATCCAGCGTCCCTATCGGCCGGAGGATATCGCCACTCCGCGGCGCGCATATGCCACCACCAGCATTCTATGCCTCGGCGTGTTGGCCTTCCTCATCCTCCGCGCCCTGACGCTGTCGGTCTTTGAAAGAGCTTAGAATCCTCGGACGCCCTCCCGTCCACTCCTTGTTCCAGCATGTTCCCTCATCAGAAGCGGTCTCCGAATTTCGCTCCATGCCTGCTTTCGGATGACCGCGATTATGGAAGCCGCGATATCACGGCGGTCATCAGCATCCGGGCCCATGAAAACAACCCGTGGGTGCTCGAGCGGTTGGAAATTCTGGCCGCCCACTTTGATCCGGCACCCGTATTCCTCATCGTTGATTTTGGCTCGGCCCCGGAATATGCGGAACAAATCCACCGGATCTGCCAACGGGATGGCCTCACCTACCTGCATCTCCCTGACGCCGGAATTTTCTCTCTGAGCATCGCCCGGAATGAAGGCGCGAACGCAGCCAGGACGGATCTGCTATATTTCACCGACATCGACTTCTTCAGCGGTCCCGGCCACTACGGCGATCTCGCCCGCCACGCGAACGATCATGATTTCAGGTCCATCCGGGACATCGTCCTCAATCTCCCTGCTTACCATTTGAACGAAGAGAGCACGCGGGGATTCAGCGCGGCCCGCCCTGCGGAAAGGCATAAATTGCTGCAGCAGCTCGGCGTAATGGCCACCGAAAGCGCCAGCCCTCCCGTCGCCGAGTTCATCGCGCCTTATTCCAACAATTTCCTCTGCACCCGTGATTTTTTCCAGATTGTCGGTGGCTATGATTCAAGGTTCAGGGGACATGGATCGGAAGACTTCGAGCTGATGATCCGCATGGCGTTCTACACCCGGCATGTCCACCTCCCCGACCAGCTCGACTCGGACATCCATAAACCCGCCAGCGCGACCTTTCTCGGCCCGCGACCATACGCCGGCTTCCGCCGCTTGTGCGAGGCGGTGTCGTTTCGCGGCGAATCCGCAGGATTCAAGGCGTTCCATCTCTGGCATCCTTGTCCGCCCGAAGATCCATGGCGGAATGCCAACGACTGGAGCCGGAGCATCTTCCGGGAGGCCGTATCGCAATACCTAAAGTCCCCGGAAAACCTGGCAGGCATCGACCATATCCCCCGCCAGAAAACGGCGCTTTGCGTCTGCAAGGACAAGGAACACTACGGATACTTCCTGCCCTTCCGAGCTCTCGGATACAAGCTTGAGCTAATCTCCGGCGAGGCCGTCGAAACCATCGAAGCCGCCCGAAAATCGCTCGCCGACGGCCGAGTGGACCTCTTCATGATCTTCAATCCGTACATGAAGTCCCACAGCACATTTCACGGGCTGTTCGAATTCGCCCGGGAATGCGGAGTGGAGGTGGTCGTGGTCGAACGAGGAGCTCTGCCTTCCACGGTCTACTACGCGGCTGACGTGTCCTACAATGATCCGGATTTCCTGAACTACCACGACCTGTCCCCTCAGCCGGACGCGAAGGCCCTCGCAGCGGCCGATGAAACCTGTAGCAAGATCCGCAGCGGTGGATGGACCTTGGAGAATCTCACCGACTACGAGCAAACCCAACAAACCCATTCGCGGCTCGCGACCGGTCGCGGCACTCGGGTTTTCATACCGTTACAACTGGCCGACGACATGGCGGTGACTCGATTCGTGGCCCCCACACAATCCTACCTAGACTTCGAAGGGGCGATCTGCGAGACCGCGCTCGCCCATCCGGAGATGGTTTTCGTCGTCAAGGCTCATCCCTTGAACCGCGACTCGTTCACGGGCGGACCGCCGAACCTCGTGGTTTGCGAAAACGAAGAAAATGTCCACGCTGTCATCGACGCCTGTGACGCTACGGTCTGCTATAACTCCGGGGTCGGTTTGCTATCCCTGATCCACGGAAAGCCCACCGTCACGATCGGCAATGCGTATTACAACATGGAAGGCATGGGGTTCCGCGCGAAGAATCTGGCCGAAGCAGTTGGCATGCTCGCGGACGGGGCATGCAGCTCGCCGTCGGCAGACTGCGTTAGGAGATTCATCGCATGGCTGATCACCTGCAAATATTCCTTTTTCAAAGCGGAGGATGACATCCGCGAGTTCACGCACCGGAACTCTCATGGATACAAGGATATCATGATCACTCACTTGAACTGGAACGGCGTCAGTCTACCGCTGGGCAGGATCTCCGCGCTGGGTGTCATCGGCAGGAAATCCTATATCAACGGTCGCCTCGGCCTTTCAATCGGCACTGACGTCGGATGTTTCGATAATCCGAAACCCATCGTGCGCGGACCGATCAAGAGCTTCCTCATCCGGCGGATCAAGAAACCCATGCGCCGTTTTTTCAGCTCCCTAAAGACGCAGTGACTGCGAATTCGCGGATCCAACAGGATCTTCCTCTTACCACCAACGAACCATCCGGGCATGCAAGGCATTCTCTGCACCAAACACTCCATCGGTTATCTGCCTCTGCCAAAAGTGGCGAACACTTCGATCAAGCACACCATGTTCGAGCTCGAACATGGCGAGAGATTCACCCAAGCCGCCACCGGCGCGGCTCACATCCATCAATACTTCCGTTGTCACAAGGCGGCCGTCAGCGAGGGAAAATTCCGATTCGTGGTCGTGAGGGATCCGATCAAGCGCTTCCTATCCGCCTATGCGAACCGGGTCGTTCATCACCGCGAACTCTCCGCGGAAAACATCCAGGCGCTGGCGATCCAGAAGAAAAAGCTCAAAATCAAGCCCGGCAAAATCAAGCCGGATCCCAGCCCCGGCGAGTTCGTCGACATGCTGGAACAATACCAACGGATTCCCTCGATACTAGTGCATACCCGCCCCGTGGCCCCGGTCGTTCAGGATCTTGCATTGTTCTCCAAGGTGTATCCTTTTGAGGGCCTTGCCGAGCTAGAATCCGACCTATCAGGGATCGTCGGCAAGCCGGTGAAGCTGCGTCACGCCCAGACAGGTGGTCCGAAACTGGACGTCTCCTGCCTGAGCGCAGGGCAATTGGAAAAACTCCGGTTATTCTTCGAGGAGGACTACCGGCTGTTGCATGCGTTTTATCCGTTCGAGCGCATCCAGCGGGAATGGAACGAGAAACGCGGAAACTAACCCTCTCCGGAGCCATCCGCCTCACGCACTTTGCAAGCCATCCCCAGCCAGATCCAAAATCTAACAATTCATCGCCAATGAAGCGTCCGAAAAAAAGTTCATCCAACATCGCGCCTGCTGCGAAGCGTATGTTGGTCAGACTCGCCAGACGCATGTTCCGGGTCAAAACCTCCGAAACTCCCGCGCCGAGTAACGAAGATTGGCGCGACATCCTAACCGGCGGAATGGAGAAACAATGCCCGGCCGCCGTGTTCCGGAAGTTAAGCGAGGAATCACGAATATCGGGGGATCTGGCAGAAGCTGACCGGATCTGCTCGCGCGGCGTCGAAATCCATCCCACCAACCTCTGGCTGGCATTGATCCACGCCCAGATAGCCAATTCGCTGGACGATCCTCAAACCAGGTTGAGCCGTTGGCAGCGCGTGATCGAGCTCGGTGGAAACAAATCCCCCGCCAAGGCATTCAAGAACGTGGCCGATTACTATCTGGAGGAGGGCGATTTCGACAAGGCCGGAGATCTGGTGTATCGGGGTATGGAACTCCATCCGGACGATTACTTTCTGGCGGAGCGGCTCGGAAAAATATCCCTGGCGGCGGGACTTCACTCCCTGGGAAT
The DNA here is from genome assembly GCA_039925065.1 of Luteolibacter sp. Lineage (GTDB taxonomy): Bacteria > Verrucomicrobiota > Verrucomicrobiia > Verrucomicrobiales > Akkermansiaceae > Luteolibacter. The sequence goes on from JBDSZP010000159.1 coordinate 20,105, forward strand.
CGAGCAATCACTCGAGTTGATCAAACGCTTTCCGGATCAACACAGCCCTGCGGTTTACCAACGGATCAGCAGGGCGTATTGCGCCGAGGGACTGTTCCGGCGGGCGGAAACGGTGCTCTCGGAAGCCATCCTCAGGTTTCCCGACGACCGGGGGTTGCGTGAGGCCTTGGCCTGCTTGCGTCCGGTTCCTCCATCAGTGAGGCGGGAGGGCGAAAGCTTTATCTCGCATCTGTTCCGCGATAGGGTGGAGCCGTTCGGCAAAGGGCGGGTCTCGCTTCCCCTCAAACCCGGCAGCAAGCAACTTGCGATTGCCACCATGTTGGACTTTGGCGGCTGTGTCGCACCTTTGGGCGACCGTGAACAAGCGGAAGAAGTAGACGTTTTTACCGGCTTCAATGGCAAGGAACACCGAGGTCAGAATCTCGGACGCCAATTGGCCGCCGAAAGAGGGAAACCGTTCCTCCACATCGACTGCGGATTCCTGCGTTCCCCCACCACCGGCGATGGCGGATGCGCGCAGTCGATCATCATCTCCCCGGATACTCCTTACTACGATACCACGCGCCCGTCGTTTCTGGAAAACCGATTGAATTCGGAGGACTTCCACCTCACAGACGAGCAAACGAAAAGGGCTGCGGATTGCGCTGCAGAAATTGTCCGCCACCGGGTTTCCCGCCGCGCTGACTTGCCCTTCTCCGATCCGCGGGGAACTCTCCCCGCTCGTAACAGAAAGAGCGTTTTACTGATCGACGAACCGCTGGCGGACGAAACGGTGGCCGCCGGACTGGGCGGTATGCTCAGCTTCGAGCGGATGTGGGAAACTGCGCTCGCAATGACGGACCACGACATTTTCATCAGGCTCCATCCGGATTCCTTTTCCGCAACATCCTATCTGGGGCGGACGTTGCCCGAAACGCCACCGCCCCACGTGACGTTCATCGATTTCGACGTGAATCCCTTCCGCCTGTTCGAGATGGTGGACGAGGTGTTCGTCTGCACGTCGCGGTGGGGATTCGAGGCGTTGCTGGCTGGCAAGGAGGTGCATTGTTTCGCGGTGCCATTTTACGCGGGTTGGGGGCTCACCATCGATCACGGCGTCGTTCCGAGGAGAAAGCGGCGACGGTCGCTGGAGGAAATCTTCCATGTGGTCTACTTGGAACACTCGCGTTATTTCGTGCCTGATCGCGGGCTCGTTGAAATCGAGGACATGATCCGCCACTTGGTTGAAACCCATTCCGAGGGGATCGAATCGCCTACCCCAGCCACGCCATCCATGCCGGTGACCTCACCCGTGCCGGACGCTCCTCTCAGAATCCTGATCATCCTTCCCAGTGCCCGAAAGGGAGCCTCCGGCCGCTACATTCAAAACCTGGCCTGGTCCCTCTGTCGGCTTGGTTGCGAGGTGATGGTTCTCGCCGAAGGCAAATGCCCAACGATGGAGAACGGAGTGCGCTGGTGTACTCTTGCATTCGAAGGCCTGCGACTCGCCGAACCCGTTAGGGACAGGGTCACGCTGTTCAAGCCGGATATTGTCTATGAGAGCGGCGTCCGCACAAGGGCCCAGCGTGCGGCACTGGAAATCATGGTCCTCACTGGTGCCCGGCTTGCGATGCAATCCGAGGACGACGACGTCCAGGTTTATGAAACCCATCATGGCACGGCGGCGGCGGAGATTCTGACGCTGATCGACAAACCACAACTCACTGTGGATGACATCACGCACTATCTCGCGGCCATCAATCTGAATCACAGCATCAACGTGTTGTTGGATCCGCGCCATGACCGGTGGGTCGAACCCATCACCCGCGCGCTTTGCTACCGTCTGGCATCACTTCATACCGCCATCTGGCTTCCGTTCGAAGCCAGACTGGCAAAGGAATACGAGAGGCCGACCCTCGTGGTTCCTCCGGTCGCGTCGGTAGCCGATTTCGAGCGACTCCCTTTTACAGCGGACGACCGGGCGGAAATTCTCGGCCGCATGGGAATCGATGCGTTCCGGGTGGTCTATTTCATCGGCGGCTCTCTCTATAGCTACTCTGACGAATACGCTGCGTTTCTCGATGCACTTAACCAGGTTGCCGCGAAGTCGGGATGTCCGATCGCCCTGGTGGTGACCCCCGCGCGTTCCTCCCTCCCAATCGCGCGTATGGCGCGGGAACAGCTTTTGCCGGAAATCGCGTTCGCGGACGTCGATCTCGCCAATGACAACGATTACATGGGAATGCTCAAGGCCTGTGACGTCGTGTGCTCGCCCGGCTTGCCGGATACTTTCAACCGTTTCCGATTACCTTCCCGGCTGGTGAAAGCGATGGCGATGGCCAAACCCGTGCTCACCTGCCGCCATGGTTTCGGTGAATCTCTGGACCACGGTGTCAACGCGTTCCTGATGGAGGGGACCGATCCCGCCGAGTGGGCTGATTCCATCGAGTTGAGCCTGGACGCGGAGAGGCGTCTCGAAATCGGAAACGCGGGACAGGATTTCGCCCGTCTACACTTCGACAGTGATCGGGTGGCCCAGCAGCTCAAGTCTGAGTTCGTCGCCCTGATGGCAAGGCCCGCCCGGTGCCTCTCCAATGGAATCGCTCTTTCGCGCAGCCGTTCAAAGTCTGCCGGACTTTCGGCACTCAGGTCGGGGCCAGGCCTTAATCTCCGCGGGCGCTATCACTCGTCGATGCAAGATGCGATTCTGGCCATTTCAGTCGATAGTAGCCGCTTCGATACGGTGGTCCACCTCGGGGCAGGCCATTGCGACGAGTTCGAGAACTACTGCCGCTTGGGAGCCAGCAGCGTGCTTCTCGTGGAAGCGCTGGCCGAACCGGTCTCCAGACTCCGCAAACTAACAAACATCAACGGGACAATCTCCGTGATCCAAGCGGTGATCGCCGGGGAACCGGGCACTGACACCGCCTTCATCGTCCACAACGTCCGTGAGGACAGCGCGGCACCGGAACAACTTTGGCTTTCCCAGCCGCGCCGCATGATGGAGCGCATGCCAGCATTCCGCATTGCCCGCGAATGCGCTGTCACTACCACGACCATTGCCAGCGTCTGTGAGGGGATCAACCTGAGCGGCACGCACAATCTGCTTGTGCTGGAGCTCAACGGTGCCGAAGCCGCCGCGCTCGCCGCCACACCTTCCGATTTGCTGCGACGTTTTCGTTGGATCGCCCTCCGCGTGTGCGATCCTCCCCTGTGTGAGGGCGGCACGACTCGGGATGCGATTGTCAGGATCCTTCTAGGCGCAGGGCAGGAGTCGGTGCCCACCGCCCCGAATCATGCGGAGCCCGGCGAACTGCTTCTCTTTCGGGCGGCCTCTGCGAGGGAAACGCCGGTGCCAAATTAACCTTGCCTTGGAAACGCAAAATCATTCCTCTGTGTCCTCATGCCGAGGCCGCTGTCGCCTCAAATTTCGCTGCTACTATGAACAAAGTCATCATCGCCGGACACTCGGCCGCTGAAATATCTGAAGTAGAGGCATGCCTGCGGAATCATGGCATGCAAAGTCCCCTTCCCTCCCGACGGGAAGGCTTCCAGCCCAGCGAAATCACGGATGCTCTTTTACGCGCCCACCGTCCCGCCCTATCCAAAATCGCAGCAGAAAAGACGGACTATCGACAGATCGTGGCGGCTCCCGTCTGGCACGGTATCGCGGCCGACCTCCTGCTAGGAAATGCGGAACAGCAATTCTGGGGTTGGGCTGACACGCAGTCCATCCACGTTCTCGATTATTGGTCCGAACTGGACCCGCAGGCGGCGTTCATTCTGGTCTATGACAAACCGGGCAGGGCGCTTGAAGAGGCAGCCGTTCACGAGGATGGGGAACTTAATGAATCCAGCACTCTCCAGTGCCTTGATGATTGGTTGGCCTACAATGGTGCGATGTTGGAATTTTTTCTCCGCCACCCGGAACGATGCCTGTTGGTGAGCTCCAGCCAGGTCCGAAGCGCTCCGGATGAGTTCTTCGCCCAACTGGGCGGATGCCTCCAAATCCCCGGCAAACCCGGTAACCGCGGCGAAGAGGCCTGTCATGAAATCCACACACCCCGCACCGAATCGATTCGACGTGCGCTGGCCTTGACTACCCGCGACCCGGCCAAAGCCATCAACACATTGCGTGCGGAGGCAGCCGAACGCTATCTGCTGGATCACTATCTGGACGGTCACCCGTCCTACCTCCATTTCTATAGCGAAATGCAGGCTTCCGCCAATCTGCCATTCCTTTCCGAAACAAAGGGAGCGGAACCGAGCGACGCGGCCTGGCGTGCGCTGGTCGCACAACGCCGCTTGATGAATGAGATCATCGATCAGTTTTATCAGGAACGGTGCCTCCAGTTAAGCCAGTTGCATCAGGTTCAGGAACAGCTCGAGTATCTTCACATGAGAGGCGAAACTTGGCAGGACAAGACGAAGATCGCCGCGCCAAAAATGCCATCAAAGCAGAAGAAGACTTTGGGAGCCGCTGAACGGGTGAAACAGCAGCTTTCCTATCGCCTCGGAGCCACGCTCGTCAAACGCTCCCGCAGCCTGGGTGGCTGGTTGCTCATGCCCTTCTCCCTGACCGCCGAAGTGTTTCATTACCGCGCGGATCAAAAACGCCGGGGCTCCAAAAAATTTCCTCCCATCCATACCTACGACGACGCCCACGAAGCCGATCGCGTTAGAAATCACCTATCCTATCGCTTGGGAAGCGTGCTGGTGAAGCACGGCCGGAATCCGGCGGGCTGGTTCACGATGCCCTTCGCCCTAGTCCGCGAATGGAAGGCCTTCCAGCAAACCCGCGCCTCCCGCCATCCTGCAACCCGTCCATCAAAGTCATGAGCCCACCACCACTGAATACTTGGCTCGACACGCTTCGGGCCGCGGCCCCCGTGCAAGGCACCATCCTGATAGGTGCCGGGGCTGGCTACGGTCCGCTCGTCCAGTGGTTGCTTCAATCACCAGCCGCTCCCACATGGTTGATCGAGGCAGACGAGTCCCTGTTTGAAATTCTCCGCCGCAATCTGCCCGCACGTGACGGCTGGAGCGCGCGTCACGAGGTGGTGGCGCCTGTTTCCGAGCCGGTCCGTTTCCATCAGTCCAACATTCCTACAGAAGGCAGCCTGATCCCAGCGTCCGACTTGCGGGCACTTTGGCCGAATCTACAAGCGGCCGATCCTGACAATGCCGCCGATCCACAGCCAGGCATCACGCTCGCCAGCCTGATTTCCGCAGCTCCCGGCCCCGCGAACTGGCTGATGCTGGACTGCCTCCCCGCCGCCGCCTTGCTACAATCCGCAGGAGCGGCTCTGGCCCGGCTCGACGTCATCCTGGCGCGGGTGGTGACATCCGGAACATTCGCCGTCCCGGCTGCCCGCCACAATACGGTCGATGCCTTGTTGCAAGAGGCCGGGTTCCGGTGCGTCCACTTGAGCGGCGAACGGCATCCCTCGCTGGCACTAGCGCTCTATGTGCGCGACCACCGAGCGGCGCTTGCTGCCAGCCGCAGCCGCGTCGAACAACAGGACGCCGAGATCCACGATCTCAAACACCGCGTCGGGTTGCAGCGCGAGGAACTGGGCAAGGCGGAGGAACAGATTTCCCTCATCAAGGACCTGAAGCGGCAAGGACTTCTCTCCTAACACTGAAACCACCATGGTTCAGACCTCTCAATCGACATCACACGATCCGCAGTCCGGAAAACTGCTGGAAACGTCGCAGGAACAATGGTGCCAAGGCGATTGGACCGGTTTATGCCAGCTCGACCGCACGCTGTTGGAGCACCACCCGGACAGGTGCAGCCTATCACTGTTGGCAATGGCCGCCCACCACCAGCTCGGCCATCGGGACGAAACGCTTTTGTGGGCCCGACAAGCCCGCGATTGGGGTATCGACGGTGGAGATCTCGCAAAAATCCTGGTCGCCGGCGTTCACAATACTCTCGGGTGCTGCGCGGCTCTCCTCGGTGATGATTCACGCATGACCGCGCACTTCCAAGACGCCGTGAGCTGCCCTGCGGTACCGCAGAGCCCGCTAGCCAGTCACGACCGGACATTCCGTGAACTCACCCGCCTCGGCCTGCTGCAGGAAGCGGCAACACTGGCGGATCGCCAGATCACCAGCCTGCATCAGCAAGCCGGACCCGGCAGCAACCTGGAAACTCACGTGACCATTCTGAAATCCGAGATGAGCCTGCTGCACGATGAACTTTCCCTCGCCCAACGGCGCGGTCAGCTACGGAACGGTATAACACTGGAAAACCAGCCCCCCACTAGTTTGCAGGAAGCCCAGACCCACTGGCTTGCCGAGTTACGGAAACGTGCGTCCTCGCAGATCGAGCAGGACCTTTGGGTTTTGGAAAAAACCTCCTACAAGCGGGGTGGATACTTCGTCGAGTTCGGAGCGACCAACGGCATCCTGCTCAGCAACACCTACCTGCTCGAAAAGGAATTCGGCTGGCACGGACTGTGTGCCGAGCCCAATCCCACGTTCTTCGACGAGTTGAAAAAAAACCGCCTCTGCACCGTGACAAACGCCTGCATCGGTGCCGTCTCAGGCGAACTCGTGGAGTTCATCTTCGCCGAAGTCTACGGTGGCATGGCCCGCGATGCGGACAGCGACAATCACAAGGCGAAACGCGAAGCCTACCGCGAGACAGGAGACACCGCCATCCTCACCACCATTTCCCTTCACGACTTTTTAAAGGCCCACGACGCGCCTGTCACCATCGACTACCTCAGTATCGACACCGAGGGCAGCGAATTCTCCATCTTGGAAAAATTCCCCTTCGATCAATGGGATGTGAGGTTGCTGACGATTGAACATAATTTCACCGAACAGCGGAAGAGCATCCGAAATCTGCTGGAATCCCATGGCTACCTCTGCCAGGAAGCGCAATGGGATGATTGGTATTATAAAAGTGATTCCTGAAACCAATGTCAAAACCGCACCCAACCGGCAACTTGATGCTTCCGGAAATCAACCGTCTCATCTCCTGCCATCAGCTCGAGGAGGCGCTTCAGCTAACCGAGCAGGCAATCCTCAACCAAGGGAATTTCTACGTCTATCACGATAAGAAAGCGGAAATCCTGCTCGCCCTCGGCCAGCGCCCGAAAGCCGCCCGGGCGATCAAGGATGCATTGAAGCTGTGCCCGGATGTTGCTTTTTTGAAAGAGCGTCTTGCCGGCCTTTCTCCGCAACTTCAGGAATCCGGCCCGGAACCCGCCTCCCCATCCCCCACGCGGTTCTGCGGCATCCACGACCGCTACCCCGACGTGACGGGTCGTCGAAAGGCTGAGGGAGGCCTGCGTTTCACGGGACCGCCGAAGTCCGACACCGCCGGGCATCCGCTCGTTTCCATCATTACCGTTGTCTTCAACAACCCAGATTCCCTCGAGCGCTGCATCGATTCCGTTCGGAATCAGGATTATCCGAACATCGAGCACATCATCATCGATGGCGGAAGCGATGAGCCCACGTTGGAAATCATCCGCAAGCATGAGTCCCGCTTGGATTACTATGTTTCCGAACCGGACGGCGGGATTTATCAGGGAATGAACAAGGGGATCAGGCTCGCCCGAGGCCAGTATGTCTGTTTGCTGAATTCAGATGATTTCTACGATTCCTCGTTCGTTCGCAAGACCGTCGCCATGGCGCAGGAGCGGCGTAGTGCTCTGGTATTCAGCGATTACCACCATGGCAGCCTCGCGGTGAAGTCGCACGGCATGGACTCCGGTATTTTCTTCGGACACCTGAATATCAATCATGGCACATTTCTGGTGAGCCGCCGGTGCTATGATCTCGTCGGCCCTTATTCGGAGGACTATCGAATCATCAGCGACGCCGTGTGGATGCGGGCAGCCTATCAGAAAGGCGTCCGTTTCGACCAGATTGCCGAGCCGCTGTTCACATTCGCGGACGACGGCCTTTCCTCAGGCGGTTCATCCTCCCACAGGGACCTCTTCATTTCGGAGGTTGTCAGAAGCTATCGCGCGCAATTCGAGTTTCTCACCGCCGAGGAGGCCCGCGATATCTACCTGCTCCGCTTCAATCGGACACGCCTTTCACGCACCCTGTCGATCATCCGGAAATATCCGGAAGAAGCACACTTCCGGTCCGCGTTGGCGAATTACGTGAAACATTGTTTCATTGATCGCGACAACTTCCGCCTGCTGGAGAAAGACTCGAAAGGATTGTTCCTGATATACCTCGAAGCCTGCCTCACGCTCGACATTCCCAAGAGTTGCATCCGGATGGCCACCAAGAAAGGCTGCTTTTCGGAAATCATCGCAGCCATCGACGCGAAGCTGGCCCTCCGCAAGCCCCGGAGCCTTAAGGTCTTGTTGCATTTCGTCACTGTATTTTCCGCCCCTTCCGAAACGTTCATCTACGATTTGCTCCTCCGTCTGGAGGCCCGGACCGGGTTCGACAATTTCGTGCTATACGACTTTTCACAACTCGACGACATCCGTCCCTATGCCAAAGCGATCCACATGCCTTGGATGGACTTCAACAATGAAACACGCAACGCGATCTATCAGCACATTTTTGAATCACTCGGGCCGGATGCCATCATCGGCCACTTTGCTCTGAACACCTGGAAGCTGGCGCAGCGCATCGGGTCACTGGGAATCCAACTTCCCGTTCTGAGCATGACTCATGGCTTGGACGTGTTCCGGCTCCAACAGGAAGGGCCCTATCGCGATTACATCCTGAATCAATATGCACAGCGGACGGACTCGCGGTTCACGACCGTCTCTCATTTCCTCCGTGACAAGCTGGTCGAGTTCGGTGTTCCTGCCGGAAAAATCGATCTGGTCAACAACACGGTAAACCCGCGTTTCCGAGCCCATCGCAAGCCAGGGCACGTTCGGATTCCCGGAGCACCAGTGAAACTGCTGGCGATCGGACGCCTCATCGATTGGAAAGGCCACCGATACCTCCTTGAAGCCCTTTCTCTCGTCAGGGCACGGAGAGACGTGGACGTGAAACTGACCATCGTTTACGCAAACGGTCGCGACCTGCTTCAGGAGTTAACCGATCAAGTCGCAGAACTGAAGCTTGGCTCCCACGTCGAATTCATTGCCTTCGTGGATTTCGAGCAGGAACCGGATTTTTTCAGCCAATACGATCTGTTCGTCCACCCGTCCACGGACAGCGACGATTCCCTCGGGCGCACCGAGACGTTCGGAATGTCAGTGTTGGAAGCCATTGCCGCCGGACTCCCCGTCGTCGTAACCGACGTGGGCGGCGTGCCCGAGGTCGTTGGTGAGGCGAATCGATTTGCCCGTATTGTCCCACATGCCGATCCAGCCGCCTTGGCCGATGCCATTTTGGCAACTATCGACGATCCGTCCTGCTTTGAGGACAATCTCGATTACGCGGATCAGAGGCTCAGCACATTCAGTGAGGACAACCAGATGCTGGCACTGGCCAAGTCGATTTTTCGCATCACGGGAAATGGAATCGAAGCCGCCTTGTTTTCGACCAGCACCCTGCAGGGCGCGGGATACGCCGCCTATCGACTCCACCGAGGACTCCTTGCCGGCGATGTGGTGTCGCCGACGATCCACACGACCCTCCGCCACCATAAATTGGAGCCGGGAGTCAGGATCATCCCGCACCCGACGATGAAAGACGACCGTTGGTTGACTCTTCAGAAACCGAACAGCAGCAGGCCCAACCTCACGATGTTCACCGTCAACCACCCGGTGATTCTGAACAGCAAGCTCGCAGAATGGATCGAGACGGCCGATGTCATCAATCTTCACTGGACCGCGCGTTTCCTTTCCATCGAGAACATCGCCTACCTGACGCATTGCGGAAAGCCGGTGGTCATCACCCTCCGGGATATGTTCCCACTGACAGGTGGATGCCACTATTTCCACGGCTGCGAGGAATGGATGCGGGACTGCGCCAATTGCCCTCAACTCGCGGACAACCTGAACAACTTCCCGTCGAAGGTCCTGATGGCGAAGCGGAGAAACTACAATTTCGGAAACCTGACACTCGTCGCACTGAGTCAACATTCCGCCAACATCATCCGCCGGGCACCGCTATTTCGCGATTGTCGGATCGAAGTGATTCCCAACTCCATCGAGACCGAGGTATTTCGCCCCCGGGGCAAAAAAGAAGCCCGCGAACGGTTGGGGCTGCCGCAGGACCGCAGAATCATCGCCTTCGCCCCCTCCTATTCGAGCGAGGTGAAAGGCTACCGCGAAGCGAAGGCAGCGCTCGTGCTGTTGAAATCATCCGATCCCGATTTGAATCCGCTGCTTTTGCTCGTCGGCCGAAAAACCTCCGCCACGGATGACATTCCCTTCGATCAACACAACCTCGGCTATATTGGAGATACCGAGGAGCTTTCCTACGCGTATTCGGCAGCGGACGTCGTGATTGTTCCCTCCCTTGAAGAAACATTCTCAAACACCACCGCTGAAGCCATCTCTTGTGGAACTCCGGTCGTTGGATTCAAAACCGGTGCCATTCCGGAAATGGCCATCGACGGAAAAACCGGTTACACCGTCGAGGTTGGCGACGTCAGCGGCTTCGCCATCGGTATCGCCAAGGTTCTGCGAAACGGCAATTTGGGACCGAACTGCCGGAAATTCGCCGAGGAAAACCTCCGGTTCGATTTGCAGGCAAGGCGTTATGAGGACCTGTTCACCGAATTGGTCGCACTCCGGCCCGCGCGTCAGCAATTACCTCCCGAGGGGTTCGCGGACTCCTTTCCGGAAACCACCCCCACACTCGCAAATCTGTTAAGAGACTCGAAGTCATAGGATAAAAGTTCGCCCCCCCTCCTCAGAAACTCCGGTAGGACCTACTACTCAGCCATTACCCGTATCAGGATCAATTGCCAAAGCCTCTTCCGCGCAAAAGATCTCGTTGTCGTTGGCGATCATTCGCAACATCTCCGCATCCTCTGTAACCGTGGTACCATGCCTCATGAAAAGGCTCATCACATGGGCTACCCCGGCGGGCTTCACCGACCGGAGATCATCTTCGAAATAGCCACATTTGTTGAAATTCCCGGTGATGATCTCATAGCTGGGAAAGTAGTGCACGTCAGTCAGAGTGCGGGTTGCCTTATCAGCCGCAACCCTCAAAATCGCCTTGCTGAGTGTGGTTGATACCATGACATGTCGATCCTCGAAGGTCGCAGCTAATGG